>CAYFOX010000039.1:0-7432 GCA_964344875.1 uncultured bacterium
TTCTAAATAATCAAGAACTCTAAGTGCGTAAAGACCTTTAGCCCCACCCCCCTCGATAACTAAAACTTTAACCCTTTCTTGATTAAGATTTACATCTGGGTTAGGTTCACTCCATAGCGGTTTTAAAATATCCAGTGCTATTTTCTCTTCATTTTTAAAGAAATTTTCATAAGAGGATATCTCTTCATTTTGATAGATCCGATGCGCTAAATAAAAGGAACCAATCGATACACCTATGAAGATTAAGATAAAAACTTTAATTTTAAGAAATTGGCGGATATCCATCTTTATTCAAAAACCTTTATATTTTTTGGGTAAAACCATCCCTATTAAATGATTTTTGGTATAGCATCAGTCGTTCATAAGCTCGGACGCTACCGCATCCAATGCCTCTTTATTTACATTTAGGATATGCCTAGCAAATTTGTCGATTTTCTTAAGATTTCTATCCGAAAAATCAAGAGAGTCAATATTGCTCCATTCGTTATTTTGGTTGATTCCCACTTCAAGAAGATTATCGAACTTATAGATGGTTGTTTCTGACAAAATATCTATCCAATGACGAATCAACTGATTTCTCGCCTCTCCAATGAAAGTTCGAAGGTATTTAAGAGCTATAGCACTCCCCTCGAAGTAATTAAAATCGGTAGTGTATTCCAGCTCTTTGGGGCTGAGAGTGATGTGGGTAATTAAAAGCTTTTTATTGGGATAGATTTTTGAAACTTCCAAAATAATTGCAAAAAGGGGGCTGTTGAGAACAAGCGCCGCATCGCCGATGTATTGCGGATTATGTTCATAGTTGAAAATCAGTCTATTTGGCGGAGCAAAACCCCAAGGGGAAGTTGTCCCTCCAATAAGTTGGTAAAGGAGAGGATCGGCGTAGTTTAAAGGGGATCCCCTGTTGTCAAATGCGATCAATTTATTGGAATTGTAGTTGAAGCCGTAGAGGATTAAGTGGTTTAATGTCTCACTTAGACGGATATGACCGTAGACCTCTTCGAGCTTTTGTATGTATTTTTGGTTGTTCAGTATGGGAGACAAAATTCCAAAACCCGTCAAGAGTTTTCGACCAAAGCTCGGATTTAGAGTACTGTGGGCTACGCTAGAAAATACATCCAGGATTTCCCTTGCTGTAAACTTTGGCTTCCCGTCTTTTGGGGTGGACAAAAGACTTACCAATAATGAGCCGATCGAGGTTCCTCCCATGACGTCATAAAGTTCCGATATGGGTTTACCCGTTCTTTTTTCTAAATAGTTGAGAATCCTAAGTGCATAAAGCCCTTTAGCCCCTCCCCCCTCTACAACCAAAACCTTAATCCTCTCCTGATTCAAGTTTGGCTCTATAGTGTTTGAAACAAAAGTAGAGCCGATAACTTCTCGTGCTATTTTTTCCTCTTTTTGAAAAAAAACTTCATAGGATTCTTTTTCGCGTTTTTTGAAGATGTAGTGCGCTACTGCGTACGTTCCAAAAACGAAGAGTAAAGTAAGAGATGTTATTATTGTTTTGATCCATTTCATAAGACTATAAAATGAAAAAAAGCTCAATCTGTCAATAAATAATTGGATATATTTTGTAGAGCGCCGATTTTTTAATGAAGCAAAACAATCCTATAACGTTTTTGACACCTCTAGGGAGCGATCTTGCGCAATTCTAGTCAAAAATTTTGAAAAGGTTTATACTTTTTTGAAAATAGATTAATCGGTATACTCATGAAACTTTTTTTCAAACCTGCTTTTTGGGGATGTCTTTGCACTTTTGCTCTGCCAGTTTGGGGAGTACTAAGCGGTAATTATGAGGAACATGTAGAAAAAGGGGGAACAGTTTATATCGGTGTCCAGGGAGGGCCTGCCGCTTTTGACGGAAGATACACTGCACAGCAGGGTGTGAATACAGTAGCCTTTGATGCAGGAAGCACCTCGGGAATCATTGGCGGTTGTTTGGGAATTGATGCCCGATTTGGAGTGGGTTACGCCGCTCTTGAAGGGAATATAGCCTACGATACATTAGACCAAATGATAGGATTACTTACAAGTTCGATTGGAATCCCCAATCATGTAATCAAAGCTAAAAACTCTCTACTTGGAGGCGCTCTAGTAAAGCTTGGTTTTTTTGCTGACGAAACCGCCATTTATGGTCTGGCAGGATTTTCAGCCGGTCGCTGGACCTTAGGTCTGGAAAACGACTCTGCCCTTTCCTATTCAAGGGGGATCCAGCCTCAATCGAGTCTTTATTTCAATCAGATTCTTGCGGGTCCCAAAGTGGGTGCTGGCGCCCGTTTTCCTATTCAATGGGATTGGTTGATTTTTGATATGCAGTACTCCTACAACTGGTATGGAGATCTTACGGCGAATCTGCGCGATTTAGGGACAGATACCGTATGGTCTCATACCTTACGGAATAACCAGCACATGTTCCTATTTTCTTTAAACTTTGCCTTTTGGGATTTTTAAGAGATATTCAGTTTAAACCATTACCACCACAATCAGTTTTAAGGTAAATCGCAAATCCTAGTGTGTTTGTTTTTTTAATAATTTTTATAAAAAAACCTTTCGCCTACTAGCTCATAGATTTACATTCAAAGGAGGATATGATGAAAAGGGATGATAAAGAGATCTTATTCCCATTTAGCTCAAGAACTGAACATTTTGTCTTACCTAAGCAGTGGGCTAGTATGAGAATTGCGAAAGAACAAGAAAAACGCACAGGAAAAAGAATTATTCATTTTGAAAAGGGAGACTATCAAGGAGCCGATTTTGATACGCCGGAACATGTTCTGAATGAAACCATAAAAGCTATTAAAAATGGTTATGTCAGGTATAACCCAGGTTCCGGAATTGACGAACTTAGACAAGCTATTGCAGATAAATATACAAAGGAAAGAAACAGACCAACCACCCCTAGTGAGGTAATTGTTACAGCAGGTGCTAAACACTCACTGACAATGAATCTACTCACCTTTCTTGATGACGGTGATGAGGTAATCTTTCCGAATCCAGGATATCCACCCGATGAGGTGTGGGCAAAATTTACAAAAGCAGTCATTAAACACGTTCCGCTAACAAAAGCAGACTGGCAATTTGATGTAAAAAAACTGGAAAAACTCATTTCTCCACGAACAAAGCTGCTCATTATTAACACACCTCAACGACCTAACGGACAATTAGTGAATAATATTGGGGAAATCGCTGAAATGCTTCAAAGACACCCGCATGTTATGGTGATCTCAGATGAAATATTTTCTGAAATAACCTATGACAAACCCCATAAAAGTATTTCTATGATACCGGAAATGAAGGACAGAACAATAATTATTGATACTTTCTCGAAAACCTGGGCGATGACCGGATGGCGAATTGGATGGACGATAGCCCCGGCTCCTGTAATTGATAAGCTGAATATTTTCCTTCAAGATTCTATTACAAATGTTGCTGAGTTTATTCAAAAAGCTGCTTATGTTGCGATGACAGGTCCCCAAGATTGGGTATACCGTAAAAAAGCAATTTTGCTTAAAAAAAGAAATATGATGGTAGAAGGTTTAAACCAAATCAAGGGTATCAAATGTGATTATCCTGAGGGTACATTTTATGTATTAGCAGACATTACCGGTACAGGTTTAAACTCTCAAGAGTTCACGGATAGACTTTTAGAGAGAGCTAACGTAGCTGTTGTAGCAGGTACTGCGTTTGGGAGTGAAGGTGAGGGATATGTTCGTCTCACCTTCGCAGTCCCTGATGATGACATTAAAGAGGGTCTTGATAGAATGGGGGCTGTAGATTTATCTTAGATAGAATCAACCAAGCACCAATATTTGAGAACCAAGTTCACATATCTGATAAGGAGAAGAAGTAAAAAAATTCGCTAAATTAAGTTTCCTTTTTGGAATTGTTGATTTAGGCTGCTTTTTCATATCCTTGTGCAAGTTGCAGGGCCCACTGGTAGGATTCCCCTTTAAAGAAATGATCTATGGTGTTTTTGGAGCGTAAAAAAACGATATTATAGCAGTGCCCTGAACGGCTGTTTTGGATTTCATGTACCGGAATCGTGATCCCTTTAATAGGTTGGGTAAAAGAAATCGTGGTTTTTTCTCGGCTGTGGTTCATTAGAATATGCATGTTGGCTCCCATACTGACCGCATCCTTGTCCGATACGAAGTTGATCACTTTTCCCCCAAAACATTTGGGAATGAGTTCTGCTGCACCAAAAGTGTGGACAATCAGTCGTTCTTTTTTTTCCTCCGGGAACTGCTCCAAGGCAAGGGCGGTATTGAGAGCACCCTCGCTATGAGCCCAAATGCGCAGATTTTTAGCCGGGTCCTCTAGGATGCTGTGGGCAATTTTCTCCAGAAGGTGCACCACGTCCCCTTTCGCTCTTGAAATCTTGTTTTTTGCTGCTCGATAAACATCATGAAATAAAGAGATAGAGGTATTATAAACCAAAAAGACCTCTTTTTGGAGATGATTTGCTACCGTTTTAGCCGACTCTTTAGCCTCTAAAAGAGAATTCCCGACACCATTGGTAAATAGATCATAGGTTTGGCCGTTCATAGCAGAGGTAAAAAACCCATCGGGAAAGATTTTATGTACCAGGGGGTGCCACCCCTCTTGAAAAAGAGGCGCCTGGGATTTTTTTTCAAAAAGCGCTTGTTGGTTTTCTCGAAAGGCTTTTTGTGTTCTTTTGTCGAGGCTTGTACGCTCTTTTTCTAAAAATTGCCAAAAGGTTTTTGCAAGGTAAGAGCCCGTGGCTAATAGAGTTTTTGAAAATTCCTCAAGGGGGAAAAAGACCTCCCCTTTGGAACGACCCATGATACTATCCCATGTAAGCTGTTTTCCCTCGTAAAGGTGGTTTAAAAAACTCTGGATTACTCCTGATAGATCTACCTCGATAGAGTCGATAGGCGCCATGCCAGAGGGGTCTTCGTACTTTAAAGGGTTATTGTTGCAAAAACGATGTCCATAATGTCCGTATATTTCCCCAAGGGGGTCTTTTGAAACAAATTGATGCATCTTTGGATCATAATAGCGCATGCCGAAAACAAAAAGATCGGCTTCAGAAACATATCTCGCCTGTTTATAAGACCAGGGGGAATCGATGTTTTGAATCACTGTAGTTTTTTTTCCAAAAGGGGAAATACGGGAAAAGTGTTCCCATTTCCCGCTCTTGGGATTAAAGAGCCCGACAAGGTTTAGAAAAATATCATGGCAAGATACGCAAAGATGATTAGGAGTCTCAACCATAAGTGTTAAACCCCCTTTTTGTCCCTTTTGAGGAAAAAGGGTTCTAAACTCCAAAAGCTGTTTATCTTCCTGGCGTATAGCCCCCACTTCATGGAGATTTTGGTAGATGTAGTTGATCGTCTCCTTTTTTCTTTTTGTGAGGATTTTTTTCTGTATGAGCCGGTGCTTAAAATCATAGGAAAAAAGGATTTTTTCCCCCTCAAAATCTATCTCTACTAAACGATCTAAGGCATCGTAGCGAAATTGTTTTGTTCCAGTTGGGTCTTTTTGAGAAAAAGATTACCCTGAGGATCGTAATGCAAAAAGCACCCATGAGCATTTCTTATTTGGAATTTTGAGTCACTGTAGACTTTTGATTCCCCAAAAAATTCAGGTACTCCAGCCCCATTATAAAGGATATCCAGGGGTTCATCGGAAAATTTTTCGAGCTCATCGATACTATTGTAGCTATAATGTTGGGTATAGGTTTTAAAAGGATCGATACAGCCCCTTTTCAAAGCAGAACCGAAACAGTTCTTTTTTTCAATCCTATCGCTTCCGCTGAAGTCGACCTTTTTTTGTAGCCTACCATCGAGATCGTAAAAAAATTCCACAATCCCCAGATCAAAAGGGAGTTCTATTTTTTTAAGCGCATCCCCTCCATGTGTTTTATCGAAAAAAAACTCTATTTGCTCCTTGTTTGGTGTTTCCCTAGTAAGGGATTTCACCCCAAAAGAACCTGAGGTAAAATAAAGAGAACCCGCATCCAAAAAATGAAATGCGCTAATTTCTAGATTAGAGTCATAATCGATGCGTGTAATTTGTCCGGTTTCAAGCTCTTCGGCTACTACGAGGCCGATAGGATTATAGGTGTAGAAAGTCGATTGCCCCGTGAGGTTATTTCTTACTTCCGTAAGGTTTTCCCTACTATCATAAAAGTATCTATAATCGACTGATCCATCGGAGGAAAAAATCCTCTCAATCTCGTCAAAATCGGTATAGGTGGTAAAAATAGCGGTGCCCGAAGGTTTTTTGAAAGCGCTTACCCGCCCTTTCACATCGTAGGTATATTGGAAAATTTGAGGTTTAAGCGATTTGGCATCGATTACTTTTTCTAAAAGTTTTGAGGTGCTGTCAAAGGTATATGTGAGCACCTGGCTTTTTTCCCCCTCTAAGGTTTGATAAATGAGCTCCTGTTCTACAAGATTCCCCTTAAGGTCCCTTTTGTAGTTCTCTTTTTTGATCAAAGTATCGCTTGGATCATATAGACAAAAAGAGACCAGTTCATGGAAGGGATCAATGAATTGCACCTCTTTAGTTCGGTTTGGAAAAATTTTGACCCTTTTTTCCAATTTCATGCCATCAGAGGATGTGCAGGTATCGTAATGAAAAAAGGTCTTATTCCCCAATGGATCGATGAAAGCGGTCTCTCTACCCCAAATATCAAACTCCTTTTTTGTGCTAGACCACTTTCCATCAATCAAAAAGCTAACCTCACACAAAGCTCCTAAAGAATCATAAGAATGTTTTTTGTGACTGAAAACCCGTTGCTCTTGATCCTCTATACGCTCCTCAAGCAAACGATTTTTTTTATCAAAAATGCGGTAGATAATCTGACCTTTTTCAACGAATTCGATCTTTACCGGATTTTGGTTAGCGTCATAGGTAGTTTTTTTAGTTACTTTAGTCCCCCCTTTGTGAACGGTTTCCTCTATCAACAATCCAGCATCATCATAAACATAACAAATTTTTGTTCCATCGAATCGATTTTCTTCGACAATATCAAACCCATTGTAAGTAAAAAAAGTCTCCTTACCCTCTAATATCGTCTTGATTACCCTGCCTAAAGGATCATGGAAATCCTCTTGGATTTTTTTTTCCTGAATATGCTTTTGAGTCATCAATCCGAAACGATCGTAAGAAAACTTTGCTTCATAACCCTCCATTTTTATCCATTTTTTATTCCCTTTAAAGTCATTTCGATACCGTATACGATTTCCCAAGGGATCTATCTCCTCTTGCAGGTGCCCCAAAGCATCATATTTATAGCGAATTGTTTGCACCGCATCGGGACTTTTGCTTAGAGAGACTTCAACAATTTTCCCGTGACTGTTCCATCTCTGTTTTCTTACGCCGCCACGGATATCATGGCATTCGATGGGTTGTTTGTGGCGATCATAGGTAATTTTTTCTGATCCCCTTTGGGTGGCAGTTTCCA
>CAYFOX010000039.1:7442-8144 GCA_964344875.1 uncultured bacterium
TCCATAAGAAGCCCCCTACAATCGTAGGAAAAACAGGTTTCAATTCCGGTCAAAAGATCGATTTGAGCTGCTATTTGACCGTTGGTATCATAAGAAAATGCAACACCTTCACCAAAGTCATTAGTTTGTTTAACCCGTCTTGAGTGGGTATCATACGTGGTATAGGTTTTATTTTGGATCTCATCCAATCCGTTTAGAGACCACTCCTCTATAAGATCGTAGACGGGGTTGTAGAAGTAAAGGGTGGAGCTTAGAGTTCGAGTTGGGGTTTTTAGAAGTTTTTGCTCCAAGAGCCCTATTTTGTTGAAACGATAACAGTAAGTTTTTTTGCAATTTGATCCCCCATACTCCTCAGAGCGCTCGATGACTCTTTGACAAAAGTCATATACAAGCTGCTCTTTTTTCAAAAGGTTGTTATCTAAATAGAGTTGCACTTCAATCTCGCGACCAAAAGAATCAAAAAAGTACTCTTCCTGTATTCCGTTAGAGAGTTCCCTTTTTTGGACCTTTTTTACCCCATTAACCTCACAAAGCTTGTTCACGATCTTCTGGACTAAATTTCCCTGAAGTATACTCCCCTTTTTTTCGTCAAAGTCTAAGGCGGTCGAACTATCTTTATTTGTATCTTGATACAGGCAAGATTCGATTAGATCAAAATCCTCATACGTAAAAGATTGAGCCTCGATAAGAACTCCTTTACTA
>CAYFOX010000039.1:8194-8430 GCA_964344875.1 uncultured bacterium
GTAGGATGATGAAAAAAAATCTGGTATAGGTTGGCGTTTTTTTGGACCCTTTCTAAAAAAAGCTCCTTTGAAGAGGAGAATACTCCCCTTTTTTCCTCCAGTTCTTGTTCGATAAGTAGGAAGTTTTTTTTATCTAACTGGTACTCCTTTAGAATTCTAAAACCGTCGTGTTCCAGCACTTGAATAGATCCTTTACTGTCGAATACGAGGTGGATATTCTCAAACACATTTTTTTT
>CAYFOX010000039.1:8440-9321 GCA_964344875.1 uncultured bacterium
GAAATAAAAAGGTTTTTGTGTCCGTCTCTGAGATAGACTTCAGTGATAGTCTCATTTTCTTGAGTGAACTCATGATAATCCCCTTTTGCAGTCTCGTAAGCTCCCCTAATTCCCTCGTAGGGTCGACTGAATTTTTCTAAAAAAAGACCATTTTGAAATAGGTTGTATCCTGAGGCGGTTTGCTGGTAAAAAAGAACCTCTTTGCCATAGCATTTTGCAATAATTCCGCTATCTTGATCGTGAAATTGCACCGTATCGATAAGATGGTTTCCATCAGGAGCAAAAAGAGAAATTCTACTTAAACTCCCCGCTGCATATTCATACTTTAAAACCATCCCCGAAGAGAGGATTTCTTCTCGTAGGAGAAGTTGATAAAAGCGGTTTTTATTGAAAAAGGCCTCCTCAAGCTGTTTTTCTAAAGTGTAAAACCGTTTCATACCGTTAGGTAGATAAACCTGTACTTCGCTATGCTTATAGGCTTCAATAAAAACACGCATAGGATGGGAAAAAGAGGTAAAATTAGTTCCTATATTTGATAAGGATTGCGCTATTTTAGGGTCTAATGAAAAAGGGTTTTTCTTGTGTTTACGCCCGAATTTCCAAAAACCACCGCAGCTATCTTGAAAACGAACCTCTGTAAGATTTGCATTGATTTCAAGCTTAAGGTGGGGATTAGCGCCCAGTGCAGTGTAATAGAAAAAAATGGGCTCTACCCCCTTGGTCAAAGGGATACATCCGGAAACTTGTAATGAGTGGTGGATGGGATCGATCGTAACGCTTGCTCCGAAAAGAGGGAAAAAAAAGAAAAGAAAGTAAGCTTTCATAAATGCAAATTAAGGGGTTTGAATTTGTGGTATTTTTAGAAAAAAATTTTTTTTTGC
>CAYFOX010000039.1:9331-10452 GCA_964344875.1 uncultured bacterium
CATACCATTTGATCAAGTTGTCATACCAAAATGAAGGTTATTTCTCGTACTTTAAAACTAAGTTTTCGCATTTTTAGAAAAAAATTTTTTTTTGCCAATCGATTTAAAAATTTACCCCTTATAAACTTCCGATCAAGCTTGTTAAAAAAAAATATCTAATATATGAGTTAGACTGCGAAGATATTGGGAAAATGATGCTTACCAAAAAGATATTTACAGTTGTAACTTTAGGTTTTTTAACGATAGGATTAAACGGCGTAAATGGGGATACATCCTCGATAGACGTATCTCAATCCCAAGAGCAAACAGACAGAAGAGGTTGCTTTTACGTAGGTGCTTTTGGTGGAGGTGGAGGTTTTAGCGTTAGTAATTTTACGCAATCCACGACAAAGTACAGTTCTGCCAGCCAAGGAGGTACCGTCCATGTTTCTGCCTATGGGGGGGGAAAGACAGCAGGTGTTGGTATGGTAGGAGTACAAATCGGGTACCTATGGCCCGAATGGGAAAACCACAGCCCTAAACCCCATTTTTTCTCCAGATTAAGATTTGCCACCGAATTTGAGGGGTATTACCTCGGAACCAAAATCAGCCGCTATCTCAATACAGGTTACGCGACATTTATTTCAACCTACCCAATAAATGGAGGCGCCCTTTTAGGAAGTTTTTTGTGCAATTTCGCCAAAAATGAAGATTTAGGCCTCGGTTTATTTTTGGGAGCAGCAGCTGGAACAAGTGTTTTGACCTCCTACAATGCTTCCTCTTATCAAATAGACCCTGCAGAACCGGGAATCAACCATTTCAATACAAAACCGACAGCCACAGCCTGGACTTTTGCAGCTCAAGGGAAACTGGGTTTAACGTATGACGTAACAGAGCACTTTAAACTAACTGGCGAATACCGATTTTTATACCTTACACCTGCAAAATTAACCTACGGATCCACAGACTATCCAACCCATGCACCCACAAGTTCCTGGACTGTTAAACTTGGAAATATGTTTGTAAATATGGGTGATATAGGTCTTACATACACTTTTTAGCACGAAAAATAATACACCTCTAATAAGATTAAAGGTGTATTTAATAAATTTATTGTCTAAAGACAAATAGACCTTAACCCC
>CAYFOX010000040.1:0-3597 GCA_964344875.1 uncultured bacterium
CCTTAAAGATGCACTAGGTATGGGACACTAACCCCGCCTAAGGGGGTTTTCTAAAGATGTTATGCATCCATGAACCCTTATTGATTCAAGAGAAAAACAGCCTTAGTTATGACAAAAAATTTGAAAAATTTGACTAGTCTGCCCCCCCTAAATAAGGCCAAGGCTCTGGCTAATATCTCAAAAAATATCGATGACAACACGATTTGCTACGTTTTGATCACCTGCGAGAAACCCCGAGGTAGCGGTTCTATGCATGTGGACCTTGTCTTTGAAGGGGATAAAAATTTAGCACAACATCTCCTTAGAACAGCTCAATCGGCGTTCACATCCTGAGCTTTTTAACAATTATAATTCCCTTTCTTCAAAACCGTTTGAGCTCTTTTTTTTAATTTGGCATAATCTTTTTTTAATATTTTTTGGCTGGGAGAACTTTATATGGAGCGCGCTTTACGTTATTTAACCGAATTGGTAAAGATTCCAACGGTGTCTGGAAAGCCTGAGCATCATGAAGATTTAAAAAAGGGCGCTGAAGCTGTCGAGAAGATTCTTCAAGAGATAGGTTTTTCACATACAGAGCGATGGACTACAAAGACCGATGTCGACGCTGTTTTTGCTGAGCACAAAGGGAAGAATGCGACAAAAACGCTTCTTTTTTATGGACACTATGATGTGCAACCCGTAGAGCCTCTTGAGGAGTGGTCAACACCGCCGTTCGAACTAACAAAAGTAGGAGATTGGTACCACGGAAGGGGAGCTGAGGATAATAAAGGGCAGCTTAGTTGTATTTTTTCAGCTTTGTATAAAAATCTTCCTGACCACCTGAACATTAAATTTCTCATTGAGGGTGAGGAGGAGTCCTCCAGTCGTGGCCTTTACGCACTTATCGATGAGAAAAAAGAGGCTCTTAAGGCCGATTATCTTCTAGTCTTTGATGTGGATATGATTTCGATAAACAAAGGTGCCGTGACATGCGGGACAAGGGGGGTTTTTGCGTTCGATATCAAAGTCCAGACAGGGGATAGTGATATGCATTCCGGATTATATGGGGGAGTAGCCCGGTCCGCTACAAGCGAACTGAATTTCCTTTTATCTAAAATGTTAGGTCCTGAGGGGGAAATCCTTGTTCCCGGCTTTTACGATACAATGATCACCAAGTCAAAAGAGGATAAAGAGATGTTCCATTTCCACGAACCAACTGGTGCATTTGCCCGATATTCCACAGACCGAGTATCAGCGAAAGAGAGGAACTACTTCCTGCCAACTTTGGAGATCAACGGAATGTTTGGGGGCCACTTGGGTTCCGGTTCAAAAACAATCATCCCTGTAAAAGCGACCGCCAAAATGTCGATAAGAACAGTTGACGGTTTGGAGGGATTTGATTTGATCGATAAAATTGATCGTTATTTGCAATCTGTCAAACACGAAAACGTGAAGGTGGTGGTTCATAAATATTCTGGAGGAACCTACTCGTATACAGATCCTAAAGAACCGTTCGTTGAACACCTGCGAGAAGCCTATGAAAAAATTACCTCCGAGCCATGTGAAACGGTCTTGTCAGGTGCAAGTATCCCTGTCGCATCCCATTTACAAAGAGCCAGCGGTGCTGTTTTGGCTTTTGCAGGTGTGGGATTAAGGGAAGATTTTATCCACTCACCTAAGGAGAGATTTAGTGCTAACCAGATGGAAAAGGGTGTGATATTTATACAAGAGCTGATAGATCTTTTTGCTGAATAGTTTTTTTGCTAAATTTCTCTTGAAAGTCATCGTTGAGATTAGGCAAGATAAAAGTCTTTAAGGAAACAAAATTGAATGCGCTTATGAGAAGGGCCTGGAACCGGTTAAGACAGTTTGCATTTTACCCTGAAGAGGAGCGCATTTACGTCTGGATCTTGATGGGCCCTTTTTTTTTAACGCTCCTCGTTTTGCCACATCTGTCTAAATTTGCCCCTTTACAACTTGCTTTAGCCTTAGGCTCCATCTCTTTATCCTGGATGGTGGCGATATTTTTTGGTTTGGAAACACTCCAAATTACGCAGAAAATGCGCTCTTATGAGGGCCAAATAGGAGCTTTTGAGGCTGAAAAAGCAAAGCTTGAAGAGGTTCATCAGCATGAGCTGGAGAATGTAAAAAGCTCCCTAAGTGGACTGTATGTCGAGCTTGATGAGAGTTC
Organism: uncultured bacterium; assembly: GCA_964344875.1. GTDB lineage: Bacteria > Chlamydiota > Chlamydiia > Chlamydiales > RGXB01 > RGXB01. The sequence goes on from CAYFOX010000040.1 coordinate 2,171, forward strand.
GAAAAGACTTCTCATGGAAAAAAATCAGATCGAAAATTTGGAACTTGCACTAGAGAAAGAGAAATTTTTGTTAGACTCCATGCAGCAGACGACTGTGAGCCTTGAACAGGAGCTGTTGGAAATGAAGGAAAAATTTAGAGTTGTAAACAGCGAATTAAAGGTGTACAAATCCTCTTCCTACAGCCGATATGAGGTAAAACACATGGTGGATGAATTGAATCGCTACCGTGTAAGGGAAAAACAGGCGTTGCTTATATCCTCGCAGCAATAGGATTTTTTACCTTGATTTAGGATCTATGAAAAGATCGGGAATTCCCTCATAGGCCTCTTTTGCATCTATCAAAGTCAGGATTTCATGCCCTGTAGGGGTAATCAGGATGGTGTGTTCAAATTGGGCACTTAGAGATCCATCGATTGTGCGCGCGGTCCAGTGATCTTTTTTATCCACTATAGCATCACTCATTCCCAGATTGATCATGGGTTCGATAGTAAATGTCATGCCAGGTTGCATAAGAATTTCAACCTTGGGTTTATTCGCATAGTGGAAAATAGCCGGCTCTTCATGAAACTGACAGCCAATTCCGTGACCCACAAATTGATGTACAACAGAACAACCAAGAGAGTCTGCGACTTGTTGAATCGCGGCTCCAATCTGCGATAGTTTTGCTCCTGGACGACATACGGATATAGCCGCTTTCAAAGAGTTGTAGGAGGCTTCAATAACTCTGTAGGCGTCACTGGAGGTGTGCTTAACAACGAGTGTTCTACTTAAATCGCCGTAGTAACCATTCACAATAGAGGTCACATCTATGTTTACGATATCGCCCTCTTGTAGGGGTCGGTCATCGGGAATTCCGTGGCAGATTACATCATTGATTGATGTGCAAATCGAGGCAGGAAAGGGGGGATGGCCGTACCCAAGCGGCGCAGGTACAGCTAAAAATTGTTTGTGCAGCTCTCTGGATAAAAGATCTAGCTCTTTTGTGGTGATTCCGGGTCTAACCTCTTTGCATAAAAGATTTAAAATTTTTGCTGCGACTCTAGAGGCGTGACGTATCCCGTCGATCTGTTTTTGAGTTTTTAACAGGATGTTATGCTTTTTTTTATACAGCGAATACAGGGTTTCGATCATAGTGAATTTTTTTTAGTAAAAGTCCTTTTGGCGGTAGAGTAGGGCCTACTTCGTTGGGGCGCAACTCCTCCAGCCCCCTTTGTAGGGGTGTTAGGGAAAGCTTACCATATCCATAATAAAGGAGGGTACCTGCAATTTTTCTACACATAAGGTAAAGGAAGCGGTCGCCCCGAATGCTTAACAGATAGCGATCGGATGTGATTTGCTCAAAAAGGATTTCCTGAATTGTGCAGTAAGGATCTAGGCGCTGATGGTGAGATCCCTCAAACGCTTTAAAATTTTTTTTACCTAAAAA
>CAYFOX010000040.1:3607-10304 GCA_964344875.1 uncultured bacterium
GGGGAGAGCCTCCTGAATTTTCTCAATCTCGATCGGTTTGATCGAGAGGCTGTAGCGCTCGAATAGGGGGTGTTTTTCTCCAAGATGAAAATGGTACTGGTACTCTTTGGATTTAGCGTCTAAGGAGGGGTGAAAATCTGGGCGACAATTTTCAAGGGATAAAACCCGTAAATCTCCAGGAAGTTTTGAGTTGATTGTCGATAGCTCGGGGACAAGGTGAGTGAACTTAAGGTCTAAAAGCAAAACCACTTTTTGCTCTTCGGCGTGTACACCCTTGTCGGTTCTGGAGGCAACAAGAATTTGGTAGAGTGGCAAATCAAGTGCTTTTTCAAGCGTGTTTTTTAGATTGCGATTTTTTGGGCAGTACCATCCAAAAAAATCGGTTCCGTCGTAGGAAATGGTCAGTAGTAAGGATTGAAGCATCTAATTCATCCGAATGGAGCACGAGTATACCCTAAAAACAGCCATTAATCGAGATATTGTTAGCTGTTGAAGAAGGAATAAAAACCATCCAAAAAAAGCTGTACAGCTAGGAGGGTAAGAATCAATCCCATAAGTTTTTCTAATGCTAAAAGTCCCTTTTCGCCAAGCAGCTTACTTAGGGGGCAAGCAAGTAAGAGAATCAAAGTAGTGATGATCCATGCCAAAAAAATAGAAATCAAAAGAACACTTTTGAGCTCGGGATTTTCTGAAAAAACCATAATTGCCGCTAAAACAGCAGGGCCTGCAATCATAGGTACTGCTAAAGGGACGATAAAGGGTTCCCCTTTTAATTTAGGATTTTGAATATCACCAAAAGAAAAGATCATTTGTAATCCGATAATAAAAAGGAGGATACCACCGGCAATTTGAATAGAAGGATTTTGGATACCCAAGTGACCAAGTACGTAGCTACCGCATAAAGCGAAAAAAAACATGATTATGAGGGCAATCACAAGTTCCCGGGCTATAATAATAAGCTGCCTTCTAGGGGGAAATTGTTTTAAAACGGATAAAAAAATGGGGATGTTACCAGGGCCATCCATCAAGAGGATAAAAGTAACCGTTAAGGAGACAAAAGGGATGGTGAATATCTGATCTAACATAAACTTACCTTTAACAAGTCTGTGAAAAAGGGGCAATGAGTTTAAGGTTTTTGAAATTTCTTAGCCTTTTCAAAAAGCTGTATGAGTTGAGGCTTTAAGTCACCCGATATGTGATCTAGTCGAACCAGATAGTCCCTATTTTTTTCGAATGCAGATTTTGTCCAATTTGCAGACCCAAAATAAAAGATTTCTTCGTCTATTAAGCACATCTTATGGTGCATTAAGCCCTTATGGTTATTTTCTCTGATGATAGCCCCATTTTTAGTCAAAAGCTCCATCACCTGTTTTGAGGCACCCTTGCGACTCTTTTTATCGATAGTCACCTCTACGCGAACATTCCGTCTTAAAGCGCTTACCAGCGCATCACATAGCTTAAGATGTGTAAAGGTAAAGATGTGGCATTGAATAGACTCTTTGGCCATGTTTATACTTGATATTAAAGAATCAAGAGCTGCCCGTTTTTGACCAGGCAAGGAGAAAAAACAAAATCTACCTGAGCGAAAATCCTCCTCGATCAAAAAAGGATAGGCTGCATCCTCTAATTGCAACCGGATCTTTTCGGCAAGCGATGGGGAATAAAATCCCACGAGAAGGTTATCGTGCATTTTGTAGGACGCATAGGTGAAATTCGTAGAACCTAGGTACACAAAACTATCATCGACAATCAGCACTTTCTGGTGCATTAATCCTGAGACTTTGTGCCCTTTTGAAGGAAAACCAAGAGCTTTTTCCTCGAGTCTTGGAAAAGATTTCGCGTCATAATGGGCAAAAACCTTTATCCCCTCTAAAGCCTTTGTTTTTAGTAGTTCCATCAGTTCGGGTTCGAATTCCCCAAAAGTCGAGACTAGAATACTTTTAGTGGCTTTTTCGATCGGATAGTAAAGAGTTTTTTGCAGGTCGTGAAAAGTCTGATTGGAGTAGATCTCAATAGCTGAGGAGGGGGAAGGGATTGTGGGGGTGTTGAGATAAGGTCTTAGGCTGAAAAGGAGCAGCGCAGAAAGAACCAGGGGCAGTTTAACCCCTCTTTTCACCCAAGATAGAGGGGTTAATAACCAAGATGGAAGCAAGTCGATTAGGCTCTTGCTGCTTCTCTAAAAGCCTTTTGAAGGCCTTTCTTTTCGATTGTGCGGATCGCAGCTGTGGAAACGCGCAAAGTGATAAAAGTCTTGGACTCTTCATCCCAGAAACGTTTTTTTTGTAGATTGGGCTCAAAACGAACTTTCGTTTTCCCTGTGATTTTAATACCGATACCCTTTTTCTTCTTTGCGATACCACGTGTGGTATAGCTTCGACCTTTACAAGGGCGGCGTTGTGTCAATTCACAAACTTTAGACATCGAACGTACCTATCAAATTGTTGGACTTTTAAGTTGGAGCATAAAGAGATCGGCGACGATACGGGCAAGACCTGTAGTGAGCATCTGTACCGAAATGAGTACAATAACGAGCCCACCGAGTTTTTCACAAGCCACCATCCCTTTGCTTCCAAGGAAATTTTTTAATTGCGAGGACCAAATCAAAAGTAATGCAGTCAAAAACCAAGCGGCAAAAATTACCCCAAGTAACTTGAGCGCGCTGTCCGTATTGGCACCAAGAGCCATCACATTAGTCATACTTCCGGCACCCGCTAGTAAAGGGAACGCCATCGGGACAATAAAGGGCTCGGATTCGATAGCCTCTACAGTTTGCGGTTTTGGAAAAAGCATTCCAATAGCAAGGATCATAAGGATCAACCCTCCAGAAATTTCAAGAACTCCACGACCTATGCCGAGAATTCCAAGAATTTCTTTGCCCAAGAAAGCGAAACTCAACAAAATAATGAACGCGATGATCAGCTCGCGTGCAATGATTTGTTTTTGGCGTGCTTCGGGGTAGCGGCTCAATAGACCGGCAAATAAGGGGATATTTCCTAAGCCATTCAATATAAAAAATAATGCTATTACTGCTGATTGAAAGTCCATGGCTACAGAGTTTACTCTATTGGATGTCTAAAATCTAGCACTTTTTTCAACAAAAGGGCTATAATCGCAACCTGTATGGAAAAAAAACGGTTTAAAATAGCGACTTTGGGTTGCAGGACTAACCAGTACGAAGCGCAAGCTTTTAGAGACCAACTTCTTTCGTTAGGCTATGAGGAGGCTCATGAGGGGGAGCAAGCTCAGATTTGTATTGTCAATACCTGTACCGTGACTAAGTCGGCCGATGATCGCAGCAAGTACCAAATTCGCTCATTAAACCGGGAAAACCCTGATGCTAAAATATTTGTTACGGGTTGTATGACCGAAAAGCAGGCCCCTGCTCTTTTGGGGATTGGCGGCGTGGCCGGGGTTGTAAAAAATAAAGACAAAGAAAATCTTTTAAAGTTCGCGTTCCCTGATCAAGAGATTCCCGAGTTTAAAATTGAGCGGTTCGAGGCGCACACGAGAGCTTTTGTTAAAGTGCAAGACGGTTGCAACTCTTTTTGCTCTTACTGCATTATCCCTTATGTGCGGGGTCGCTCCCGCTCCAGGCGTTTAGAAACGATCTTGGACGAAGTAAAAGGGGTTGTAAAAAATGGATTTCACGAGATCGTACTAACGGGAATTAACATCGGTGATTTCGATGGTGCGCCCCAATCTGGGGAGGAGCCTGTGCGTCTTTCCGCTTTGACTCAAGCCGTAAGCGCTGTCGAGGGGGTGCGCCGATTAAGGATCTCTTCTATTGATCCGGATGAGGTGGATGACGCATTGATCGAGGTGATAAAAAACTCCCCCAACTGTGTTCCCTCAATGCATATCGTTTTACAATCCGGATCGAACACCGTTTTAAAAAGGATGCGACGAAAGTATACCTTGCAACAATTTTTCGATACCGTTGATCGATTGAAAAAAGCGATCCCCACCTTTACCTTTACAACGGATATTATCGTCGGGTTTCCGGGTGAAACTGAGGAAGAGTTTGAAGAGACTTTAGAAGTAATGAACAAAGTTGGGTTTTTAAAGGTGCACATGTTCCCTTATTCAAAAAGGGAGGGCACTCTGGCTGCGCGCATGCCCAATCATCTTGATCCTTTGGTGATCCAGCGAAGAAAGGAGACTTTGCTTGAAGCGGCCGATACGTTGGCCCGTCAACAGAGAGAACCTTACGTGGGCAAGATTGTTGAGGTCCTTGTAGAATCTCATAATTTTGGCCATACAGAAAATTTTCTCCCGGTGCAAATTGAGGGAGCCCTTTTAGAGAAAAATCAGTTTGTCAAAATTCAAATAGTCGAAAATCAAAAAGAGGCTCTCATCGGTGTCGTGGTTTCAAATTAAAAAGTTGCAGTACCCCTTTTCACGTCGGTCCTGTTTGAAGGCTGTAGTCCCCAGCACCGATAAAATTTTTTCTATTTCCCATCTTTCTATCGAGTCTGAGGATTTTGTTTACCCTTTCGAGGCCCCTCTGGATCGTGCCTCCATGAGTACTCAGCTTGAGCTTGAGCGTGGCCAGATTCGGATCAATCACAAAAAAGAGGGTAAGCAGAGGCACTATGTGATCTCTACCCAGGGGATTTTCGATGGATTACGCACGAAGTTTTCTTTTGAGAAACCCCCTTTAGTCCAACCACCGCGAGAAATCCTCGATCTTGGTTCGCACAAAAAAATCGATATTGAGGCCTATGGCAGAAATATTCCTCTTGAGCAACTTTTACCCACCTGGTTTTCTCTAGGCCAGTTGCCGGGAGCAGCTGAAAAGCTTCAGTTTGCACTCTTAAAAGAGTACTATTTTGACCATTTTGAAGATCTTTTCTCCTTTAAAAACTCGATGGCTTTACAGACAGGTTACCAATCGATTCGTAGCTATTTTTTTGCAGAGGAGGGAAGAGAGCTGAAATTTCTTCCCACCCTTCCAAAAGGGCTGGATTCGGGAAAAATGCGCCTTTTTGCAAATCATTTGACCATTACCCTGGAATGGTCTAAAAGAGAGGTTAAGAGGGTCGTGATGCAAGCCCATCATGAGGGTGAATGGAAACTGGACTTTGGAAAAAAGTTTCTATCGATGCAAAGACGCAAAGATCATAAAATGCAAAATGCTCAAAAGGTCTCTTGTGACACGATCTCCTTGAAAAAAGGGGAGTACGCATTTCTTGATCAATTTAGACGATAATTTTTATCGCAACCCCCATACCTTTCTCGGCCCCAAAGAGAATTGCATCCGCTTTTATCGCCCCGGATATGAGTCATTTTCATTTGTTTATAAAAATTCTAGAGTTGAAGCGAGCCGTTTGGGGGATTCCCCTTTTTTTGAATATCCCACCCCATGTATGGCAACTTTTAGCGATTACACCATTGAGGGTGATCGTCACGACCCCTATGCATTTTGGCCGACATTAGGTCCACAAGATGCCCACTATTTTAATGAGGGGGTGCATTACGAACTCTATAAAATGTTAGGTGCCAATCCCTGTACTCACCAGGGAATTCAAGGAGTAAAATTTCTTGTTTGGGCTCCAAACGCTAGACGTGTTTTTTTGTCTGGGGATTTCAACTACTTCAATCACGTAATGCATCCCATGAGGCAACTGGGAACGACGGGTGTCTTTGAGATCTTTATTCCCCATCTCCCTTTGTACTCTAGGTATCTTTTTAGAGTGCATACCGCAAATTACGAGGTATTTGAAAAACTCGATCCATTTGCCTGTCAAATCGAGCATAAATCCTCACCTAGTGCAGTAATTGTTGATAAGCAAAGCTATGTCTGGAAGGATCGAGACTGGATCCAAAAAAGGCATAGCCACCATTTTAGAAATTCCCCAATCAACATTTACGAGGTCCATTTAGGATCATTTCATAAAGAGGCTCAAACCTATTTAAGTCTTATCGACCATTTGGTCCCTTATGTCAAAAAAATGGGATATACCCATGTGGAGTTCATGCCCATAACAGAGTATCCGCTTGATGAATCTTGGGGTTACCAGTGCTCAGGGTATTTTGCTCCAACATCCCGTTACGGCACCTTAGAGCAATTTAAAGAATTAGTGGATGCTTTTCATCAACAGGGAATAGGGGTAATTGTCGATTGGGTGGGTGCCCACTTTCCCCACGATGGGCATGCTCTGGCCTATTTTGACGGAACACATTTGTACGAGCACGATTGCCCTAAAAGGGGGTGGCACCCACATTGGGGCACCAAGATATTTAATTACGGGCGGGTGGAGGTCAAAAACTTTTTGATTGCAAGTGCTTTATACTGGTTAAAAGAGTTGCACGTTGATGGGTTGCGGCTTGATGCCGTCGCCTCGATGCTCTATTTGGACTATGGTAGAACGGAAGGGGAGTGGTCTCCTAACCGTTATGGAGGAAATACAGATGTAGAGGCAATAGAGATGCTCAAGCACCTAAACTCTATTGTGCATGAGATTGTTCCAGGTGCGATCATGATCGCTGAGGACTCTTCCGACTATCGGGGAGTGACCGCTCCTTTGGAGTGGGGGGGGCTAGGTTTTGATCTAAAGTGGCAAATGGGTTGGATGAATGACACCTTACGCTTTTTTTCTTTAGACCCCATATACCGCTCCTTTCATCATAATGACATCACGTTCTCTTTACTCTCTTCTACACCGAAAAATATTTAAAACCCCTCTCCCACGATGAG
>CAYFOX010000041.1:0-10153 GCA_964344875.1 uncultured bacterium
AATTAAGTTCATTTTTCTGTTAAAATTTACAAAAATTAAAACCGTTCAGCCTATTTAAACGCTGGTATTTTAGAGAAAACTTCCTAATGGGGGTAATTATGCAAGCTTTCCGACGCATTTTCCTTTTTATTGTATTAAATTTAATTATTTGTTTTACCGCCTCTTTTATCCTCTCGCTGACGGGGCTTAACAAATATTTGCAGCAACATCAAATACAGCCTATAGCCCTTTTTTTTGTTTTTTTCGTTTATGGTATGACTGGAGCCTTTATCTCTCTAGCTTTGTCTAAAACTATCGCAAAATGGGCGATGAAAATAAAAATTATCACCCCTTATGACTGTTCAAGTGAGGGTTTGTTACTCAAAAAAATTGTCTCTCAGTTATCCCTTAAGGCAGGACTTGGTAAAATACCCGAAATCGGTATTTTTTCCTCAGTTACGCCTAATGCATTTGCTACCGGACCTACAACCAAAAATTCTTTGGTAGCAGTCTCAACAGGACTTTTGCAAAAACTCAATGAGGAGGAACTTGAAGCCGTCATCGGCCATGAGATCGCACACATAAAAAATGGCGATATGGTCACTATGACTCTTCTCCAAGGGGTAGTGAATACTTTTGTAATCTTTTTATCCTATATTCTCTCCCAGCTGATTTCTATGCATGCACGTAGAGGACGTCAAGAGCAAAATTTTGGCGTCTATCTGATATCAAGAATCGTACTAGATACCATTTTTATGGCGATTGGATCGATTATTCTTTGCTCCTTTAGTAGATATCGGGAGTATAAAGCGGATCTAGGAGGCGCCCTTTTGAGTAGCAAAGAACAGATGATCCGTGCTCTAAGACGCCTCGAACAGACCTCTGCCAGCATCGAAAAAGAGGAAACGCCACAATCTGTAGCTGCCCTTATGTGTAATGGGAAAAAGAGCTTTATGGAACTTTTCAGCACCCATCCACCGATCGAAAAAAGGGTTGCAGCTCTTCAAATTGCCCAAATCCCTTAATCCATTTTAGGGGCTAACGGCAATTTGTAATGGTAAAAGGGGCTAAATGTTGCGTTCTAATCACAATAGCCCCTTTCAAAAATCGATGAATAAGCTCTCGATTGCATTTTTATGCGATCAATTACCCCTAATACACACCTCTTCAATTAGGTTTACGTATTCTTGTATTTGCTTTTGGCGACTAAAGTTTAAGTGTGCAGTTTTTAAACACTCTTGTTGGACACGTCTATAACGCTCCGGATCTTTTAATAGGGATACTGAGGTCTTAGCTAGACCAAGTGTATCGCCTACCCCCATCAATAAATTAGATTGACCTTTAGAATTCAGATCCACATTCGCCAGGATTTCTTCAAGCCCACCGCAAAGAGTTCCAACTACCGGTACACCGCAAGCCATGGCTTCTAAAGCTCCCAGGCAGAATCCCTCGCTTTTGCTCGTGATAAGATATAAATCTGCTATCGATAGGTATTCGGGTAGTTTATCATGATTAATTGCTCCCAGAAAAAGAATTTGATCCTGTACTCCTAAATCTAATGCTTTTTGTTTCATTTGATCTAGCATCGGACCTGTTCCAATGACCATAAGTTTTGCCTCAACCCCTTGTTGACGTATATTAAAAAAAGTCAAAATAATATCTAGAGGTCTTTTTATATCCCGCAAGTTAGATGAATGAGCGATAAGTATCTCTGTATTTAAACCTAAATTAGCTCTAAGATTAGACCAACGTAAAGGGTTCCATGAGGTTGAGTCGATTGCATTCGAGATGACTTTAGGGGGTATTTTAAGATCAAAAATTTTTTGGGCCTGATTTGCAAGCACATAAGATACAGCCGAAACCCCGTCACTCTTTTGTATTGATTCATTCATACAACAAAATGTTTGTTGGTTATGCCCCCAAATGGAGACATCAGTGCCATGCATAGTTGCTACAACAGATATCTTTTCCCCCTCGTTCCTAAGAATATCTCGAGCGCTAATAGCAGCCTCTAAAAGACCCGCAACATAATGCACATGAATCACATCTGTCTCATGAAGACGTAAGTAGTCCACTAGATCTGTTTTGAGAGGCTCTAACCAATCATCTTCGGGTTGAATCGGAAAAAGGGGTAATCTAACGTTTATTAGCTGAATCTCTTCTAAATTCTCTCGACTGAAAAATGAGTTTTGTGTTGTCAATAGCGAAACTTTGTGACCAGCTTTTGCTAAGCCTTTAGCTACTACTCTTGCAACTAAGCCACTTCCTCCCATACAGCCTAGACTCAACAAAGCAATTTTTAATGGGCGAAAAATAGTGATTTCTTGTTGTTCTTTTGAAATATCTAAGGCGCTGTACCAAGATTTTTGTGAACTCTCTATACCTCTTGTATCCACACAAAGTCTTTGGAGGGGTTGAAGACTGAAAAGGCTCATTGGGTTAGGATTTTGGAAATATTTGATCACAGAAAAATCTTTGGGAGTTTGCAAAGGATTCCCTTTCTTTTTAATCATATTTTTTGTGTATTTACTTAAGATCTATGGGGTTTTTCTTTAAAAATTTTATCTTTTAATACAACGAGTGTGTGATCAAAATGTCGTAATTCCAACACTTGCAACAAGGTATCAGCTATACTTGGCCCCATTTCAACAAAAAGCTGTCCGACAGTCATCTCCCTCTCTTGAAGAACCCCCCCGGGTTGGAGACGGTGGATTATTTCCCTTACTTCGAAAGCTCGATTACGGCCTAATTTAAGGGCTTGATCAATGATGCGCCTAAGGATATTTACCCCTTTCCCAAGCGCTTTGAAAGAGGGAATATGTCCCTGATTCCTCTTGGATTTGACCATCTCTTTTAGAAAAACTCGATAGCAGGTATGCAATATTGGTAGACTGATTTCTACCTCTTTTTGGCACTTTTTACTACCCGCAATCTCTGCTTGATGTCGTATTTCCTCTAGGCAACAAGCTAAAATAAGGCTTTGGTTTTTTACAAGATCCCAAGCTTTTTTTCCCTTTTTTTGCAGGATGCATTTTCTAAGTTTTTTCAGGAATAAAGGGGCGTCGAGAACCTGGTATCTAAGATTTTTATAGGCTTTCGCTAAAGGCTGGGGAAGACCTGCCCACCCGACTTCTTCTGTTAGTTTTCCTCCATTAAGGAGTTCTTCAACGTACTTTCCGGTAATGTCAAAAACTCTTTTATCTTCAAAACTTGAGATAAAACTTAAAGAAGGGCGCAACACTAATGAAGGTTTGGCTACTTTGACCCAATCGTAAACTCCCCCAATTTGTGCAAAATAGCCAAGTTCAGATGCGCCTGCCACATAAGCTGCAGTTGGCAATACAAAGTCTTCCACAATAGGTCGAAGTAGCGCACTTGGAACAAATCTCTCAGGTTCCTCCTTAAGGATACGACTTATTTCCTCTTCCTCAAGTTTGCAGGGTATACCTCCAGTCTCAAAACACCCATTTTGGGCACGTCTCAATGAAACGCGCATGCCGTTGTTATCAATGAAAAATACATTAAGGCGGCTGACTTTATTCTTAATGAGCACCTTATGACCAAGAGCTTGAAGCCGAGTGTTTGAAACCTCTATTGCAGTCTGCGAAGAGCAGGTATCGAAAAGTTCTTTCTCGATAATTTGGCGTGTAAGAGCTGCAAAATCTCGATGACTGGGATCAAGGAAAATTAGACCATGCTGATCAGTAAATTTACCCATCAATTTCACAAAAGCTTGAGTAAACGTAGTATCGTTGTTGTAGATTGAGCGAAGGTCGGATATCAAAGACTCTTTTTCAGGGGTATTGACCACCGATTGTTCAAGATGATTCAGGAGTTCTGTAATTCTTGATCCAATTTTTAGACTACCCACCGGATGTTTGTTCGTGGTAAATTCCACAGAGTTAGCATTGAATTTGCTTGTAGAACCGATGATATTAGCCTGCATGACCTCCTTTAGATCGGTATCATAGCTTGCAAGCCAGAATAAAGGAACTGCAGACAGACCCTGTTGTTCAATTTTTTTAACCTGAACAATAGCCTCCAAGGCTTTGAAAAGGGTGTAAAGGGGGCCACCAAGAATACCTACCTGTTGCCCGGTGACGATCAAAATCGTTTTTGGGTCTAAAATTTTAGCGATGTTTTTGTATACTTTTAAGTCGTTACAACCACGCGCTATCTGTTGGTTTTTAAGGATAGAAACTATTTCCTCACGCGGATAGATGCGATTATGAATATCTGCAATCACTTCAGGTATGCTTCTTTGTCCGTAGAGAATTCCTATAGGATCGGTTGGATGTATTATTTCGCTGGCAGCTCTTGAGATAGCGTATTTTAGATGAGCAATACGTTGAACTTTAGGTGGTTTCAATAATTCTTCCAGCACTCCACCTCCATTGCGTGCTTGAACCAGGTGCCAATAATCTGGAAAATCCATCTGTGGATTATCCATTAGAGTGAAGCGCTGGCTACGATGAGCTGAAAAAGCGGCCTTTTTTTTGGCTAAATCCCCTTTAACAATGGTAAGGCGCTCTGAAGGTGTTTCAAAAGGGACGATCCCATACATGTCCTCTACAGCCCAAGGAGATAGATTTTGCTCGGGAAAAGCCCGAGGATCTGCAGCAAGGTAAAACGCAATTGCTGAGACTAAACCCAAAGCAAGATGGTGACCATGGAGGGAATAGAAAAAATCTCTTGATGATTCAAATCCAAGAATTATACGTGGCCTATGCTTTCGAATCTGGCGCACCAGGGACTCAAGCAACGGTTCAATACCCCATAATTTTAAGGTATCTAATACTGTCACCGGCAAAGAACGGTTTTTATCGTTGAATTTTCCTAGGTCAGGAAAACCGAGGAGAGTGAATCCGTCAATACCCAACGTTTTAACCGATTCTTTAAGCTCAGTCAAACGTAGCTGTGCAAGATTTTTCTCCTCATTGAGATTGCGACCACCACCTCCATTTGTTGCCACTAAAAGTTGAATGCTTCTATCGGCCATGCTTAGTGCACTTAGGGTGCCCCCTACAATCGCTTCATCATCTGGGTGAGCAAAAATTGCTAATACATCACAACCGGGTTGACCTACTCTAGCATTATTTGCCGTCAGAGTAGGCAAAGGAAAGTCAGAAAGCAAGATGTTATGATTAGAATAAAACCTATCGAAAAGAAATTTTTTCATTACATCTACTTCTTGTCTTAGATTCAAGTTGTCAATATTGCACCATCGAGTCATGGTCGGGCCACAAGCAAGCGGAGATTGTATCAAATTAAAAATACGCTGACGATCTACACAGGCAGATCGAGACAGCGCTCTAAGTCTCTCTGGAATTTCTCTTTTTACCCCCTTTTTTCGAGCTGTGACTAATACGTATTCAACAGGATCATTTGGATTCCCATTATCTTGATAGGCAACAAATTGTTTACTATCAAGTATGATCATCCCTTGGTCTTGTAAAATCTTTAGAACGATCGAAGGTTCATGTAAATAGGTAAGATCACCAAACTTGCGTTTTTGGTTGGGAATAAACGTAAATGAAAGCACACCCCCGGGAACAAGTGCTACTGCTAATTCGTTCAAAGTAAACGGTAAATCCTTAGCAAAATGAAGCACACCACTTGCAACTATTGTGTCAAAGCTTTCAGGAGTAACTCCTACTGTGCAAAAAGGATCATCCATATTATGTTGAACCAGATGATGAAAAAATGGGTATCTTGCGTTTGCAAGTTCAAGCATGTTTTTTGAAATATCGAGACCTACAACTTGAGCACCCACATCCAGGAAAATCTTTGAAGTTTGACCTGTGCCTACCCCAACATCAAGAATGCGCTCATAGGATTTGGGGGGAGCATGTTCAATCAAGGATCTAATAATGTAATCTGGAGATGACCATCCATATTTAAGGGTGTCTTGATCATAGGTTTCAGCCCAGTTATCATATTTCAAACGTACCCTTTCCATTTTTTCTTGTTGACGAATAGAACTAGGTTCCTTGAGGTTGGAATGCACTTCACTAGTTGGATACGAATGGTTTTTTTGGATGTTATCTGTGCATTTGGTTCGTACTCTGTTACCTTGGGGTTGATGCGTCATTTTTCTAACTTGTTTCAAAACCAAGTCATAATAAGACAAAATTTATTTAACAAGTTTGTATTTGCAATTGGGAAAACAATTGCAAAACAAGATTTTTTGTCTAAACTAAAGAACTGAGAGTGTTTTTTTGAGAGTTAAATAGGCGTTGTTGCAATTCGTCAAAAGTGACGGTTACACAACCCTGCCTACTAACGGCTATAGATGAGCCGACATTGGCTAATACCATAGCATCTTCTATAGACAATCCTACAGAAATCGCGACAGCCAAAAGGGCAAGTGCTGTATCTCCAGCTCCAACCACATCCACAATATCTTGTTTATAAGCATCCACATGTTTAGATTTATTATCAGCTGAAAAAAGGGTCATCCCCTCTGCTGAACGTGTGATCAAAAGGTAATCAGCATCCGTGATATCTAAAAGGATGCGAGAAACCACCTCTATTGGGGTTGTAACATCGCAATTAGCGGCTTTATAAGCCTCTTTTTTATTCGGCTTTATACAAAAGCAGCCCCGATATTTTGCATAGTGGATCCCCTTAGGATCTACCAAAACTTTTTTTTCTAACCGATGGGCAATTTCAAGAAACTGAAATAGGATTGCAGGTGAAAAAAAGCCCTTCGCATAATCGGAAAAAACTACTATATCTACCGTTTGTACCAACTCCTCAAATCGACTGACTAATTGAGCAATAAGATTTGGGGGAAATTGGGGCATCTCCTCCTCATCAACCCTTAAGATATGATGCCCTTCGGCCATAAAACGGGTTTTGACTACAGGGCTAATAGACTCATCTATGAGAATATTATCGTGAGTGAGGTTTGCATTTTCTAAAAGATCTTTTAATGAGTAATCTCTTGATGAAACTCCAGATACTGCAAGTAAAAACGTTTCTACTCCCAGAGCAGCGCAATTTGCAGCAACGTTTGCAGCACCACCGAGTTTAAAGGTGGACCGGCTTTTTTTTAAAATCGGAACGGGGGCCTCTGGAGAAATACGCTCGACAACACCCTCCACATAGTGATCTATGATCAAGTCACCGCAAACTAGAATGCGGGAGTTTTTTAAGCGGTTTTCGTCTAAATGCATAAAAGACCTTTGAGATCCACTACAGTATCCTTGACTGCTTCCCCAAGGGTTGTAAAAGAAAAGTTGTATCGATACTTTTTTAACATCTCTTTCAAGCGATTGTTGTTACTGCGCGTATAATACTGATATTTACCCAAAAGTTGTGCAGGAATAGAAATCTCTTCAAATTGGGGCGATTGTTCCATTGCCTCAAAGACCATTTCACAAACCTCTCTAAAAGTAGTTGCTTCCCCACTTCCAAAATTGACAATCCCAAAGCTGGGTTTATCGATCGACTCCACAATAAATCGCGCTACATCTTTGACAAAAACAAAATCTCGTGAAGATTCTACGTCAAATATCTCCATTTTCTTTTTCAGTAAGATCTTGTCAAATGCTTTTGTTACAATACACTGCATCTCACCTTTAGAGCGATCCTGTCCGAATACATTAAACAAGCGTAAACCAAGAACGCAGTTTTCCAACCCATTTTCATAGATATATTTATCGAATAGGTACTTCGACCAGGCATAGAAATTGAGGGGTCTGTACTCTGAAAATTTTTTTGGATCATCATCAAATTCTTCAGAGCAATCACCATAAATAGAGGCTGAAGAGGCATAGATAAACCGAATATCCTCCTCAATACAAAAATCAGCTAAAAGCTTGGATAATTCATAGTTATTTTCCAAGTAATCCCTTGCTTCCGTACCGGTTGTGGAGGAGTTGGCCCCCAAATGGATCACACATTTGATCTGATCCTTTTCTGTCTCTAAAAAAGCTTCTAGCTGATCACTAGATTCCAAGGAGCTAAATGAGAGCCCCCTAAGGTTCTCAAGATTTTGAAGATTTAATGCATCATATTTATCGAACAAAACGATACGTGTGATGTTTTTGCGATTCAATTCCTCTACAACATACTTAGCGATAAAACCCGCACCACCAGTTACTACAATCAAATCCTGAGAGCTCATGAAACTTCACATTTTTTTTCGATTTATTTTTGGCGAAGTATAACAAGGTAGACTAGTTGGTTTCAAATAGTATTCGTATCAAAGGATCGTTTATACCACTCGTTTGGACTGCGATCGATGGTGTGACAATGGAACCCCTCTAGCCCATAGTGCTCAAAAGGATGAATCCCCTCGATAAATGCTGAAGAACCAGATCCGGTCATTGTGACACCTCCGAAAAGATTTTTCCATCCTTTTAAAGTCTGTGCGTACGTTGGGTAGGCAATCTCAGCAAATTTTTCCAACTGGTTTTTGGCGTTTGGGTCTAATTGATTAGGATCTACATGGCGGTATACTTCAGGTGTTGCAATCGAAGCTGCATCGAATAGTAGGGTGAAAAATTTTCTTCTTTGTGGGGGAAAAAGGGTAATTTCGGTACCAATTCCCTCTACTAGAGCCCGACCGTAGGAGAAAAAAAAGGGGACGTCAGCACCGACACCTTTTGCTATCTCTATCATCTCTTTATCGGTCCAATCGCAATTTAAAAGATGTCGGATTGCAAAAATAAACGTAGCCGCATTAGAAGACCCACCGCCAAGTCCGGCTCCTATCGGTATAGATTTTTTTATCTTGATTTGGAAACAGGGAAGATTTGGAATTTTTCTCTTTACCTGGTTATAGACCTTGGCAAAAATTGAAGTGGTGAAATCGAAAGGGATAGGTTCTGCAGAATGAAGAAGATTTTCTGAAGAAAGATCTATTTCTAGCTCATCAAAGAGGTTGATAGCAACCATTTCGGATCGAATCAGGTGATATCCATCCTCTCTTCTGCCTAGTATTTTCAAATCTAGGTTGATTTTTGCAGGAGAGAGGAATAGATAAGACACTGTTAGACCTGGACTATTCGCTGTAGTCTGTGGAAGCAGGCTCTACAACGGCGTGCTCGGCCTCTTCTTGCTTTTTGTGCAAGCTTGCTTCAAACTCATCATTTTTGACGCGAATATGCATTTCTGCCTCAACATCTTCTTTTAGACGAATTTTTACAACGTGATTACCCAATTGTTTGATCGGATGGGCTAATTTGATTTGCCCTTTTTCGATCTCTTGGAAGTTTTCTTGATGTAAAAGATTCAAGATATCTTGAACATTTACTGATCCGTAGAGATGGCCGGTCTCATCAACTCGTACATCTACAACAAACGTCAACTGTTCGAGTTGCGATTTGATACGCTCAGAGACTTTTCTGTCCTCGGCGGCTTTCAACAAGCGCTCCTCGCGAAGTTTTGTTTGGAGTTTTTCAGTATGAGCTGTAGCACGGATGCCGTGGCCGTAAGGGATCAAAAAATTGCGGCTGAAACCTGGCTTCACGTTGACGATATCGCCACTACGTCCAAGGTTTCTAACATCTTTAATCAGAAGAACGCGATTCTGTTTCATAGTTGTTTTCTCCTCGATTAATCTTTAGCAACAAACGGTAGTAACGCAACGAAACGGGCACGCTTAATCGCAGCAGTCAAAATGCGTTGATAATGTGTGGAAGTTCCGCTGATACGGCGTGGAAGGATTTTGCCTCTTTCAGTAATAAACTGGCTTAAGGTCTCCACGTCTTTATAATCGATAGCCTTGAACCCCGACTGGGTGAACAAGCACTTTTTCTTCGCCGACTTTTTATCTGTAGAAGATTTTCTCATAATTCACCCTATACTTGAACCAATTGTTTGAACGAAATTTCCTCAGGTACCGTCTCAGCTACGATAATCATGGAGCGTAAAAGGTCCTCATGGAAGCCGTTTTCACGGTTGATCTCAACCAAACCTGTTGAAGGAGCTTCAAAGAAAATCAAAATATAATGACCTTCTCTGTTCTCTTTGATTTCGTATGCAAGACGTCTACGTCCCATATCGAATAATTTTTTAACTTCACCACCTTGAGCTGTGATAATACCGAAGATACGCTCAAGAGCTTTTTGGTGTGCCTCTTCTCCGAGCGTACTTTTCAAAATGTACATTCCCTCGTAAAGGCGGACTCTTTGTTGTTTAGACATTCGTGACTCCTAAAATCCAT
>CAYFOX010000042.1:0-8516 GCA_964344875.1 uncultured bacterium
CTCTTTTATATTGAAATGCAAAAAATCATAGAGGTTACCGGTTTTTTTTTGTCTTTAAGTGTACCAAAGCTTAAAATAGGTTCGCTATGATCTACTTGGACAATAATGCCACAACCCCACTTGACTGTCTCGTTGAAGAGGAGATGCGCAAAATCTATTCCATGGGCCCGTTAAACCCCTCCTCTATACACCGGCAAGGAAAGAGGGCAAAAGAAATTCTTTTAAACTGTAGGGACAGGATTGCGGCTATTTTTCAGGTATCTCCTAACGAGCTTTATTTTACCTCTTCGAGTACGGAGTCGTTATCAATCATTCTTTTAGGTCATATCAAAGCTAAGGGGGTAAAAAGAATTTTATCCACCAAAATCGAGCATAACGCCATCGATGCACATCTTAAAGTGCTCCCTTCTCAAGGGGTTCAGGTAGATTCTATTATTGTAAAAGAGGAGGGCGCTCCCTCCCTAGAATCCTTAGAAAAAGCCCTCCACCCTCAAGTAGAGCTAGTGATTCTCTCTAGCGTCTACGGCGAAACCGGATCTATGCTAGATCTTGAAGGAATTAGCGAGTTTCTCTATCACAAAAACATTCCCCTGATCATTGATGCAACTGCGCATATCGGTAAAGCCCCTTTTCGTGTTTTTAGAGGAATTAGCGCCTTCGCCCTTTCGGCACATAAATTTCATGGTCCCCTGGGCGCTGGACTCCTTTTTTGCAGAAAAAACCTCCCCTTCAAGCCGTTGCTTTTAGGGGGTCATCAAGAGATGCATCACCGCGCAGGTACCGAGAACTTAGCAGCAATATTCGGATTGGCTAAGGCTCTTGAACTGATTGAGCCTTCCCACTTCCTCTATATGGAAAGGCTTAAAAATAACCTCCTGCAAGAGCTCCTCCCTTTCGGTTGTTTGAACGGTTCCAAAGAAACCATATCCAATACCTTCAACATAGCATTTGACTCTTTCGATGCGGAAAGCCTGATGATTCGTTTAGATCAAAAAGGGGTTATGGCCTCTATGGGATCTGCCTGTTCTAGTGGCTCGATTGAGCCATCACGGGTTTTGCTGGAGATGGGTCTAGATAGAAATCGGGCCCGCTCGAGTCTACGCTTTTCTGTCAGCCGCAAAAACACTGCTGAGGAGATATTTAGAGCTGCAGCATTGATCAAGGAAGAATTGTGCGGATGTGCACTCTAGAATCACCGAGTAAATCCCCCTCCTTGTAGGAGAGTTCAAGATTTTTCACCCTTACCGTTTCATTTGCATTGGGGTGGTGTTTAAGAATTTCTTCCATCACCTCTATGAGCGTATCCCCATATTCTAAAGGGAGATCCAAATCAAACTCATGATTGATTTTTGAAACCTCTAGGTAGGGATCAAATGAGCGATCAATAAGTATATGCCCTAATGAACCTAGCTCCTTCTCCGACAAGAACATAGCCTGTAAAATCTGATCCAAATGGATTACCCCAACAGACATCCCTGTGCTACCCACCACTATGGCAAGAGGTTGACCGTTTTTTCTAAACCCCTCTATTACTCTAAAGACCGATTCGTTCTCCGACACAAACCAGCCATCTTGCATGAATAAATCGCAACGGCTATCTTCGTGCGATTTAAGAAGGTTACGAATGCTCACTATTCCCACAATCGATTTGCGTTGATGGTAATAAACGGGTAAGTGTTCAATATTTTTATCACGAATGAGTTTTTTGATATCCTTAATTCTAGTGCCGGTCGGGATCATCTCCACCAAATCGATCGGTGTCATGAAGTCTCTAGGCGTGCTAGACTTGAGGCTAAAGATAGAATTGATTAAATGATTAAATTCCTCTTTTTCGCTAACCACATGTTTTTCCTCTAAAGACTCGATCGCTTTCTGGAGCTCTTCCTTGGAGATGAAAGGGGGGTGACCCTTTTCTTTCCCAAAAACGGTATCGATGAATTGAAGAAATTTCCCTAAAATCCAGGTCATGGGGCGCATTATCATAGACAAGAAATAGAGAGGTGCTATCCCTAGCATCGCCACCGATTCGGGATGCCTACGCGCTGCAAATAAGGGAGCCAACTCCGCAAAAATCAACACAAAAAGAATCTGCGTTATCGGAGCAAGATCAGGATCCAACCCATAGGAGGCATAAAGCCGTCTAGAGCACTCAGAACCAAGCTGTAAAGCGGTGTTCACACCCACAAGCGTTGTAGCAAATAAACGGGTGGGATCCAAAAGGAGCCGGCTAATCCAATTTGCCTTTTTACTCCCTTTAACAAGAAAGTATTGTAGCCTTACCCGATTGAATGAGACAATCGCCATCTCCATCATCGCAAAGAAAGCCTGAAACACAAGACAAAGAATTGTGGAGACTAAAAATAGATTCATGACTCCTCCCCTCTTGTAGGCAATTTTCTGATATAGACTTTTTGCACCATTTTTTCATCAGCCGCAAGAATATGAAAAAGCAAAGGCTCGACAATCACTCGATCCCCTACCTTCGGAATATCTCCTAGTTTTTCGGTAAGCCAACCCCCGATTGTAACCATATTCGAAGGGCTATGTAAATCCACCTCGAAGCGATTTTCCAGCTCCACAATCTCCAACAGTCCATTCGAAATCAAAATATCTTGCGAAGATTCCAATAAAGGATTTGGCTGGTCTATTTTATCTTGAATAGGCCCAACAACCACCTCCATTAAATCCTCGAGTGTAATGAGTCCCGCAATAGATCCATACTCATCGACGACGATAGCGATCTCCTCTTTGCGAAAATGGAACTGCTGCATTAAATGCCTTGCCGAAACCGATTCGGGTACATAAAAGGGTTTTCTTAAAAGGGGAATGACATCATAACCCTTGCTAAACCCGCGGTTGTGCAAAAAAAGATCTCTTGAAAAAATGAATCCCAGAATTTTTTCTAAACTGCCGTCATAAACAGGCATCTTGGAGCACTCTTTTTTTATCATAGTTTCTAAAAGAGTCTCTATCGGAGACTGCACGTCATAAGCGATGATTTCGTGCCTTGAGCGCATCAACTCTTTGACAATATGGTCATCCAGATCAAGGTAGCCTCTCATGAGGTGCATCTCTTCGGGACTGATTACCCCTAACTCTTTGGAACTTTTGATTGCTGTCTCCAATTCTTTCACAGAAATCTCTTTTTCACGCGGAAGAAAGCAAAAAAGGATTTTGCTCACAAAAAGGGCTACACCCGATAAAAGAAACCTGATCGGGGACAAAATAATTTTGAAAATATGGATGATTGAGACCACTCGAAAGCTAAATTCTTTATTGTAACGAATAGCAATCGCTTTAGGGATCATCTCACCGAAAAATAAGACCAATACAAGGGGTACACCTACCGATAGCAAAAAAGAGCCATCCTCACCAAAAACATTCGCCACAACATTTTGGATCAGAATATTGACTGCAATATTGAGTATCAGAAGGCTAACTAAAAGCTGATGGGGTGTTTTCAGCAGTTCGGCAATTAGGCGCTTTTTGGGATGGGGATCTCTTTCGTAAAGATGCACTTTTAAAGAGGATAAGGAGAAGAATGCCGTTTCTGAACCGGATAAAAACCCGGAAAAGAAAATCAGAACTATAAGAAGGGATATAAAGAGAATTAGCCACATAACCTATTTAGACCTAAACACAATTTTTGTCTCTTTCTGGCGCACCAGTCCGAGCTCCTCTTTGACAACCTCTTGAAGCCAGAGGGGATCTTGAAAAGACTCTATTTCTCGAGATAGCTCCTCTTTTCTTTGTTTTGCAAGCTTTATAGCTTGATTAAGTTGTTCTATTTTGGAAAATGAGGTTTGAGATTCAAGGCAGCGCTGATGAACAAGGGAATTGCCAGTAAGGTGGATGATGAGAACAAAAATCACAACCCAAAACCAGGAGCGATATTTTTTTATCCAGTGCATGTTAGGCCAACTTACCGGCGGTAAAAAGACGCCGGTAAGAATTTATCTATTTAGGAATGCTCTGCAGGTGCGTCGGGTTCTACAACAACAGTTTCCTCTTTTTCTTCGTCATCGTTTGTTTGTGTAGAAAAAACACTCTCTACAACGATATCATCTTTCTCTTTATGTTCATCATCAGATGCATAGGCATTGATTGAAAGTAATGAAACTAAAGCCGCAGCTAAAATTGATCGAATTTTCATATTATCACTCCAATTACTTTTGGTTGGGGAATAAAACAAACATACTTTAATATTGAGAAAATTTCAATGAAGAAAATAATAATCTTCACTCTAATTTTCTCATTCAAGGAGCTTGCTCATCAGGGGTTTCTGGCTAATTTTAGGCTGACAAAATATCCTTTTTCTATTAACCTAGACCCTCTAAAGCTGAAAAAATCCCCTGGCACAAATATGGAACCATTAACCTTAGGGCAATTTAAACAAATGCTCCTATCAACCAGCCCATCTGTGGTCATTCTTGACGTAAGAACTCAAGAAGAGCATTTTGACAAACGGATTCGTGGAGCTATGAATATCCCCTTAGACAAACTCCCCGAACTTTATAAAACAGTGCCTAAAACCAATACATTAGTGGTCCACTGTGCTCATGGGTTTAGAGCAAAACGGGCAGCCGAATATCTTGAAGAAGCGCTTCATCTGAAGGTCTATTATCTTAAGGGAGACATAGAGAATTGGGAGCATATGGAGCTTGACGTTCTTTATGAAGATGAGACCTGATCGCCATTTCCAGTAATTGATCAATCAATTCGTTGTATCCAATACCCGTAAGTTCGAGCAGTTTGGGGTAAAGGCTTATTGGGGTGAATCCCGGGATTGTATTGACCTCGCTTACATAAAGTTCCCCGTCATAAAAAAAGTCGATACGCCCCATCATTTCGCATTCAAGAACCTTAAAAACTTTCAAAGCAACCCTTCTGATCTCTTTTTCTAAGCTATCGGGTATATTTGCTGGAGCCTCAATAACCGCAGCATCACTCAAAAGGTATTTTGATTCATAGTCATAGAATTCTTTTTGAGGAATGATCTGTCCAACTCGAGAAGCCAATAAATCCTCCAAACCCAAAACGGCGCACTCCAACTCCATACCGTTAATCGCCTTTTCAATCAGAACCTTTTTCGAAAAACGGCGCGCCTCCAGAACTGCTTTTTCTAGCTGATCTGCCGAATGTACTTTTGAAACTCCGCAAGAGGATCCGCTTGATGCGGGTTTAACAAAACAGGGATAGCCTATTTTTTCTGTTACCTTTGCAATCTCTAGCATCTCAAAAGGGCCTAATGCAATCCATTCAGCGACTTTTAACCCTGCTTGAACCAAGAGTCTTTTTGCGACCTCTTTATCCATACAAATTGAAGAGGCGAGAACATTTGGCCCTACGAAAGGGACCCCAAAAAGAGTAAAAAGACCCTGCAGAGATCCATCTTCTACATAATCTCCGTGCATCAACGGAAAAACTACGTCAAAGTTTTTTAACTCCTCATAGTTTGCCGGACGGTCTGCTTTTTCAAATCTGCCGTAAGCCTGAAATCGCTCAAGGAATTCCCCATGAGAAAAAAATTGCAGCCTATTCTCTAAATCCAACCCACCGATAGTTATAATAAATTTTTTAGAAAAGTAGGCTGAGAGAACGGAGCGCATCGAACTCACAGAAACCTCGTGTTCAAAGGACTTGCCTCCAAACAAAAAACAGGCTTTGAACATGTACCCTCCCTACTCAAAATGGGTTACCGAGGATACTAACAAAAAGCTCCCCTTTAAGAAAACCCTGAACTGGAGCCCATATCCCCCTTTTTTTGATCAAGGGTCCAGGAATATCCCTATAATCCCTTCCCCCTTTTGGTTTTTTTTGGTACTATTTTCAGGCGAGACAGGGAAAAGAAATTTTTGTATGATTGTTAAATTTCACGAAGCCGTTAAACTTTTGAAAAATAACGAGGTAGTAGCTGTTCCCAGTGAAACGGTCTTTGGACTAGCCGCATCTATCCATTCCCCTGAGGCTCTACGTAAAATTTTTTCTTTAAAAGGACGCCCCGCAATCAATCCGCTTATTGTCCATTTCTGTTCAATTGAACAGGTTTTGGAATACGTAGAAATCGATTCTAAACTTTTGGAACACCTAAGTTCCATGTGGCCTGCTCCCCTTACCCTTGTGGCCCCTTTAAAAAAAGAGCTCGACAGCGCAATTACCGCCGGATTGAATACTTTGGCAGTAAGAATTCCCAATCACCCAGTATTTTTAGATTTAATTCGGGGAGTGGGTCCCTTGGCTGCTCCTTCAGCCAACCGCTCTGGCCTCCCTTCCGCAACACGGGTTTGGCATATTGAACAGGATTACAACGGGCAAGTCCCTATTGTTGAGGGCGAGCCCCCAATTCACGGTTTAGAGTCGACAATTATCATCCAAAAAGAGGGCTATCTGGAGGTAGGTCGATTGGGGGCAACACCAATAGATTGCCTCAGAAAGCATTTTACTTTGCATCTCGCTAAAGCTGTCGAATCGGCACCTACTTGCCCCGGGCAACTCCTTCGCCACTACTCGCCAAACTGCGAATTAACAACCGATTTTTCAAAGGACTTTGAAGCAATTGTGGGATTTAGCGATACACCTTATCCTTGGAATCTCCCTTTGTATCATCTTGGATCAAAACAGGACCCGGTAATGATTGCTCGAAATCTATATGAGACGCTGCGCCGTCTGGATTTTGATAAAATCAAAAAAGCGTTTGTCGATCTAGATTTCCCCTCTGATGGTCTTTATGCCCCAATTCAAGAGAGGCTTTCTCGAGCTATAGTAAAAAAAACCAACCCAAAAGGGAGCATACATGTCTAAAATTGCAACGGTACATTATACAGGCAAAAAAAAGGACGGCCAAATTTTTGACTCCTCAATTGATAGAGAGCCTTTTACTTTTGAGATGGGGCAAAAACAGGTTATCGACGGTTTTGAAAAAGCCGTAATGAGTCTTCTGGTTGGAGAGAAAAAAATCTTTGAGATCCCCTTCAATGAAGGATATGGACCGAAAAATCCAGATCTTATCGGTCGCTTAAAAAGAGAACTCTTTCCCAAAGATCTCGAATTAGAGGTGGGATCTATGCTAGAAATTCGTGGCCAACCCGTGACGATTACTGCTCTAGATCCGGATAGCGTAACGCTTGACGCTAACCATTTTTTAGCCGGCGAAGATCTTATCTTTGAAATCGAACTTTTGGATATAAAATGATTGTACTGGGAGTAGAGAGCACATGCGATGAGACCTCGATAGCTGTCATCAATGACCGCTTTGAGGTTCTTTCTAATGTGATTTACTCCCAAGTCGATTTGCACAGTCCGTTTGGGGGTGTTTTTCCTGAGCTGGCAGCACGAGAGCACGTAGAAAAAATTCTCCCCTGTTTTGAGGAGGCTTTAGAGAGAGCTTCGGTGAGCAAAGAGGATCTTTCTTTGATTGCTGTAGCTTATGGGCCAGGGCTTATTGGATCGATATCGATTGGACTAACATTTGCCAAAATGCTCTCTTTAACCCTAAAAATACCCTTCATAGCTGTAAACCATGTGCATGCCCATCTTATTGCTCCCCTTTTAGAGAACAAAAAAGCTTTTGACCTTTTTGGAGCCATTGGAGTCGTGATATCAGGGGGGCATACCCAAATTAACTGGATGGAAACTCCTTTAGAGGTAAAGACGGTTGGCGTTACGATCGACGATGCGATGGGTGAGTGTTTTGATAAATGCGCAAAAATTTGCGATCTTCCTTATCCGGGGGGTCCGCACGTAGAAAAAATGGCTAAAATGGGAGATAAAAATCGAGTCCCTCTTAAAAGCTGTAGAGTAAAAGATGCCCCTTTATCCTTTTCTTTTAGCGGATTGAAGACGCAAGTTCTCTATGCAAAAAAAAATCCCCTCTACCTTGTTGAAGATCTATGCGCCTCTTTCCAACACGTAGTCTTTAAAGACCTTTTTCAAAAAACTCTTCTAGCTGTAGAAAAATTCCATGCTAAAGCGGTTTTTTTTGGTGGTGGAGTAGCATCCAGCAGAACATTAAGAGAGTATTTCCAGGATTTCCCTCATCCCGTTTTTTTTCCCTCCAAAGATCTAGCTCTTGATAACGGAGCAATGATAGCTGCCTTGGGTCTTTTGCAATACAAACAACTGGGCCCCTCCCCTATTGATATCGAGCCAAAAACACGTATCCCCTTCCCTCACCTAAACGAAAAGATCGATAGTTTTGAGTTAAAACAGACCTTAACAACAACCGTTTGATCCATTTTGAAGTTCCAAGCTTGGATTGAATCGATTGAATTTACGAAAGAGCTTATAAAAAGGTCGGATTGAACCCAATTTTTAATTTGCGCCTATCTATTCAAGTACGTAAACTCCCTATTTATGACGTTTCGCATAAACTCGCTGGTCGTTCTTTATTTGAAAGCCCTCTTGATCTGCCCATTTTTTTTTGGATTGCCCCTTATTTGCAATACAAAGGAGCCGAATCTTAAAACTATCGAAATACAGGTTCCGAAAGGGATCATCAAGGTTAGAGTTTTAGATAC
>CAYFOX010000042.1:8526-9533 GCA_964344875.1 uncultured bacterium
GTAACGTCTTATTAGCCTACAATCTCATCGAGGCTCAATACGTAAAAATTGGCTATAAAGATATCCCCTTTCCTACTGATGCTATTTGGATCGACTGCAATAATAAGGTGACTCTTGTAAAAACAAATATTTTACCCGATACCACAACACTTACTAGCGCTCTGGTCTATTATTCTCCAAAACCGACCCCATTTATCCTAAAACTTCCTCACGGAGATGCTCAAAAATTTGGAATTGAAGAGGGTGTGAAACTAGGGTTAGATTTTTTGGATGAACGCCAAGTAGAAAAAAACCTTATTTATAAAAACACTACCGTATTTGCCCCAAAAGGGAAAGTTCAAGTAGAAATTGCAGATACTGATTTCCAACGCGAGCTAGGTCTAGGTGGTCGAAAAAATTTGTCTTCGGGTTCTGGAATGCTGTTCATTTTCGATACAGCAGGGCAGCAAGCAATTTCACAGAAAGGTATGCTTTTTTCCATCGATGTAATTTGGATGAATCGTGATAAAGTAGTTACATTCATCAAATCCAACTTTTCCGAAAAAACCTATTCAGACACCCAAGCAGAGGTATACTTTTCGTCGAAACCCGATACCCTTTATGTTCTTGAGCTCCCGGCATCTGCTGCCAAAAACCTGGGTATTGAATTGGGGACAAAACTAAGCTGGGAACTAACTAGTCCTAACAATTAAAAGAATCCCATTCTTACTTCTTTTCCATTAATCCCTTCTGATCAAGAGTCAATTTCTGCACAACCAAAAAATCCTCCTTTTTTTCACTATCCCTCAGAACAGAGGACCATGACCAATTTAAAGACTAAAGAATTGATTTTTCAGTTTGCATTCCAATCCAAAAAGCTTTTTGAGTTTTATCTTATTGCGATCTCTGAAGGGATCATTTTATAAGCTGCAAATTCGTGTTGTTAAAATTTAAAGATTACGTATTATTATTTTAACCGAAATTTTCCAAAAAATAAATTCAAGGATAGTGAATGAATTTAAAGAAAT
>CAYFOX010000043.1:0-6582 GCA_964344875.1 uncultured bacterium
CTATTGCTATGACTTTAGCTCTTATCATTTGGCTTTTCGATTTTGCTGAAGGGATACTAAAAAAACCTCTGCAGTTTATTTTTGGGTCCGATTATTACTTTCCCGGCATGGGCGTTCTTGTGATCATCATTTCCATTTTTATAGTCGGCTTTCTAGTCAATTACTGGCTTAGCAGACTGATTTATGAATACCTGGAAAAGCTCATTTCTAAAATCCCTTTGATTAAAACCCTCTACAGTTCCTTAAAAGATCTTTTGAGTTTCTTTGGAAAAAAAGAGGAGAATATGAGCCTTGTCGTCGAGGTGCAATTTGGAGAATTCCGTTTGATCGGATTTCTAACCGATAAATCCCCAAAGCAACCCATAGGGTCAGATAATGAGGTGGTTGTTTATTTCCCTATGAGTTATCAGATCGGGGGTTATACACTTATTTTACCCAAAGAAAAAATTCGACCGATCAATTTAACAATCGAGCAGGCTATGAACTATATTCTGACTGCTGGAGCCTTGAATAAAAATTAAATTTTGATTAAGCTCGTTTAAAATTTTAAATCGAGTATATGTCTAGTCCTATTCAAATTCCACCAAGGCGAGAAGACTTCTCAGATAGAGATAGTCTTAGCGATGCAAGCACAACTTCTTGCTCTCCCCCAGATGCACTTACCCCCCCCACAAGAAGCTACCAAAAAGATCCCGATGGGGTGATCACTAATGTCTTTTTGGCAAATAAGCTGGATCTATTTTTAGTGCAATTTTGCGATCAATCCTCTGAAAATCTCCAAAGAGCCCTAATAAATAAAAATCCGGACCCCCTTTTTGAGCTCCCTGACGAGGAGATCTTAAGGATATCTGAACCCGATTTTATCAAGAACCTTTTCAGAGCCTCTCACGGATGGACCAGTGAACGTCTCAAAGCTGTACCGCAGCACTGCTCGAAACCAATTCTCACCAGGCTGGCTCTTTACAGAATCTTCCACCCTATCGACTACCTAAGCCTATACCACATACTCACCCCCGTATCAGAAACCATCCGCGAAGTAATGAAACATAAATTATACATGGATAACAGCTTCAAATTTCGGTATCCTCCCCCCACACCTCGCGACACAAGCAAATTGATTGGCGAGATTATTGAGCAGGTTACCCCTCCGGCGATCCAGTTGTACCAGGGGGCTATGCAGTATATCGAAAAGACCCTAGCCTCAAGGCCCAAAATAGATAGAGAGGTTTTTAAGTCTTTTAAATAAAGAAATATGTAAAACTTCTTATAATAAATTCTCTTTTTTGCTATCTAGGGATTTATGCAATCCCTAGTTTCTTTTTTACATCCTCACGGAGTCGTATTTGTAGGCGCAACCGACAAGGAGGGGAGCGTTGGACGCGCTATTGTGGAGAACCTCCTCGATTTTCAGGGGCGTCTTTATCTGATCAACCCAAAAAGAAAAGAGGTTTTAGGATATCCCTGTCTGGCTTCGGTTCTAGATATCGACCAGCCCGTAGACCTGGCAGTTATCGCAATCAAAGCCGAGCTAGTTCCTGATACCCTAATACAACTAGGGAAAAAAAATATTAAAAGCGTCATCATCATCTCTGCAGGTTTCAAAGAGGTGGGACGAGAGGGATTAGAGCTAGAAAATAGAATCCTTGAGATCGCTAAAGATTTCGGTATACGCATCATCGGGCCCAACTGCCTAGGGATTATGTCCCCCTACTCAAATTTGAACGCAACCTTTGCTAAAAATATGGCGGCGGTAGGCGGGGTAGGTTTCATCAGCCAGTCAGGAGCAATGTGTACATCTTTGCTGGATTATGCTAACGACATGGGGATAGGGTTTAGCGCATTTATCTCTATCGGATCGATGTCCGATGTAGAATTCAAAGATTGCATCGAATATCTCGCACATGACCCTAAAACCCACTCCATCTTTTTATATATGGAGACTATAGGGAATGCAGAAGAATTCATCAAAGTCTGTCGGAGTACCTCTTTAAAAAAACCGATCGTTGCAATCAAACCGGGGCGTAGCGAAGCTGGAAGCATGGCGGCCGCCTCCCATACTGGCTCTCTAGTCGGTTCAGATACGGCCGTAGCTGCGATATTTGATAAAGGCTTAGTTTTAAGGGCCGAGACGATGGAGGATTTTTTCGATCTCTTTATCTACTATTCGCTGCAACAAATTCCCAGCGGGGACCGTATTGGCATCCTTACAAATGCGGGGGGGATGGGTGTTTTGACCACCGATGCGATCGAGCTAAATGGCGCAAAAGCGCTCCCCCCGATCGATGTGTTGGGAGATGCTACTGAAGAAGCTTATAGAAAAGCGATTATCGAGCTTAAAAACAAAAATTCCATCGACGCCCTTATTGTGATAGGTTCGCCCCAATCGATGACCGATTTCGTAAAAATCGCCGAAGTTCTTCAAGAGGTTAATGGGGTATTTCCCGTATGCTGCAGTTTTGTTGGGCAAAAACAGACTCTTGGGGGTATAAAATTGCTGAAAAAAAACCAGATTCCCCACTTCTCTACACCCGATCGAGCGGCTAAAATTTTAGCCAAAATTATCCAGCACGATAAAAAAATTCAAAAAGCGATCCAAACCGCCTCCTACATAGGAAAAAAATTTCCAAAAGAGATTGAACTTCCCCGCACAAAAGGCAGAACGCTTTTGACCGAATTTGAGTCCAAAGAGTTGTTATCAAAAGCGGGCCTACCTGTAGTGCAGACCGTTTTAGCCTCTACAAAACAAGAGGCTATAGAGGCAGCACAAAAAATAGGTTTTCCTTGTGTAGTCAAATTAAATTCCACAATAATTACTCATAAATCAGACGTGGGAGGGGTAAAACTCAATCTGCAAAATAGCGAAGAGGTGGGATTGGCGTACGAGGAGATTGCCGCAAAAATCAAACTCGGTTTTGAAGGGGTTACAGTACAAAAAATGTGCAGTCTTAAAGGCGGAATAGAGCTTCTTTTTGGGATGATTCGTGATCCTATGGCTGGCCCTCTAGTATCTTTTGGATCCGGAGGAATCTCTGTAGAACTCTATAAAGATGTTGTTTTTGCTATCCCCCCCCTTTCCCCTGATGAGGCGTTTGAGCTTTTTGAAAAAACAAAAATTGATCACGCTCTCGGAGGCTACAGGGATATGGGGCCAGTGGATAAGAGAAAACTGGCGGAATTCTTTAGCCTGTTTTCCCTCTTCGTAGCCTCAAAGCCCGAAATCCTCGAATTGGACATCAATCCCCTAATTGCATTACCAAAAGAATTTTTGATTTTGGATGCTCGAATTGTTTTAAAAGAGTGATCTATTTTTAACCTTTTTGGTTAAGGTGCACCCTTTTAAAAAAGGTTTATTGGAATCTTTTTTTCTTCTACAATAGCCCTTTCAAAAGACAAGAGTTTACCTATGGAGAGAAAAAGTAGAGGTTGGGAAGAGGGGGCTAAGTGGTATGATCAACTGGTGGGGGATGCGGGCCACTATTACCACCAAGAGGTGATCCTCCCCTTTTTAAAAACCTGGTTTTCCCCGACAGCGAAAAAAATTGTTGACCTGGGTTGCGGACAAGCATTTTTTGCCTCCCAAATCCCTAAAAACTGGGAATACGTAGGGTACGATGCCTCTAAATCCCTGGTACAAGCTGCAAAAGCAAAAGGGGTCCAAAACTGTCATGTACAAGATCTCACCACACCTATGTCAAAAAGCGTTGAGGAATTCGACATCGCCCTTTTTTTGCTCTCCTTACAGGATATGCAGGAGCCACTTATTGCTCTTAAAAACGCCTATAAACTTTTAAAACCAAAAAAAGAGCTGTGGATTGTTATCAACCACCCCTGTTTTCGGATACCAAGACAATCGGGTTGGGGTATCGATGAAAACAAAAAAATGCAGTATCGCAAGATTGAGTCCTATTTAACAGAAAACCTGATCCCCATAGAAATTCATCCCTCAAAAAAAGAGACAAAAAAGGTCTTCCATCACCATTTTTCCCTCTCTAGGCTTAGCCAGTGGCTAAAAGAGAGCAAATTCAACATTTTGGAGATAGAGGAGCTTATTTCGAATAAAACAAGCGTGGGGGCTAAATCACAAATGGAAAACCGCTGCCGCAAGGAATTCCCCCTCTTTATGTGCCTCAAATGTGAAAAAATCGAGCACTAGATTTGTTTGTTGTCTCAAACAGAATTCTTCAACCCTTTTATCGATTATTCTCTTTACTTTTTCAGAGATTGTAGGGTAGAACTTTCCCTATGTGTGGAATTTTTGGCATCTCAGGAAAGATTGTCGCTTCAAGCGTCGATTTATGCATAGCGGGTTTGAAGAAACTTGAATACAGGGGTTACGACTCTTCTGGAATCGCTTTGATGCACGAAAAAGAGATTGAAATTGTCAAAAGCTGCGGTAAGGTCGATCTTTTAGAAAAAAGGGTCTCTCACCTCAAAAACCTGAAATCGGTCTCCATAGCCCACACGCGCTGGGCTACACATGGGGGGGTTGTAGAGTGTAATGCCCATCCTCACATCGATTCGACACATTCTCTAGCTGTTGTCCACAATGGTATTATAGAAAATTTCTTCGAACTGAAACAATATTTGGAAAACAGCGGTGTAAAGTTTATCTCTGCTACCGACACCGAGGTAATCGCGCATCTTTTTACCCATTTTTACACCAAAAATCTTCTAGAGACCATTCAAAAATTGCAGTCTGCTTTAGAGGGCTCTTTTGCTATAGCCTGTATACACAAAGACCACCCCAACACCCTTATCGCTACCAAAAGAGATAAACCTCTCATTCTAGCTTTGGATCAAAAGCAGGGGCAGATCCTTGTTACCTCAGACAGAAATGCTCTCTATGAGGGGGATTTTATGACTGTCGATCTTGAGGATGATCAGGTTGCTATCATCAACGAAAACGCATTGAAACTTTTTGGCAAAGAGGGTGAGGTCAAAAATGTAAAATTTGCCCCTCTGACAATCAAAAACACTCCCCATGAAAAGGGGGAATTTTCCCATTTCATGCTCAAAGAGATCCACGAGCAACCCAGCGCTATCCGGCGTACGCTTGAGGGGCGTTATGATCTAGAGCAGGATCGAGTCCTTTTGAATTTACCGAAAAGTTTCCATCAATTTTTTCCAAAAGTCACAAAAATAGCACTTGTAGGCTGCGGAACCTCCTACCATGCGGCCTGCATCTGTGCCCACTTTATCGAAGAATTGGTGCGTATTCCCGCTACAGCCCACATTGCATCGGAGTATCGCTACAAAGAGACTTTAACCGATGAGACAACCCTTGTTATCGGTATCTCCCAATCGGGGGAAACGGCAGATACCATAGGGGCTCTCAGGGAGGCGAGGCGACGAAAGGGAAAGATTCTTTCGATTACAAATGTGCAACACTCCTCCATTATTCGAGAGTCTGATTACCACCTCATGACTCAAGCGGGGTTAGAGATCAGCGTCTGCTCAACAAAGGCCTTCACAAGCCAACTCCTTTTGCTCTATCTTTTGACTTTGGAATTTACCCAGATCAAATACGGCGCCCTTCCTCAGGGAAATACCTGGATCCAAAACCTGAGAACTCTACCCGGCTTAATAGAGTCGATTCTTGAGAAAAAAGGGGAGATGCAAAAGATTGCAAAAAAAGCCAGCCAAATGGATCGTATTCTATTTATAGGCCGCCAGTATATGTTTTATACTGCATTAGAATCCTCGTTAAAACTCAAAGAGATCAGCTATATTTATAGCCTATGCTATCCTGCTGGGGAATTAAAACATGGCCCCCTTGCGCTTGTGGACGAAAATACCCTTACGATAGCCCTTCTCGGTCATGGTCCCACATTTCAAAAAACCTGTTCTAATGTGCAGGAAATCCAGGCTAGAAAAGGAAAAATTTTTGCTTTGCACCAAAAACAGCAACATTTGGATGAGATTTCCCCCGATTTTTCGTTTGCTATTGATGCGGCAATCGAACCTGCCCTCTTGCCTATTCTATTTTCCGTAGCCTTGCAGCTTTTTGCCTTTTACGTGGCTTTAGAGAAAGGCCACGACATCGACCACCCCAAAAATCTTGCCAAATCGGTAACGGTTGAGTAGTTTTTTCACCTTTAGCAATCCATAGAAGCCTATTGTTCTTGACAAACTCTTAAAACAGGGGCTATCTATCAGAAGATGAAGCTATTCGAGGCAATCCCCAAAAAAATTCTCAAAGGTTTAGCTATTTTTCTTAGCTTCGTTTTCCTTTTTTTGATAGCACTCCCCTACATCACTCCCAACTCTCTCTTAGAAAGAGTTGCCAGCCACCTTGTCGAAGGCTCTGTAAATATGCAAAAGGCTTCTCTGGCGCCTTTTGGAAAAATGCGCTTTAGTCAGATACAACTTAACACAAAAAAAGTGCGCGGGACCATAGAAGAGATTGAGATTCACGCAGGTCTTTACTGGACGCTCCTCTTTTTTGATACTACGAATATCACCTTGAAAAAACCTGATCTCACTATAGAGAACTCCCCCTCATCCAAAGAAGGGGTAGAAAAACCCGATTCTTTTGATCAATTTTTATTCAAAGTGAATATTCAATACGGAATTTTTCGTTAT
>CAYFOX010000043.1:6592-9387 GCA_964344875.1 uncultured bacterium
CTCTAAATCCCTGCCATTGCTATGGTCTACCCTGTTAAACGACCTTTTGGGGTCAACGCTAAACTCCCAAATAAAGCTCAGATTTGACCCCTCTTTTGTGGGTACTATAAATCTAGATTCCCCGAACGTTTACCTGGATGCTGCTATTCATTTGGATGAAGAGACTCTTTCTTTCACTCGACCCTGCATATGGAACTATGTTTTTACCAACAAAGTGATCGAACGGCTCAAACTCTTATGCAAATTAGAGGATAACGCCTCTATTGGGGGGACAATTCATTCGCCTGATGAGTGGTCTATTCAACTAAAAAACCCCTTAAAATTGCGCACCGCTCAACAAACAAAACTGTCAGTACAAACCTTTCATTTTGATCGAAAATGGAAAAATTTCAGTTTAGAGTCTCAGCTTCTCCAACCAAAAAAAGGGTCCTTATCTCTAAAAACAATAAAGGATACCTACACATTCCAAATCAATAATCTCTCGACCTCGTGGGGAGAGCTATTTAGAAATGGAGAGACTTTAAAAGAGCTGGGCCCTTTTATCTCTTTAAAGGGGGATCTTACCAATAATATTCTGAGCTTTTTATTGTCAGCAGAGAATCTTACCCTACCTACCACAAAAATTCAGCTAACCGATACAGGGTTTAGTTTGATGGAACCGACAAACATTACCTCTAGTTTAGGGAATTATTCGATCGAAAGATTTTTTAAGGAAGACGGGGATTACGCATTTTTAATTAAAGGGGGGGGGTCTCAATTTCCCTTAAAACTTGAAGATTATGAATTTGATCTTACTATTCGACAACTCGAATTAGAAAAATCCTTGAAATCCACACTCAAGGGAAACTTTGCTGGTGCATTCAATAGACTTAACGGTCCTTATAGCGAGTATTTCTTTAGTGAAGGCTCCATTTTTGGGGAAATCAAGGGAGATTTAGAAAAATTTACTGTGGAGAATGTTCAACTTAAAGTACCGAATGGGCATCTTGAAACAGCGTTTTCTGTAGAAGACTACTTCAAAAAAATCCACTCGATTCAATCCTCCCCTTTCCTTTTGAGAATTCCTCAGGGATTGGCGTTTTCGGGAACGATCCCCTCGTACAGCTGGAATGAACATCAGGAAAACGTCCTCTCCATACATCTCAATTTCATCAAAAGCTCATTAGACTTTTTTAACCTAGAAATTGAAGGGGGTAAAGCCCTACTCAATTATTATCGGAAAAAAGGGGTGGAAACGGTAGAGTATAAGACTGAGATCCATTTTTCAAATCTACAAAAAGACGCGGGCTTTTTTGGCTCTGAAGGGTTTTTTAAGACAAAAGAAGGAGAGCTTACATCGATCGATATTGAGGTGGAGGCAAAAAATTTTCCCATGCAGCTTTTTGGTGAACAAGCTGCGACTCTTTTAGGCAGGTCTATGGAAATTCATGCCTATGCAAAGGGTAACGAAACTGCCCAAGGCGAGCTTAGGCTCGAAAACCCTTTTATCAAAGCAGAGCTTTTTGGAACCTATGCCAAAGAGGGCTTCACCCTATCAAAGAACCTCAAAAAGTCGACTGTAACCTGTTCCCTTTCATCATTAGAAAATGTTCCTTTCTTAAAAGACAACCTTATTAAAATAACCAAGGGTGGCCAAATAAAATTCGATTGCCAATCGCTATTTTTCCCTTTTGATCAAGATAACAAAAAACTCGAGTTGGTTGCCCAGATGGAGGCTAAAAATATTGGGTTGATGAATGAAAAAACGGGTGCTAACGGTTATTTTCATCAAACCTACTTTTCCATCGACAAGAGAAGCTTTGGCCCCTTCACAATCCAAATAGATACCTCCACCTCCCAATCACAAATCCAAGATACCTCTTTAAACGGCTCATCTTCCCTACGCTGTATTTATGACCCTCTACAACCCAACTCCCTCAATCTTTTTGGTACATTTGAGAAATTTCCCACTCTGGATTTCGCCTACTTAGGCCCAAAAATTGACGGAACAGCCTTTATGGATGTGACACAAGGGAACGGCAAAAGCGCCCTCCACCTCCAGGGAGAAACTTTTCAAATAGATCTGGATGCTAAAGTAGATAAAAACGTTTGCACATTGACTACCCCTGTCAAGGGGCGTATAAGAAATATAGCGGTAGGAAATGCACTTTTGCAAAAAACAGGCTGGGTTCCCTTTACTATCCCCGTGAGAGATGTAAGAATCCCGTTGTTTCCCTTTAAACCTGAACAGATCCAGGTTCCCAAAATTGTTCTATCTCCGTTTGTTGTGGAAACAAAAGTTGAGGGAAATACACAGTCGGTTCTCAGCAGCTTAAATGTGGGTTATAAAGGAAATGTTCTTATCTATTGTGTTCCTGTGTGTGGAGAAAATCAAAAACAAAGTTTTGACCAGCGCCCCGCAAGCTTAAGCATACTCGATGGCACCTTATATCTTCCTAGGCTTGATCTTTTAGTGGCAAACAAAATTTGGCTTGTTCTTTGGGGCTCGACCAACCTTGAAACTAAAAATACAACACTCTTTTTAGGAATTTCGGGTCTTACTTTAGCGCAAACCCTTGGAATTGAACAGTTAAGCCCCTCCTTTGTGCTTCCTATACGTTACAGTGGAAAATTGCAAACGATTCAGTTGCAAAAGCAGGATATTGTTGCAGCTATTGCCTTTTTAACGGCCAAAATCTATTCCCAGCGACTTGCCCCTAAAGGAAATGAGATCAACTTAGATTTTCTTGTCGATCAAAGAGAAGTACCCCCTCTAACCTGCCCCCCCTCCTGGTTACAAAAATGAACCCTATAAC
>CAYFOX010000044.1:0-9202 GCA_964344875.1 uncultured bacterium
AGATTAGGTAGCCTTTATTTGTTTGCGGGGACTTTTGCATACCTTGCCTTTTTTCCCTTACAAGTAAACTGTTGAGGCGATACATAAGGTTATTTTCGAAGGTTTTTAATAAAAAAATAGGTATTGGAATGTCTACAGAATTAACAACGCATACTAACTGGGGTGGGCCACTCATCAATTTGAATGGGCAAGACACCTTCTTCATTCACAGAGATCTTTCATCCACTATTTGCCTTATAGAAAAAGAGACGGAAAAAGGGAGATGGGTTTTAGAGACGGATCCGGCTGAGGAACAAATGCCCCACCTGAAAGTCTATGCAGCAAAATTTTTTAGCAAAAAAATTCCGATGCCTCTTGAAGAGGCGGTCAAAGAACTCAATTTAGATGAGAGAACCGAAAGGGTGTTTTTAGACTGGACAAATGGGAATGAGTGGATAGAAATCGTCCCTTTTAAATACCCCGCTTTGCGAATCATGCGTAATATAACGGGCCTTTGCCTTTTGTTGATTGTAGGGATTTCAGATCGTCTTCTCCAGACGATATTTTCTGAGGAAAGCTTACAAAATAGCAGGACCTTCTCTTTCTTATTCGGTGGAGCCTATATTTTTGCTGACTATCTCTTAAAAAAAAGAGAGGCTCTTAGCAGGACAATCTGTCTAATTCGTCCATAAAAAAAAAGATAACGGGTCTATTTTTTGTGATAGACCCGTTTATCTTTAAATAAAAAGTTTTTAGCCGTTAAAAACACCTTCCATGATGTTTAACCTATCCCTTGAAACCAAGCGAAATGTAAAGGGTCGATCAAAGCTGATTGAGTGCAAGGGCAAAGGTTTGACGCTGGTAGTGCGGAAAAGTCCGGCGGTTACAAAAGCCGCTTTTACGCCACCCTCTTCAAGAACGAAGTAGGTTTTTTGCAGAACGCTTGCAAGTTTTCCTGCCTCTGTCTTCTTATCTAGGGGGATGCCCCTTTCCAAAAGTTTTGCAAGAAGCTCTTGGGTATTTGAAAGGGTAAATTTCGGAAGAGTGATGTCGACATAGCAGATTTTCCCTTGATGGCTACCCTCGTAAAAAGCATCTTGCTCTAGAAGCTTTTCTACCGGGATACCCTCTTTTGGGATAGAGAGTTGCAAAATATAGGAGGATCGCTCTAGCTCAAGCTCGATGAACTGTAAATGCCCATTTTCAAAATAACGGACTCTTTTCATCCCCCACATCATATCGATCTCTGTTTTTTCTTTTGTCGATGACTCGAAAAGCTTTTTTTTCGTGTGGATAGGATCAAAAGGGTCATCGAATTTTCCTTTGAACGAGCCTGCATTGATAGCTACAAGCCCTTCATTTGGGAGGTCTTTTCTCTGTTCAAAGATTTTAGGTATCATACCATCGGTCTTATCATGCACAAAATCGTTCAGCCTTTCTACAATAAAAGGATCATCTAGATTTAGATCTAAACAGTGTAATAATTCTAAATGCTCTTTTATACAACTAAGGTCGATATTCGACGCACAGCAGTTCCCTAGTTTGAGCTGGGGGTGGTTCTCAAACATGGATAAGAGATAACGTGTCACACTCTCTTGATTCTTTGTTCCAAAGATCTCTTGAAGAATGATCTCTTGCTCTTCGGGTCCAAAAAGGGGATAGATGATTCCCACGAACTGATCTATACTTAAGGGGGCAATTAATGAGCTTTTTTTATTTTTTTCGTAAAGCTTTTTCAAGATAGAGGTCTCTTTTGAGGCAACAGGAAGAGCAGTCAGAGACTTTTCGTCCTCAATCTGGATTTGGTGATGGTCCACAATCATAGTATCTCCTTTAGCTTTAGAAGCATTAAGTTTAAGAGCCTATGATAGTTAACGTTTATAATAAACAAAAGCAATTTATTTTAAGACGCGGGTGAGAAAGGGCAAAAAATTATTCGTTGATCAATTCATCAATATCGTCATACCGCATATGCTGAATATCGCTGTAGCCACCGCGCTGAAAGACTAGGTTTTTTGTGAAAAAAGCGAGGGCATTTTCAAAAAGGGTATCCCAGGCAATATCAATGACGATCTCACCTGGGGCATCTTTTGCAAAAGGGATATAAAGAAGCTTTTGGTAGCAACTTTCAAAACAGGCCAAAAGCATTGGGATGTAGTGGGATTTTACCAAATAGGCATGAGCACGTCTAAAGCTTTTGACGCGTGATATACCTGCAAAAGACGAGGGTTCACTTTTTTTTATGCGACCGCCAAGAAAGAAAATGTCATACGTTTCGATTCTATCGTAAAAGTAACCTAGGTGGGCCTCAATTTCATCATTATCGGCAAGAAAAAAGGCATCATCTTCCAAAATCAGAACTTCTCTGAGACCCTTTTCTTGGGCAAGTTTTAGAGCTTTGATGTGGCTTAAAGCACAACCTCTGTGACCGTTAAGCACATCATGTTCAGCCTCAATTCGTTCAATTTTTTCCTCTTTTACCCCTAGCTTTTTCAGCTGCGAAACAATCGAAGCGTTCCGATCTTCTCGATGACTTAGGTTGATGTAGAAGATTTTTTCCAACCTGTTGAGTCCTTTGCAAGTGCTCATCGTTCTGCTATCTCCTATTTTTATGACAAATATCTGGTATAGTCATCATGGGTGTAGTGTTGAATATCACTGTATCCACCTCTCTGGTAGGCGAAAATTTTGGTAAATAGCACAAGATGCGTTTCAAAAAGATCATCCCATGCTCTGTCAATAGCCAAATCGTGCACCTGGTTGAATGTAGGGATTTTTAATAGCCGCAAATAGGCTCTTTCAAAGACCTCTAGTATTTTTGGAATAAAATGGTTTTTCACAACATAGGCATGAGCTAATCTGGCCTTTCTTGCTCGAAAGATCCCTTCGATTTGACTCTCCTGATATTGCTCCACACGAGCCCCAAGAAGAAGCATGTCGTAGGTATGTACATGTTGAAAGAGGAGCTGCAGATGGGTCTCGATCTCATTATTGTCGCAGGAAAAGTAGGCATCATCTTCAAGTATCAAAACCTCTTTAAGTCCCATTTCTTGTGCCATTTTAAGGGCATGGATATGGCTCAAGGCACACCCTCTATGACCATTTAAAAGATCTTGTTTTGCTTCAATTCGTTCGACTCTTTGGGGATCAACTCCTAAATTGTCCAACTCTTGCAAAAGTAAACTCTTTCGATCGGTGCGATAGGCTAAATTAATATAAAATATTTTTTCAAATCGATTTAACCCCTTAGACATCATTTGCTTTGCTTTCTTCGTTCGAGCTGAAATTATATTTTCGCTTTTATTTAGTCAATAAAGGGCCAAAAAATAGGCCCATTGGATAATTGCTTGCATCCAACGAGGATGTTTTCTAATATGAAAAAAATTTTTGAGTTTTTCAGATGGAATATCGTATTGAAAAAGATAGCTTGGGAGAGGTGAAAGTTCCCAAAGATCGTTTGTATGGGGCTCAAACACAGCGCTCATTGGAAAACTTCAATGTGGGTACAAGCCACTTCCCCCTGGAGGTGATCCATCAGCTGATTTTAATCAAGAAAGCAGCGGCGATAGTCAATCATAAGCTTGGGGTTTTAGAACAAACAAAGCAGGAGCTTATTGTTGAAGCTGCCGATGCGCTTTTAAGAGGGGGATTTGAAAAAGAGTTTCCGTTGCATCTGTATCAAACAGGATCGGGCACACAGAGCAATATGAATGTCAATGAGGTAATCAGCAATCTTGTGATCCAAAAGCTTGGGGGAGTT
Source organism: uncultured bacterium (assembly GCA_964344875.1). GTDB lineage: Bacteria > Chlamydiota > Chlamydiia > Chlamydiales > RGXB01 > RGXB01. The sequence goes on from CAYFOX010000044.1 coordinate 3,740, forward strand.
TTAGGTTCCAAAGATCCGATTCACCCGAATGATCATGTGAACAAAAGCCAGTCCTCAAACGATACGATTCCGACAGCGATCCACATGGCTGTGGTTCATGAATGTAAAGTGCGCCTTTTACCCAATCTTAAACTTTTTAGAGATGCTCTAGAAGAAAAGGCAAAAAGTTTTCATGATGTGATTAAAGTTGGAAGGACCCATTTGATGGACGCTACCCCTTTAAGCCTTGGAGAAGAATTCCAAGGCTACTGCGTCCAAATCGATCTAGGAATCCGATCTGTTGAAGAGGCTTTAAAAGAGGTTGAGGCCCTTGCTATAGGCGGGACTGCTGTGGGTACTGGTATCAATACCCCTAAAGGGTTTCAAAAGCTGATGATTGAGGAGCTCAGTCGCCTTACGGGGCACCATTTTAAATCTAGTGAATCCTTATTTGAAGCGCTCTCCTGTGAAGATAGTCTTGTGCAAATCGGTGGGGCTCTGAACCGATTAGCCTGTGCCGCTTTGAAGATTGGAAATGATATTCGACTTTATGCTTCAGGGCCGAGAGCGGGGATAGGGGAGCTCATTTTGCCTGCAAACGAGCCGGGCTCTTCGATCATGCCAGGAAAAGTCAATCCAACCCAATGTGAATCTATTACAATGATCGCGGCTAGGGTGATGGGGAACTACACAACCATTACCATAGCCGCCTCACAGGGCCATTTTCAACTGAATGTCTATCGCCCCGTAATTGCTCATGCCCTTTTGCAGTCTATTAGACTTTTAGCAGACGGAGTCAGGAATTTTACCGAAAAATGCTTAAAGGGGATTCAGGTGAATCACCAAAAAATAGCCGCCCATTTAGAGAATTCATTGATGCTGGTGACTGCGCTTGTTCCTAAAATCGGATATGATAACGCTGCCAAAATCGCATTGTATGCGCATGAGCATAATTTGAGTTTAAAAATGGCTGCAGTCAAGCTACATATCATGACAGATCAAGAGTATGATGAGTCGTTAAACATAAAAAAGATGGCTTTTCCGCATGGGGATCACTCCTAAATAGACAATTTCTCGTCTTTTGAAGTGCTTTTTTAAAAACTTTTTCTTTAGCTTTTTAGAAAGGAGAAATTCCAGAAAAATAGTATGGAGAATTTTTTATAACAGCCTCAACGATAATTAGTTTAAGAAAAAAATGGGGTTCCTTGAATTTTCTTAAGGGGGGATAGAGCCCCCCCTGCATAAGAGGTTTACTGGGATCTATTTTGTTTCATTTTTTCAAAAACTTCGATTAAAGCTAGGTGAATCTCTTTCAGCTCAGGAAATTTACCTTGGAGCTTAGTCACATCAAGCTCATTATTCGAGCGCTTGGCTTTAAGGATCTGGTTTTGCTCCTCAATAGAGAAGTTTTCCCAGGTGAAATCGGGATCGATGTACTCTTTATAAAGCGCCAGAATCTCATTGTGGGAAACAGCACCAGGATTCGTGAAATTATAATTTCCTGTTTCGTTTTGTTGTGCAAGTTTGATAGCCAAAGGAATCATCTCATCGAGCACCGTCATGCTGTTGGGCACATTGATCACCTTTGGATATTTAGTGATTTTAGTGATGAAGTTTCTTGGGGAGAGATCGCTGGAGATAGGCATTCTTAACCGGAGATTGAGCACATTAGGGTAGTAGGTAAGCAGTTTATCCAGCATAACCTTCGTTGAAGAGTAAAAAGAGCCGAAGAAATTCGGATCCTCCTCTTCAGTAAATCCTATGGAGGAGCCTAAGGGGTGTGTTTCGTCGTATTCATAGATACAGCCTGTACCGAAGTTGGTCATATGAAGACTTTTCAAAAAGGCTATATCGGCGAGATTCAAAGCGCCGATGATATTGGAGCGCAGGGTTTGTTCTCTATTAGATTCACACCAATCGACGTTAGGAAATCCGGTAACACCAGCAGCGTTGATGATATGAGTCGGACAAGTCCTGTCGATCTCTTTAAGGATCTCATCCCGATTCTCCAGTCGAGATTCGGCAGGGATACAGTTGAATCCCCCCTTTTCAAGTTCTTCAAGGATCATTTTGCCAATCCAGCCGGTTTTGCCGCCAAAAACAAGAAACCGAGTCTCCTCTTTTGACATAGGTGAAAGTGTCGCAGATAAAAATCGGCAACACAGCAAAATAGATAAAGTAAGGTGTTTCATAGGAAAAACTCCAGATTTATTGATAGCTAATTTCTTTGTCAGATACGTGGATAGGATGAGAGGAATTTTCGTAAAGATTGATGCAAAAATCGGGGTTTCTGAGATACCACTTCAAAGTTTCGGTTAGCCCCTCTTCCAGAGTGATGATAGGAGACCAACCGAGAAGTTTTTGAGCTTTGGTATTACCGCCAATATGACAATCTACTTGCCCGGGGCGATCCGAAATTTTTAAAACGGGGTAATGGGGCTTTTCTAAAATCTTCAAAATCGAATGTACGATAGCATTTACAGAAACAGCTTTATTCGTCCCGATATTGATCTCTTGCCCTTTTATTTGGTTGAAATCGCTTTTGTGCAATGCCATATCGATCGCTCTTGCGGTATCAAGCGTATGGACCCAATCCCGAGACTGCTCTCCACTGCCGTGGATTTTGATAGGTTTATTAAGAATAATGGAGGCGATGATGCGTGGAATCAATTTTTCTACATGCTGGTTTGGGCCGTAGTTATTAAAAGGTCGAAGGATGACTACAGGCAAATCATAGGTGCAGTAGTAGGAGTATACCAGACGATCCGCTCCAGCCTTGGCAGCTGCATATGGGCTTCGTGGTTTTAGCGGATGATCTTCATTCATAGGTTGTGTTTCAGCCGTTCCGTAAACTTCGGAAGTGGAGATATGGATAAAGCGTTCCACCTTCTCCCGATTTTTATTTAGAGCTACAAGTAAAGAGCGTGTCCCTAAAATGTCGGTTTCCAGGAATTTAGCATCCGATACGATACTTCTAGTTACATGAGATTCTGCAGCAAAATGAACCACATAATCGCTTTGACCCATTAGAGTATTCACGATATCAAAGTCGTTGATATCGGCGTGGACAAAAGTAAAACGGTCAGCGCTACGGATTTCTTGGGAGATATTCTCTAAAGAACCCGCATAGGTTAAGGCATCCAATACAATAAATTGGTACTCAGGATACTTATCGTACATGTATTGCAAAAAATTGCTCCCGATGAATCCTGCTGCTCCTGTAATTAGCACAGTTTTTTTATTCTCGTTAGAGGATTCATCAGCCGAAAAAAGTGGACTTGAGGAAAAAAACCCTATTAGGGTGATTTTAATAAAAAATTTTGAGAAGTTCAATTTGGTGCCTCTAATTGTTTAAATGGTTAAGAACCCAGGAAAAAAGAAAAACTTAAAATAACTATTTCGGGCTTTCTAATTCAATTTTTTTATTCTTGTTTAAACAAGCTGAGGATATCTTTTTTCTAAAATCGCCATAACCAGATTCAGCTCCTGTTCAATATTTTCCATGTAAGTGGCAAAAACTCCCTGGAAAGATATGTCCCAACCCTGAATAAGTGGGTTGACCATAAAATCCTGGATTTCGCGTAGGAATCTTTCGATAGTTTCGATCCCTTTTTTTCTCTCCAGTGCAGGTAAGTGTTCAAAATAGTCGTTTTTAGGTTTAGTGAAGTCATATTTAGAGAGAAGAGCTCTTTCTTTTGCCGCAATTTTTGCAAAAAATAACCTATCTTTTCCATCAATAAGCTCTATTTTACAATCGCTACGCACGTGAATGAGTAGATGGATCCAGTCTGAGCATCTATCTCCTATATCTATTGCTTCCAAGTCTCTCATTTCCAGAAAAGGGAGAAGAGCCGCTTTTTGGACAGGTTCTAAGAAGGGGTATAAACCCAAAAATGACTTTCTCATTTCTAGAGAATTCCAATAAAAAAATAGACCTAGTTTGTATTCTTGTCTCTCATCAGTAAGACAACTGACAGCTTCGCGAACATCAAAGAGGTAAAATGCTGTAGATTTGGAGATTTTAAAAGGTTTTCCCGATTTTGGGTTTTTGACCACTCCTCGGTCGGTGGTGACCTCAACGTCTGAAAAATCGGAAATAGAGGAGCCAATGGATCTTTTTTCCTCTTCGTTAGATTTTTTAAAAGTGGAAGCTTCAGAGATTTTTCTTGCCTGGGAAAAAATGTTTTTGAGTAGGAACTGTACTTTTTGGTCAAAAAGCCCTTTTTCCGTAGGGTTGGCGTGCCCTCCGCAAAGGCGTATCAGGTGGTACTTGTTATCGGGAGATAAAAAAGAGTAGCTACTTAAAAAAAAGGGGGCTAGCTCATAAAGGTTTTCTCGCTGAAAAAGGGGGTTTGTAAAAGCAAAAAGATCTAGTATGGAGTCTTTCATAAGGAGTTTTGAGAGCTCTTTGGACATACTTAACTCAAAAAGAAATGCCTCGGGCTCTTTTAGGTAAAGGCAGTTTTCGAGCGCTGATTGAACTGAGGGGGAATCCTGGTGAAAAAACCCCTCAATCAGATCGACAAAAAGTTTATGCATCGGTCCTATCTGCCGAATTTCCGCACCATAAAGTTCCACTCCTTTACGAGCATGCATATCATCAATTAATAGGAATCGAATGATGTTATTCAAAGAGGTATCTCTAAAAAGGAGAGCGAGTGCACGAGAATTCAGATCAGAAAATGAAAACTCCTCAATCTCGCACAGGGCATCTAAAATCATGCAAAAAGGGTCTTGAAAAAAATGGTAATAGAGTGAAATTTTCCCCTTTTTTAGCGGTTTGAGGGCGAGGTGGGGGTTTTCTTGAAGCTTTTGCTGAAGGTATTCTTTAGTGAGCCGGTTTTTTTGAAACAGATCGGCTGAAAAATGGGGTTGACGCAAAAAAAAATCGATAAACGAGTCATCGATCAGGAAAGCCTCTAAAAAGCGATGGGTATAATGGCTACAATAGTGGAGGATATAGTTGAAACTTTCGATGATTTCCTGGTCACTTATCAGGGACGGATCTGGATCATTTAATAGCTGTAAAAGAGGTGCCATGATGGTGCAAATTTTAGGAGGGATATCAAAAAAGCGGTTGAGACAAGGGTCGTTTAAGTAAAAAATAGAGTCTATATCCTGGATACTGAACGAGTTCAGAGGATTAAACCCCAGTTTTTTCAGATCTGGATTTTGAAATAGGGCCGGATTCGAGCCATAAAGTGTTAAAATAAAGGGTAGGGGAGTAGACTCCTCTTTATCTTTAAGCAAAATGCGATGCCCCATGAGTTGGGTAAAAAAACATTTTGCATCCATCTGATTTTCAGGAATCTTTGTGATTTTTTTGTGCACTATGAGGTCCACCAAAGGCTCATATGCTCCGTGTTGTAGTGCTAAAGGTTTAAATTTCTCTAAAAGATTCTCCAAATCGCATTGAGAAACTGTTTCATAGCTATCCGGTAAAGAGAGTAGTGATTGCGAAATCGATGATGCGCTCATTGATGA
>CAYFOX010000045.1:0-7732 GCA_964344875.1 uncultured bacterium
AGCGTGAACAGCATTCATTTCAATCCCCGAATAGCTCTCTACAAGGCCCGCTATGATTGCAAGGCTTGCTAATGAAGTTACATCAGGAACTGCATTAGAAAGGCTCATGGGAATCTCAATCGGATTGCCGGAAAAGTACCAACCAAAACCTAAAAGTATGATCACGGCTCCCGGAATAAGGGTGCCGATAATGACGCTATAGGAGGTAAATATCCCCGATTCTTTGATTCCTCGCAGATTAAAGAGGGTCATACCCCAGTAGATCACATTGATTGTTATAGCAGTAAACCAGGGATTATTTGACAGGTCTCCCCCCGCAACGTAGCCTAAAGCACCCGCAATGAAAGTAAGGATCGTGGGGTACCAGACGACATTCTCGATCCAGAGTAGCCAGACCGCCAAAAAACCGATCTTGTGTCCAAAAGCCTCTTTGACCCAAATGTAGACACCCCCGGTCTGAGGCCATGCCGTTGCAAGTTCCGCAGAGATAAAAGCCACAGGAACCATAAAACCCAAAATGACAGAAAGGATAACTAAAACAGAGCCTAAACCGAAGCCAGCAGCAAACGGCCAAGTTTTTAGACTCAAGATTGCAGCGAGGTTCATCATCGTGAGAACAAATAAGCTTATAGAGCGTCGACCCATATTCAAACCTATCGAGTTAAAATGGTTAAATGTCAAATAAATCTTCCCACAAAATTTAGATATTAAAAAGCAAAACTCGCAGAGTCGAAAACGTTTCTACTGTTTTTTATTGAAAACTCGGGAAATGTTTTCAGTTCTTTTCATAAAATCCTTAGGCAAGTTATGGAGAAAGTTATGAGTGGTATAAAAGAAATATGGATTGTACGGCATGGTGAGACTCTATGGAGTAAGACCGGTCAGCATACGAGTTTTTCCGATCTGGATATTTTGCCGGAGGGGATAAAAAAATTACAATCACTCGACCGTTTTTTTGTCGGAGAGTCTTTTGATATGGTCTATTCCAGCACATCCCTTCGCTCAAGACACACCGCTAAAATTTTAGGATTTGAAGAGTGTGAACTCACTTACGATCTCAATGAATGGAACTATGGGGATTATGAAGGTCTTACAACGCCGCAAATAAGAGAAATCGAAAAAAGAGAGTGGACGGTGTTTAAATACGGTTGTCCTGGGGGTGAGAGTCCCAAGGAAATTAGCGACAGGGTGGATCGATTTTTGAACCGGATTGAGGGGAAATGTCTTATTTTCACCTCTGGACATGTAGGGCGTGCGTTGATTGCAAGATTTTTAAAGCTGCCGATAGAGGCAGGTGCTCAGTTTGTTTTAAAACCGGGAAAATTATCTATTTTGGGGTTCGAGCACGAATCTACTGTAATAACCGGATTGAATTTGCACTAAATTTTCTAATAGGGATTATTCATGCCCTTTTTTAAGGTTAAGATCTAGCGTAAAATAAGAGTACTTTTATTCTATTACGCTCATTATTAAGAGCGTTGAAAGCTTAATGAATATGCGATAAAGTAGCCCCCGATTCATTCAGGGATACATTCATGTCTTATGTTTTGTTTGTAATTAGTCTTGTATTCTCTCCAATCCTATCAGCAAAAAAAATGGATATATTTTCCGAAGGAGCCCAAAAAATATATCTAAAGACGGATGCTTTGGGACGAGTCCATAGGTTTCTGCAAGATGGAGCCGATTGGGCTTATAGTTATGATGAAATGGGGAGAATAGAAAAAGTCTATCGGGATAAAAAACTGGTAGTCGAATACTTGCGCAACCATGAAGAATTTGACCTTATCATCCGCTCAAATACATTTTGCTACTGGATAAAACGTCAAAAAGGGCGAGTAGACTATGGTGATTTTGTCTCAAAAAAGACAGGGTATCGCCTTTTGGATGAGCAAAATCGGTGCATCTATGAAAAGTTTATGCATGGAATTGAGTTGGCCTATACTTATCATTCAAATTTTAGAAGAATCACAATCAATCAAAATACGAGTTTCGAGCTTTTTAAAGAGAAGGTAGTCTGTGATTCTAAAAACCTATTGAGTTGGTCTTTTGAGGAATTACCTCATGAGGGGACGATTCTAAAAAAGGATGAGACCAACGGCATTGAAGAGGTCGAAATTTTAGGTAACCTCCATCAATATGCTTATGATGCGGAGGATCAACTTATTTTAGAGACTTGTCCAAGAGGCAATATTTATCATGAATATCTGCCTGGTAGAGTTAAAATTTCGTCTGATAATTTTTGTTTCGATGTCGTAACTGATGATCTTGAGAGATGTGTATCGTTATCAAAAAAGGGAAGAAATTTTTCATTTTTTGTAGACCCTTTTGGACGTCTTTTAGAAATCCATGAGGAGGGAAAGCCTGAGTTAAAACTGTTTTACGAAAACTATGATGAGATTGGTTCATTTGTGGATGACCAACTAATAGATTTTCGTTTTGTCCAGCATGAGAAGGGTTTTGACGAGCCTAAAACTCTGTTTATCTATAAGCAGGGGAAGGGATATAACGTGCGTAGCGATCTTTTTGGGAATATCTTGGAATTGATCGAACCAGAAACGGGGGAGCTACAGGAGAGGATCACCTACACGGCTTTCGGCGAATACCAGATTGACGATAGCCCTCTTTCACCCTGGAGATATAGAGCAAAAAGATGGCAAAAGGAGCTTGAGCTCTACTTATTTAATTTTCGTCTCTACTCACCAAATAAAGGGTGTTTTTTGACCCCCGATCCGGCTGGGTTTGACCACACGCTGAATCGAACATGCTATTGCCTTAATAACCCTTTACGTTTTAGTGATCCAAAAGGAGCTTACATAGGCTTTCATCTTACCAGATCACAAAAGTATACCGTGGGTCTTTTTTTGGATTTTATGGGAAAGCACCTTCCTTTAAGTCTAGCACATGGGTACAAACTACAATGTTTTGGAGCCCGATTTATGGGTTTGGAGCAGCCCGAAATTTATGACCAGGATCATGTGTTTGAGATCAACAGTCTGCTCGGCGAAAAGGATACCTCTTTTCTTTTTGTGAATGGGATGTCCACTGAAAAGCCCATTATGGAACATTTATGTTATGACCTCTCAACGATGCTGAATCAAAAAGTGCGCTGCGTCCATTTGGCGACACAAGGATCTGGTAGAGATCTTCTCAATTCTATGAAAGAGTATCTTGGGATCAAAACCCCGGGTGTTTTGATCTTGGAGAATCTTTTACAAACTCTTTTAGAGGATCCAAGCAGAAAGGTGGTCATTTTTTCCCATAGCAGGGGAGCTCTGGCAACTGATTTGGCTTTAAAAAATTTATCTGCCGAACAAAAAAAAAGGATTGAGATCTTCTCTTTTGGGGGGGCTATTTTGATTCCACGCAAAACAGCCAAAAGGGTCATAAATTTTGTTTCACGAGGTGATCCCATTCCATTTCTAGTAGATTTTAAAAGTTACATGTTTGGAGAGAAGTATTTTGATGTCGATTTAGTTATGTTAGACATTGAAGAGGGGGGATTGCCCTACTTTGATCATGCAATCCTTGGTTCCACTTATAAAACCTGCTTGGATAATCTTGTCAAAGAATATTTAACGCAGTATTCTCAAAAATAAGATGTGTAGACCTGTTTTCGCCTTTTTTTTCTTAGCGATCTTATTTGTGGGCTGTACTCAGCCTGTGAATCAACAGCTTTCTGTAGAGATGGAGTCGTTTTTAGGAGACTTTAATAAAGAGATTTTAGATAGGTATTGCCTTATTTCAACCTCTTTTGGAGGAGATTTTCAGCCAAAAATCAAAAAGGTAGTACTCCATTTTAAATCAGAATATTCCTTGGACCGTACAAAAGCAGTTTTTCTGATCCAGAGAATTTGTGATGATCTTCTTTTTTATTTGAACCGCCATCAAGATCTAAGGGGATTTCTATCGCCTAAACCTTTCACCAGAGCTCAACTCGAAATAAATATCGACTTTATGGATGAAAAGGCCAAAGGTTATGTCTTAGCCCCATTTGTGGCAAATATACAACTTAAGCAAGGGCATATTATCCTGCAAACTTACGATCAAAAAAACCAAAAACTAGTCCCTTTTTAAATGATACAAATTATCCTTTGCGTATTTTCAGAATTTTTTTGTACAGATCCGGATTTAAAAACTATCCGAGCTCTCAATAAAGAGGTGATTGGTGAATATAAAGAAATTGCCGATCGGGGCTGCGGGATCAGAGAAGGGATTTATTATTTGCAATTCCAGAGTAACGCCTCCTTGACGAAAGAGGAAGGGAAGCTTTTAGCCAGTCGCCTTTATCAGTTTCTGGAAAAAAAAAGGCTCCATTTAACTAGACCTCTTGAGGCACTTTTATTATTTAAAAACAGTTCAGACGGAGAATTTTATCAAATCGATCTTCAAAACGACTTTTTCGATTTTATTTTGCTTCCCTAGTCTCTTTGGTGCTTTTTTAGGCTCTAAAGACCCCGATATAGACTTTAAGAGGGCATTGCATAACCAGGGAATCGATTTTACCGGATCTATTGTTTATCATTTGGATGCAAACCTTTTAGGGGGAATCAAAACCGGAGTGATTAATCAGGGTTTGATTGATCTTGGGCTGTTATTTCACTCTGAAAAAATTTTGCATTATCCCGGTGGTGAGCTTTTTGTAAATTTTCAAGCGCACGTCGGGAAAAATCCCTCATTCGTTCTTACTGGGGATCTTCTTATATTTGACGGAATGTCGGCTCCCGATTTTGTGCAGTTTTCAGAATTTTGGTATAAACAAAAAATACAGGGTTTTTCTTGCAAAATTGGGCGTGTCTCTGCAAATTCGGAACTAGGATTTACAGAAAATGCACAATTATTGATAAATAACGCGTATGAAGCGCTCCCCTTCCTTGCAGGATACCCCATTTACCCCTCTGCTGTTCCAGGTGCAATTTTTCGTTATGATTGGGGGAGAGAATTGGGTTTGAAATTAGGCCTTTTTAATGGTCAAGAGAGCCTGTTTGCCTATACAAGGATCTATCCTTTTGGAATTTGGAGAGATTTCTTTAAAAATCTTTTGGTTATGGCAGAGGTCGATACCCATTTTAATGATCGTGGTCGGATAGCTGCAGGCGTAAGTTACAATAACACTGAAATTTTTCTAGCAACCGGTGCGTCACAAAAACTCAAGTTCACGGGGTATATGATAGGGGAGTACAATTTTTTTGATAAGTACTGCTGCTTTATCCAGGGTGGGTTAGGGAGCACAACCGTTCTTTTATTTCCCCATTACTTGGGACTAGGTGTACAAGTTAAACAGTTTTTGCCTGTAGAACTAGATAATCAACTCGCTTTAGGACTTGCTTCCGGTTTTTTTACCACAAAAGCACCTGAAGAATTTGGTATTAAGGGGGCAGAGATCTCGCTTGAGGCAACGTATGTGTTAAACTGGGGAAGTTGTATTATCCAGCCCGATTTCCAGTATATCATTCGGCCCGGAGGTGCAGGTCTTCCTAATGCACTCGCATTTGTGCTGAATGTTGAGGTAGCGTTATGAAATCAGCAGGTGGTGGTATTTTGATTGTTTTACCCCTAAAACCCTGTAGGATTTTTATCAAAAAAAGCCCCAAGAGAAATCCAAGGGGCTTTGAATAAATGCCTACTTATTTCCAGAGGAGAAGAGGCTAGAGATTTTATTCAGGATAAAATCTGGGTAGTAGACTCCAACTGCACTTAATGAGGTCGATAAACTAATCAAAGGTAAACCTGTGATTAACGACCTGTTTTTAGCAAGACGCAAAAAGCTTATAACACCAAATGCGATGGAGAAAATCCGAATCGCTTGGTGTTTATAGCCCTCCGATTTATTCGGTTGCGGATAAACTTCTTGGTAAGAAGAAGCAGTACAAGAGCCTTGTTTAATTCCGTTTGAGATCATCTTTTTCTCTTATAAGTTTTAAGTTAAGCCATATTAGCTTGAATACAGTCCAGCCTTTCTACATTAATCAGCATGTACTCAAATGCGGATCCTAGGTAGTTCGAATGTCTGCGATTAGACCCTAAAATCACACATTGACCGATCTTCCATTGGCGTAAGCTAGTTAGGTTGTCGGTGTTGATTTGCCAAATCAAACGATTGTTATTGCCGTCTCTTAATAGAAGTCTTCCTCTGTAAAAATCGATCTCATCAATTTCGACACAACCCGGTTTTCCTGATATAGGTCCTAGTGATAGATCTACATTAACATTTTGCCCACTATTGAGATTTGAAAAAAAGAATTTCGAACCCGAGAAAAAAGGGAATAAAACAGGGTAGATAACAATAAGATCCCCTTCTCTATAATAGTCTTTTGCTTTGGAGAGCGAGCTATCCAATACTCTCCATACCGATCCATCATCGAGTTCAAGGGTATAACCTGAAGGGTCTTTCCCGGTTAATTTTCTATATGGCTCAGCTTGTAAAATAAGAGTGCTAAAAGAAAGAAGAAAAAGTATAATGGTTTTTTTCATTTTTGATACATCTCCAAAAAATGATACATAAGTCAGTGTTTATAAGGGTGTTTTGGCTACCGGTTTGATTCTAAGATCATCTCACAGAAAAAGTTTCATTCATCAACGACGATAACTAACCCACTTAATGTGCTAAACTTCAAGAGGTTTTTCGCCAATTAAACTCGTCTTGTATTAGATCTGAGAATTAAGAAGACAAAAATCACTCTTGTAAGAATTCATTACATTTACATTCTCTAGTTTGGTCTGCCAAACGCGGCTCTTGCTTGTGTCGAGTTTGCGGGGGCGGCAAAAGCAGATCTACCTTGTGCCTCATTAGTTTGATTACCAAAAGCTTGCTGGAAAAAAGAAGTACCACCTCCTGCGAATGCTGCTCTTGCTTCAAGACGTTGAACACTTGAATGCGCTTCGGGCTGTTGGCCAGAATTTTCCGATTTGACCTCGTGTCTTTGTCCTGGTCTTAGCATCGGAGGTTGATTTGATGCAGCCTCTGCAGATTCTAGGTCTATTGGATTCAGCTGTAATTGTGCTCCAACACCATTACTTACATCTGATTGCACTTGATGTCTTTTACACCTAAGAGATCTTTGCTGACTCTGACCAATACTTGGGCTTGTACTCGATCCAGGATCATTTAGGTCCGAATGTACGCTTGAAAGAGCCGGCATTTCTTGCGCAAAGCCCCCTTCAATTGGTGCTGCAAAGTTTAAATTAGCTGAGTTACTTGTAAAGGGAGAATCATTAAATCTTACCCTTGCTTGGGTTGCAAATCTAGAATCTTCGGGCGAAAAGGGGATTTGTAATTCAGCGACAGAGGGAAGATTAGATGAAGAGAATTCTGCGTATCTGTTCGATGCAACTCTTGTCGCATATGAGGAGTGTGATGTCGTGGTATCGCCTCCTACAACATGTCTTTGCCTTGCGCTCAAAACTCTTGAAGGAGAGGTATTGTATTGTCTCGGTGAATGTGTAAAAATAGCGTGTGAACCCGAGGCAAAATTGTCTCTAAGAAAATCGGGCCTGTTCCCATCCACAAACACAGCGCTAGGCGTTTGGGGTAGGATAAATGTCTGGTGGACCGGAAAGGAGCTAACATCGGAAGCTCGGTCACTTTGACGTTCACGTCTGGAAATAAAAGGATTGTTTTCAAAGGGAGTTAAGCTGGCAGCAAAGACTCTTGCCGCAAATAAAGAGGCTAGTGTACTAAATACCACACTAAAAGGGCGTGTGCATAAATGTATGAAAAAGCTTAAAGCAACAC
>CAYFOX010000045.1:7742-9067 GCA_964344875.1 uncultured bacterium
TTAGGATCGTTTTTTAAGCTATTTGTGTTGATGATGGATGCACAAAAGAGGACGGGAAGAGATAGAAGTTTGGGTAGGAAAGTATTTTGTTTCAAAAGAACTGCAGCTATCAAAGAGCAAGCGCCTAATGAGACGATTGGATTACGGATTGTGTCGAGCTTTTCTGTAAAAGAATTAGCTGTATTTAAGGATGAAATCATAAAAACCATTTATTAAGTTATTTTCGTATACATTTAGGTTGCTTTCTTAAGTATATATTAAGCGATCCTAAAGATAGTAAAAATAATCCGACATAACACTAATAATTGCAAGCTCTAATTCCATAACTATCAAGTTGTTATGAAATACTTAGAGGTATTTCCTAAGGCGTCAAAGTATTCAGAGGTGTTGCCTATTTTTGGATGAAATTAAACACCCCTTACTTTGAGTAAAGCGAGGGGTGCAGAGAAAACAGATAGAATTCTTATAAAGAGGAGTCTGGTGGAAGTTGTTTTTTCCCAGAATTTTTTTGATTGCGCCAACGATGGGCTTTTCCAGCTCCAGATTGATTAGAGGTTTGGCCCGCTGCAGCTCCACCATTTCTCCTAGCAGTCCCTGAAGAATCGTCATTTTCTAAAGAATCTCCAAATACCACTTGGGGAGCCTCTAAAGATTCATGAGCGTTTGGATTAAAGGTAGAGGCATTAGGAAACGAAAACGGCACGAAGCTTTTTTGCTGATCAGAGTTTTTTGCACGAGGGGCCTGGGGCGTACCGTCCTGGGGTTGAGCCTCCTCTAGAGGTTCTTCCACTGAAGATAATAAACCTTGTGAAGGAGAAAAGAGGGAATCTCCAGTATTATCAGTCTCTAGATTAGGAACAAAAGAGACCACTGAATCATCGTGAGGCATAACTGACAACGGCAGATCTTCAGCCCCTTGGATTGGTTCTATTATTTGTCCTCTAGCATCAACTCTAGATTCATCAGTCATTAAAGACTGCTCACTTTGATGCTTTTCGTGAGTAGCTAAAGCAGCTTCAGACATCGAATAAAGGCTATCTTGAGCATCTGCTAGGTTTTTGCTCTCAAGAGAGGATTGCAAAATTTCGGTAGGTAGTTCTTTTGCGAAGTCAGAAGATGCAACGTTTGGAACACGAGAGTTTTTAAGCGTAGCTTTTGGGTGGGTTTCAGAGATCACCTCCCCCCCTTTTTTTTCTAGCAATCTCCACAGAACACTTAAAGAAAGGTGACTGATGATCGCTAAAACAGGGGCTTTATTCCAAATTTTTACCAATCCTAGATTCCCAATAAAGCTGAGAAGGAGCTTTTTATTAGATGAGAGATTT
>CAYFOX010000046.1:0-3678 GCA_964344875.1 uncultured bacterium
CATCAGGGTCGAGAGAGTTTGAATGTTTTGACTTTCCAAAAAAAATTACGCTCCTGCCCTAAACCTACCATCGCGATGGTCTCTGGGTATGCTATTGGCGGGGGACATGTGTTGCACGTACTCTGTGATATGACAATCGCTGCAGACCATTCTATTTTCGGACAAGTGGGTCCAAAAGTCGGCTCTTTTGACGGAGGATTTGGCGCAAGCTATCTTGCGCATATTGTCGGGCAAAAAAAAGCGCGTGAAATCTGGTTTTTGTGCAAACAGTATACTGCGATAGAGGCGCAAGCTATGGGATTGGTGAATATCGTTGTCCCCTACGAAAAGCTTCTTTCCACTACAAAAGAGTGGTGTAATACACTTTTATCCCACTCTCCGACTGCTCTTAGTTGCTTGAAAGCCTCGTTTAATGCCGATATTGATGGACAAGCTGGAATTCAAGAATTAGCAGGTCTTGCCACGATGCTGTATTATAAGACCGAAGAGGCAAAAGAGGGTAAGCAGGCTTTTTTAGAAAAACGCTCTCCTAATTTTCAACGTTTTAGAGGAAAACATGCGCATTTGGATACAAGGGACTCGGCCCAAGACCTGGATAGCATCGATCAGTCCAGTGATCATTGGGACACTATTGTCTCAAAAACCTAATCTTGTCGTCTTTTTGATCACTCTATTTTGTGCCCTCTTTATCCAGATGGGCACTAATTTAGCAAACGACTATTACGATTGCATCCAGGGTCGGGATACCTCTTTACGTAAAGGGCCTGTCCGTTTAGGACAATCGGGACTTGTCAGTAAAACATCCCTTTTTTGGATGATGGCATCCACATTTTTTGTAGGGTTTATTTTTAGCCTTTTTCTCATCTTTCGGGGGGGACCAATCATCCTGGTCATGTATGTTTTGGCAGTTATTTTGGGTATTTTTTACACCAAAGGTCCCATAAATTATGCCTACAAAGGGCTTAGCGAACCGATTGTTCTTTTCTTTCTTGGCTCCATAGCAGTTTTTTTTACCACCTACCTGCAGAACTTGGAGTTCTCTTTCTACCCCCTTTTTGCTGGACTTTCTCCAGGATTTTTCTCCGTAGCACTCTTAGCTTTGAATAACTTACGTGATGTCGAAGAGGATCGGATCACTCAAAAAAACACCCTTGTTGTAAGGTTTGGGGAGCGTTTTGGGAAAATGGAGATCACCCTAGCATTATTAGCCCCCTTTATCATCACACCCTCCCCTCTCAATATTTTCCTTATCCCTCTTCTATTTCATATACTAAAAAAATTATGGAATGGTGAAGAGACAGGAGCCCTTCTTGGTAAAATTGGGGCCGCATATATTCTTTTCACCTCGCTCTACATTTTGCACGCGTTTTTTTTATGGAAATAGGACACTATCGCCTTAAACTCCCTTTTGAAGGCGAAAAATCAATTCTTCATCTGAATTATCTAGGCAAAACAATAGACCTTCCCTATATTCCCCAAGTCCATTTTCCCCTTGAAATGGCCCATTTAGAAAAAACAGCCCCTTTACCAACAGCCTTTTTTATTGCAGACAAAAGCGATATTGAAAGAGCCTTTTGCGCCAAAACAGTTAAAATCAAAATCACCCACCTCGATTTTCAAGAGGGGTTAGAACTGATCCGTGCAGTGTTGGATCAAACTCAAGCGAAAATCCGTGTTGATGCCAATCGGACCTTGCATCGAGATCAGGTACTTACAATCGCTCAACTGATTCCCCAAAGGCGACTCGATTTCTTTGAAGAACCGACAAGTAACATAGAGGAGGTATTAGACTTGGATATCCCTCTTGCCTTAGACGAGAGTTTTTTAGATCCCGATTGGGAAAAAAAACTTTATTATCCTCAGGTAGTTGCTGCTGTAATCAAACCTTACAGGGTTTTCTATAAGCCTATTGTAGATGTCGCCCTCTTTTTAAAAAAACGGATTGTGTTGAGTAGCACCTTAGAAGATTTTGTCCCCATCATCAAGCTTGCAACCCATCTTCGCCTCTTTGATGAACCGCTAGGCATCGATGTTGAGAGATTTAAACAAAAAACAGCAACCTGCCCGATAGCCGCAGCTTTCGGGGAAAAAATTGCCCTACGCACAAAGACAAAGGACCTCTCCTACAAAGAGCTTAATGCTTTAATTAAAGGAGAATTACAAAACAGCGAATTTTATTTTGCTCTCGATTCCAGAATCGAGTTTATTGTGAAATTTTTTTGGCTTTTACGTACAGGCCAAACGATAGATTTTCCCCTTGCGTGCGCACTATACCCCATCCCCTTTGAAACCATTCCTCTCAACACCAAAATTCTTTTAAAAAGCTCCGGAACAACCGGCTCACCAAAAACTGTATCCTGGAGCTGGGAGCAGCTTTCTTTAAATATAGAGGAGCAATTCCAGACATACCCCCTTTTTAAAGGAAACAGTTTTAAAACAAGTCTAGATTTAAGTCGCATGGGCGGGCTTATGGCATTTCTACGCCCTTTGATGAGTGGCGGGATGTTTGTTTTTGATGAGGAGGCCGAAGCCTCCTTTGAAAGCGTAGTTCCGACGCAAATTAAGAAGACTATAGATATGCATAAACCCTTAAAAGCAAAAAATCTTCTGATTGGTGGAGCCAAATGCTCTCTAGATCTTTTAGAGGCTATAAAAGTCCTAGGGATCAATCCTTTACTGATTTATTCCTCAACAGAGCTTGGCACCTGCTTAATTAACGGAATTCCTGTAGGAGGGAGTATTGTAAAAAAGAACAAAAATGGGTGCTTAGCGATTCAGAAAAAAGGGGTATCCTCATCTATCAAACCCGATGAAGAGGGTTTCTACTCGACAAACGACTTTCTGGAATACCAAGATGGGGTCTATGCAATAACCGGAAGATACGACAGGGTTATTAACTCGGGGGGAGAAAAAATTCCTCTCGATGCAACTGAGGAGCTCTTATCCCAACATCTTAAAAAAGGGTGTTTTTTCCTTTTTGGTAAAGAGGATCCAGTTTGGGGTGAGGCTTTGTGCATCGCTTACGATTTTGGGGAAAAACTTGAGATTGAGGGCATTCGCCTTACCCTCAAAAATGTTCTTTTACCCCATCAAATCCCCAAAAACTGGGTAGAGCTTCCAAAAAACTACCCGACTAAGCCCTCAAAAGAGTATCTATTACAACTTTTAGCAAACGATCAACATCCTACAGAGAGATTTTCCTGAGCTTTCTGCCAGTAACGCATTAAAAAATCGTTGCTTGAGCTCGACACGACAAAGGTGATCTCCACCGTAACCATTACCCTCTCCCCATGGAAAATGTCGCCTTTGAGATCGAATGAGCGGTTTGAAACTCTTATAATAGAAAGCTCTAAATTATAATGATCCATCCAGGATAGAGGGGATAAAAAATGCACACCCGCCTTTACAATCGCCAAATCTTTAGCATCTTTAACCCGCTCGAGGCAAACCCTTTCAAAAGCCTCGATCACCCACTCGATTGGTCGAGGGCAAAAAACACGTCCGCTGGCATCGGTATCGCGGATAAAAATGACCCCCTCATGACGATATTTTTTCCACATAACTTCCCTTTAATAGACGGTAAAATAGACCAAAAAGAGCACAAATATTATTAAAATAATTTACCAATTTGATCTTAGTTTGTTATTATATACAAGCTATAGATTTTCTCTAAAATGC
>CAYFOX010000046.1:3688-9053 GCA_964344875.1 uncultured bacterium
CCCAAACAGGAAGAAGAGCTCGCTCACACCTCACTACTTGCTTCCGCTTATGCCCTCACATCGTTATACTCTTCGGAAATCACTGATGCTCTGACTTCAATACGTTTTTACGATAAGCTTTTGGAGGAGCAATACCCTCTTGATATAGAGGATTGGTTAAAACTATCAAGCGTGTACAGGCTGGTTTACGAGAAAACTAGGTCGATTGAAAGTCTTGAAAAGGCTGTATATAGTGCTGCGAAATCCTTGGATCCGCATATAATTGCCGAAACTCTTCTAGAAAAACACCTTAGAGTACGCGATGAGGAGTCGTTTCAACTCTGTTTAGAGAAAACGAGTCGCTTTATTCAGCAAAACCCGCAAGATACAGAACTGTTATTTATAAGAGCAGATTTGTACCAAGAGTACGGCAGAAGAAACAAAGAGCCAAAATTTCTTCTTTTAGCTCAGGAGCAATATGAAAAAATCGTTCTTATAGATCCTAAAAATCAAAAGGCAAAAGCTCTTAGTATCGTGTGTAGCGCCTTCCATGCCCTGTTTCATGAAGATGCGGACCGTATTTCTGAATCTATTTACAAAAGTCAACTCCTCTCAGAGCATCTTCCCGTCGAGCTTTATGCAAAAGGCATCTCTCTTTTATGTTACGGCATCTACTCCTCAGATTTAGAAGAGATCCAAAATGCCATCTATTATTTCCAACGCTCAACCTCTATCGATAGAAGTTTTTCTCTTGGATGGCACTATCTTGGAATCGCGTTCTTCCTCTTGTTTGAAGCGGTCGAACATGATCGATTTTTAAGGCTTTCTATCAAATTCTTCCAAAAATCGATCCAACACGATCCGAATGCCGAAACGTTTGTACAACTTGCAATCGCAAACGCACGGCTTTATGAAGTGGATCGTGCTATTGAGCATCTTGAACAATCCAAAGTCTGGTTTGAAACCGCTTTTTCCATAGAAAAAAGCTCTCCGTTTCTCCCAGCTGACTGGATTTTCGAGTATGGACTTCTTCTTGATGCTATGGGAGAAGCCAAAGATGATGAATCTCTTCTTATTCATGCTGTAGACCAATTCAACCGGGTTCTCATTCTTGATCCAAATATCCCTGACGTGCATCATCGATTAGGTTTAACTATCTCTCATCTGGCGTGTATTACTAACGATACACAGCACTTTATGCGCGCATTTTGCCATTATAGATTAGCTTTCAGGAATAATCCTGATCATGAATTCGTTCTGCTGGATTGGGCCTTAGCATTGATCCATTATAACGATTGCGTACAAGATGTAGAGCGCTCCGAAGGGATTATGCGCGAGGCAGAAGAGAAGCTTCTGGGAAGCGCTAAACAAGGCAACAATCAAGCATACTACCAAATCGCATGCTTTTACTCACTGCGTAACCAAAAAAACCTGGCTCTTGAGTGGATGAAGAAGGCACGAGCCATCGGAGCCTTACCACCGATGCAAGAGCTTCTTGAGGACACCTGGCTCGAAAACCTAAGAAAAACAGATGAATTCCATCAATTGCTCACATTATGGAACAATCACAGCGCAGAATCTTAAAAGTAGTCTCCTAAAAAAGGGGCTCCGACTGGGGCCCTTTTTTCTTTATTAAAAATACAGGGACGAGAAAATCCGATTGTTTCATCCCCGTTTCTCTACACTGTTTGATTTCCCTTTTTTTCAAGCAGTTTCTTTCTATACAGGTTAATCGAAAATTGGTACTATTTTTGAAAAAAAAAGGTTCAAACTCCATGGATAAAAAATCATTTATTTTTATTTTGGCTCTTTCGATCGCCCTTTTCTTTGTGAATGTTTGGATCTTGCCCCCCGTGGCAGCGCCTCAAGTGGTGGAGGCTGTGTCTTTGCAGCAAAACCCTGCCGAACGATTTTATGTTCTAGAAAATGCAACACAGCAGATTGTTTTTTCCAATTTTGGGGGAGCCATCAAGGAGATCAATCTCCCTTTTCAGACGGGTAAGGACACGGAAAGTATTGTGCGCCCCATCGAGTTTGATCGCGAGATTGAAAAAGAGTCGCCACAAAATGCTCTCTACCCTTTGATACCTGCAACCTTTTTTGACAAAAGAACCGAGACAATTGAGCCTTATGCCCCTCAAAAAGGGGGCTACACACCCCTTTTAAGACGCTCTGTAAAAAACAAAACTACGGGATTCAGTTTCCTAGTAGCCCCTAAATTCTACATGGGGCAGCTCGTTAACCAGGAGGGGGAATACGAAGGAGAAACTTTCCAAATGACCAAACTTACGGCCGATTCCATAGAGTTTAGTGGAACGATCAATGGTCAAAAAGTTGTAAAAAACTACCAGCTTGTTTCACCATACGGCTTCCAACTGTCTGTAAGTTTAAAAAACGCCTCTACTAAAGCGCTCTATCTTACAAACGGAATTAGTGAAGTCGAACTTATTTCAGGTGCTTATGATCCCAAGATTCAGACCCTGCAGGTAAGAGGAGAAAAAACCTACCTTGAGAAAATAGACCTTCCATCTAAGGATGTGGGAGACTACCCCTCAGAGAATTCTCTCTGGATCTCCAGTTCCAACGGTTTTTTTGGAACAATTCTTAACCCTGACAGCTCAACTGCCCAACCGGGATTCCTCACACGTAAAATTGAGGGGGAAAATTGCCCTACACGACTTCACCTTATTGACCAAAAATATGATCTTTACCCAGTAAAATCCTATCCTGCCTATCAAGTCTGTAAGCAAATGAACCCGCAAAACGGCACATTTACATTCCGTTTTTATGCTGGCCCCTATGAGGAAAAAATGCTCACATTAGCTCAAGAAAACTATCCCCAAAATCCCCAATTCGCACAGGCTCAGGCGGTGCAAGGCTGGTTTAGCTTTATCTCTGCCCCATTTGTACGTCTTATGTTTTTTATCATGAAAATATGCTATGCGTTTACGAATTCCTGGGGTGTTTCTATTATGGGTTTTACCCTTGTGTTACGTCTATTGACCTCTCCGCTAAACAATTACTCCACAAAAGCAATGCAAGCTCAGGCCCAAATTCAGCCTGAAATCAAAGCTCTTGAAGCGCGCTATAAAAAAGATCCGACAAAACTTCGATCTGAAATCATGAAGCTCTATTCTGAAAAAAAGATCAACCCCCTCATGGGCTGTTTACCTAACCTAATACAGATCCCCTTTTTGATCGGTATCTTCGATCTTTTAAAGACCAATTTCGAATTGAGAGGTGTCCCGTTCCTAATCACCTCATGGATTCCGAATCTCGCCGCTCCCGACATCCTCTTCAGCTGGGGTTATCCACTCCCCTTTATTGGAAATGAGTTCCATCTTTTGCCGATCATCACCGGTCTAATCATGTTTGTGCAAACTAAACTATCTTCACCGACTATGACTGCAGCAACAGAAGAGAGTCAACGACAGGCCGCAACTATGCAAATGATTATGCCTGTTATGCTGACGCTGTTTTTCTATAACCTAGCTGCGGGACTAAATATCTATTTTGCTTTTTCTACTTTCCTAGGGGTAGCACAACAATTTTTGATGATGAAAATTTCACAAAAATCTAAGATACAAAGCCTGAAGAAATGATACCACGTATTTGGGAAGAATTCCTGTTAGAACAAGAAAACCATCTCTCAAGAGAGGTGGTTGATAGGTGGTTGCGCCCCCTGAAAATTGTCAATTTCAATTCTTGTAACCTCTACTTAGAGGCAGATGATGCCCTGCAAATCAACTGGTTTAAAGAGCACATAGAGTCCAAAATCGATAAGAGTCTTCTCAACAATAACGGAAGAAAAATACAGGTCCACATCAAAATTGGGCAAACTCAGAGCACCTCACAATCTGAGGACATGAAAAAATCGTCCCATGAGATCCACCAAAAAATTCTCTCTTTCATCTCCGACACAGTAGACCCCGATCACACTTTTGAAACGTTTGCCACCAATTCTACCACAGAGATGACAGTTAAGCTTTTCAAAAGCGCCCTTTTGCAAACATTTGAATTTTTGAATCCGATCTATCTTTATGGACCGACCGGATCGGGAAAAACACACCTTTTGCAGGGTGCGAAAAAGCTTCTTGAGGGATTAGGAAAAAATGTTCTTTATATCTCCGCTGAAACCTTCACCCAACATGTAGTAGGTGCAATTCGCTCCTCTCGCATGGAAGATTTTCGCAATTGCTATAGAAAAATCGATACCTTAATTATCGACGACGTGCATCTTTTTTCAAAGCGGTTTGCTACCCAGGAAGAGCTCTTCCACACCTTTAACCATTTACATATCCATGAAAAGCAAATTATTTTAGCCTCAAGCTCCCCCCCTCAATTACTTGAGGAGATTGAAGAGCGATTAATCAGCCGATTTGAGTGGGGAATTGTCTTATCTGTTGAACGGCTCCAAACACAAGAGGAGCTTTACCAGGTTCTCAAGCTTAAAATGCAGCGTTTCAAATTGCAACTCGATTCAGATTTCATAGACAAAGTTATCGTGGAGATGAAAACTCCTAAATCGATAGAAAAAGTCGTGCAGTCGCTCTCTTTGGCGCATAATCAAAAAAAATCCAAACAAGATATAAAAAAAATCATCGATCAGCTTATTGTCCAGGAGACAAAAGAGGTTTTGAATGCAGAGAAAATTCTTGATATTGTCTCACAATCGTTTGGGATCCAACCCGACGACCTTTTGAATAAATCTCAAGCAAGGGAATCTGTTTTACCACGCCAAATCTCGATGTATCTTCTTAGATCTCTATTAAAAATGCCCTACTTAAAGATCGGAAAATACTTTGATAAGGACCACTCCACAGTGATGTCAAGTATCCGCCAGGTGACGAAAGGTCTAGAGAAACAAAGTCAGGATCTTATGTTTCACATGGGGCAAATACAACGAAAAATTGTCTCCTTAGGCTAAAAAGATTTTCTTAAAAAACCTGTTATTGATCTGAAAAAAGCCCCTCTACTTTCCGAAGCTCTCCCCAAATCGAATCAAGCAAAAGAAAACAAAAACTCTTTCAGATTAAACTGATAAGCTCAGGTCTTTTTATTACAACTAAACAGTATCCTTTATGCTAGGTAGTCAACCAGGACATTAAGTTGCAAAACAATAGGCTAATAAAGATCAAGAGTTTTCCATTAAAAAGCTTTCAACAGGAAACTAGCAAAAAAAGGTGAAGCAGACCCAAAATTTATTTGCTAAAAGCTTTTATACTCCTATAAACGGATCCTGTTCCTCTAAAGTCTAACAAGAATCTATCTCAATAATCCTTAATTATTAAAGATATTAGTTGATGATCTAATTGATTAGTAGTAATTAAAAGCGATAGAAAACTAGTGGATATTTATGAAAAAAAAGACTGTTAACGTCGTAGGT
>CAYFOX010000047.1:0-3197 GCA_964344875.1 uncultured bacterium
CAAGTAATTAATAAAACAATTAATTGGTATAAAAAACATCTTTTATTCCAGAAGATTTTAAAATCATGGGTTTGGAATGTCGCTATGAAAAATTGAATCCCAAGATATAAGAGTGCGCGCCCAAAAAGACTAAAAATGGTTTATTGTACACATTTGAGCTCTTGTGGTAAAATCGTCGCCTTATGATTAGAAAAATTATGGGTAAAAATACCGTTGAAGAAGTGGCAACCTACCAAAGTAAGCGGGTTATTTCCATCACAACTTCCTCGAAAGAGCTTTTGAATGATTATCAACGGAAGGGCTTTAAGGTGAAGCTTGCCGACAAAAATGAGATGAATAAGATCGTGCAATCTGAATCTCATCAAGGAATTATCGCTGAGGTCTTGGATGAGGAGGTTTCCTTCCGTACTTGTATTGATCAACTCAAGAAAAAAAGCAAAAGCGTCGTTGTTTTGCTTGATTCCATACAGGATCCCCAAAATATGGGGGCGATCATGAGAGCTTGCGAGTGTTTTGGTGTGGATTGGATTTTGCACACAAAAAATCGGGGAACCCCTATCACCCCTACTGTTTCTAAGGTGAGTATGGGTGGCTCCGAAATCGTTCCCCGTTCGACCGTTTCCAATGGTGTCGACGCAATCAAGAAGCTCCAAGAGGAGGGTTATTGGATAGCTTCCCTAGAATTATCGGAGAAGGCGGAATCGGTCTATACATTTGATTTTCCAGACAAAGTTTGCCTTGTTTTCGGATCTGAAGGGGAGGGGGTGAAGTCGTTGATGTCAAAGTCCTCTGATTTCCATTTAATTATACCGATGCTAGGGCGTATAGATTCCTTAAACGTGTCGCAGGCCTCTGCAGTAGTGTTGGCACTACTGAGATCTAAAAGAGGAAGAGACGATTAGACCTTGATGGTAAAATTGAGCGGGTTTAAATTTTGAATCCCATTTCACGCAGGGTGGTTTTTAATTTTTCAAGGTGATTACCCTGAAAAAGAAATGTAAAATCTTTGTATGATCCTCCGCACCCCAGTTCTCTTTTAGCAGTTTTTAAAAGAGCTTCGGCCTCAATGGGCATCAGCTTTAGCCCTTTAATGAGAGTAACCTCTGTATTACGTCTTTTCTCAATCGAAAGTAGAGGTTTCGTTTTACGCGTATTTTCTGAAGGGTACCAGTCGCCCCCGAGAGTGAAAGGCATAAAAAATGTGCTGCTTATTTTTAAACTTACTTAACACTACTTGAAAAAGGGGAATTTGACAAGACACTAAAGCCAAGTCAGCCTCTAGAGCGAAGAGCTTAAAATAAAAAGATTTGTCGAGAAAGACCCGAGCGATTTCGGGTCAAATAAACATGTGCCAAAAAGTTGATTATTGGCACAATTTTTTAAGAAAGAGACTACTTTCTTTTGTCATCGCAGCATGACCAGGGCTTAGCTGAAAGAAACCAGAAACCGATTTCTCCAACTGCTGATACACCGATAATGATCAAGATTAGTCTATAAAACCAACCGTCACCAAAAAGAAGGCCAAGTAAGTTATAATCATCACCGATTACACCGGTAAGGCCAAGGCTCAAGCCACCAAGCAAAAGAGCACAAGTAAATACCCACTTTAAAAATCTAATCATGTTTTCCTCATTTTGACTAAAAACACTATCTTTTTCATACGCAAAAAAAAACAAGCTTGCAAGGTATTTTTTTGGAGGGCATGATTGTTGCAAGTTTTTATGAGTATTGAAGTTGTTATCATTCTTTCGCTTGCAGCCCTTGCAGCGGTTTTGACGTTTTTTGGATATTTTGTCTTTAGAAACCTCAAACTTCGCCAAAATGTTTTTGTAGAGGCTGTTGCCTATCCTTTTTATTTTTTTATTTGGTGGTTGTTTTTTGTTTTTGTTCTCAACCAGATTAGCGCTCTGGAGAGTTATACGATCTATCTTTTAGAATTAGGGGTGATCTTTTTTCTAGTTTTATCTATATATCGATTTATCGGTGGGGTAGAGAATCGTTTTATAAATGGTAGGTATCTTTTTGCCCATGTAGATCTCACCTCTGTACGTGCGGTTTCTCGCCTTATGAGGGTTATTTTGACGATATTTGCCCTCCTTCTTCTCCTTCCTGTTTTTCATATACCAGTCTCTGGGGTTTTAGCTTTTGGAGGTGCAGCTGGTGTCGGGATCAGTTTTGCTGCAAAAGATTTACTGTCTAATTTTTTTGGCGGTTTTACAGTAATGCTGGATCGCCCTTTTAGTTTAGGTGATAAAATAAGAGCTTTAGACCAAAATTTTGAGGGTTATGTCGAGCATATTGGTTGGAGGTCTACAAGGCTTCGCACGGAAGAGAAAAGGCCTCTATTTGTCCCGAACTCCAATTTCTTGACTATTTCGATTGAGAACGTCTCTAAAATAACCTCAAAAAAAATCGAAAGAAATTTTTATGTTGACTCCAGAAAAATGGCCAATATCCGACAAGCGGTAAATGCTCTTTTAGATCAACTTAAAAACCACCCGTTGATAGATCAAAAAGAGTTAGTTTCTGTTCATCTTAATTACTTGACGCAGTTAGGACCCCAAGTGCAAATTATTTGTTTTACCAAAAAAATGGAACAGTCTGACTACCAGGAGGTCATTCAAGAGGTTCTGTTACTTGCGATTGAAATTTTTGAAAAAAACCAGGTGGCGATTCTTTTTAATTCTTTAGGGTTAACTACCCGCTGAGATATACTCAGTATCATGGTGAGAATACTTCATCTAGCTTTAGTCTGTATTTCCCTTTTCCTTATTGGCATGAAACCGAGGCAGAGGGAAAAAGGGGCAGTGGAAACGATCCAATCCATAGGATATACAACCTCATGGATCAAAAACCTTGTAAAAGAGGTTCCCGAAATCGAGTGGCTTGCCGACCAAAAAGTGCATATGACACAGGAAAGCGTAGGATTGGTATCAGATTATAGCCCCTCGTACATTCTATATAAAAAATTTTATCCCGAATTTGATAGAACAGTTTTGACCCTGAAAGCATTTGAGGTTTTTGCTAAAGGTAATTATAGGGATTATCTTTTTTTGACTTACAAACAGGATCCTCAATATAGACTAAAATATGGCACCTTTAGGGACATGCAGAAATTTTTTCGCACTACTTTTGAAAAACTAGAGATCAAAAGTGAAGAGGAGATGGAAAAATTGATGCGCTGTTACATTCTATTT
>CAYFOX010000047.1:3240-8333 GCA_964344875.1 uncultured bacterium
GTCGTATAGCTCTTTAAACCAAAAGAGTCGTGATATTTTAGTCCGTTTGGCTAAACAAAACCATTTTGGTCATATCGCCCACTTTGAAGGTGGTGTAGAGTTATTTGATGAGATAAAAAAGTCCGATTTTCTCGAGGATCAGGTATTGATGGATTGTGCTTTTATTGGACATATCTGTGATGTAGCTGGAGCACAGGGGCATGTAGAGCCCTGCACCTCCCTTAATTATAATGAAAAAACACATCAGCTTTTGTTAGATGTTAGGGAGGCGTGTAAAAATATTTCTCTTTTAGGATCAGCCAAAGCCTGGGATGCATTTTTGGAAAAGCGGGCAAAAGCTTTGGAAATCGGGACAGAGGGGAATTTAAATCCGATTCTTTTAAGGGTAGGGTCGATGATGCGATTCACAAACCCTTATGAGGCCCATCTTTTAAAAAAGGCCCTTTTCAAACTTGCTCCCGAGGAATTAGAAAGCATACACGATGCTTTTAGCTGGGAGAACAGAGTTTTGGTCAAATACATTCCGGCAGTTTTATTGAATCTGGTAAACAACCCAAACTTGGGACAAAACTTGAATGAACGTATTGAGCAAACCGTTCTTTTAGGGCTTCCTTTTATAGCTAAGTCAATCAACAGGGAAAAAGCCCTCAAATGTCCCCATGAAGCACTTAATTTTAATCCAATAGCGAAAATCGCCAAGGAAAATCCTCGCGAACTTTTTAATGAGTGCGCCATAGTTGATGATAAGGGGATTGTCAGTTTGCAAAAAAAATTCGGTTAAGAGGTTTTTTTGAATTTATGTAGCTCTTCAAGCCTCTCTTGTTGCACAGTGCTCAAAAACTTATCCAATTCCGAGAAATTATCTTTCATTACTAAAAATTCCTCTTTTGGTATGGCAATTAGATCGGTCGACTCTAGACAAACAACCTTTGCAGTTCGGGTGATATCTTTAGATAGAGCAATTTCCCCAAAAAAACTCCCTGCGCTCAGCTCTTTGAGTATTTTTTCCCCATCGGTTGTGAATTTTTTTATGATAGCCACCCTGCCTTTTAAAACGATATAGAGATAGTCGGCTAAATCACCCTGATCAAAGACCATCTCAGAGGCTTTAAAGTGGAGATAATGCATCGTTTTTTTAGAGCTAATATTTAAAACTACAGGCTCCGAGGGGATAAAAAGATCTAAAATCCAGGTGAATAACACCTTTAGTTTTCTTGATATGCCGGGCATTTTGGACCAGTAGATGCCTCTCCACATCAGCCAGGCAAAGAAACCTGAGATTTTTATACATCCAAAGAGTTCTCCTACCGCCTTGCGATGGCCCAAAGCTGCCAAAAGGCCAAGTGGTTTAAAATCGAATGGCTTTAAAGGGCGTTGAGAGAGTTTATTGGCGATGTTTTGCGCTAGAACTTTTGCTTCTCGTACTGCAAATTGGGCTGTAGGGGGGGCAAAATGGCCGTTGGGAAGCGGGATATGTGCTGCATCTCCCAGAGCCCAAACGTTGTCAAAGCCTTCCACCTGAAGATTAGGTAGCGTTTTGATCCGGTCATGAGTTACTGGCAAACCTGGGGTTGCTGCTAAAATGAGGTTAAGGTTAGTTGGTGCTGTAGAGATAACCGTTTTTGAAGCAATTTTTTCGTGATTACTTAGGACTGCGTGGTGGGGAGTTACCGATTCAACTTTCGTCCCAATTTTTAACGTGACCCCTTTTTTGCGTAAAAGTTCCATAGCATATTTACCGAGTGAGGGGGATAATTCATTCAGGATGATCTCTTTTGAGTGGACTAGATACACTCGTAGCTCATCTTTTTTTATGCTGGGTATTTTTTTGAGCATTTTATCTAAAAAATCACAAAGTTCGGCTGCAACCTCCGTCCCCGTAAATCCTGCACCTCCGATGACAAAAGTCAAGAGAGCTTGCCTTAATTGAGGATTTGTCTCCGTGGCTGCTGCCTGAAAAACATTTATGATGTGATTCCTTAAAATCAACGTATCGGAAAGATTTTTGAATCTGAGAGCATGTTGCGCGACCCCATTATGGAGATGGATAAAGTCGGTAGAATTTCCTAGTGCAAGAATCAGTTCATTATACTCGAGAATAATATGCTGTTTTTTGAAAGGGCAGATTAAAAATACCTTTTTTTCCTGAAGATTTATTTTTTCTATTTCATTTATATAAAGAGAGGTTTTGGGAAGCAGCGATGATAGAGCGCTCACTGTATCATACACCCCTAATGCATCTCCAATCACCTCCGCAAGCATAGGCTGAAAAGTCATGTAATTATCACGATTAACAAGGCAGATTTCGACCTCGTCTTTGGAAAAAAGGGAGTGCAGATGCTTGGCGGTATATACTCCCCCAAAGCCCCCTCCTAAAATGACAATACGTCTGCGTTTGTCGCGCATACACCCTCAATTTTCCTTAAAATAGTATTTTATAAATAAAAATACAATTTATATGTTTAAAGGCTTACTTAGAGTGAGATAGGGTGCAAAAGAGGTTTTGAAGCGAACCAATAAGCTGCTCTTTAGCCTCCAAAGGTGAGCTGTAGGGGCGAGTCAAAAACTCTCGGCGTAGTACCGTATCATCGGTCAATAGAAAACTTCCCAATTGTTTGATAGAACCCATGGGGGATTCTCTGAGAAAAATTTCCTGAAAAAAGACCTCAAGAGCTTCAAAAAGTAGGGGGATATCCTCGAAAAAATCCCGGTTTTCTAGGGCGCAACGGATTTTTTTAAAAATGAAAGGGTCGCTTGCTGCTCTTCGTCCAATCATTAAGTGGTCGCAGCCCGTTTTTTTTAACATTTCGAGCCCTTTTTCTGCTGAGGTTATGTCGCCGTTGCCACAAACAGGGATACTGAGTTGTTTTTTTGCCTCCTGGATGTATTCCCACCTAGCGGGGTGCAGATAGCCGTCAGTTTTTGTTCTCGCATGAAGGGTAAGCATCGTGCAGCCTGCCTCTTGAACCAGACGGATATTTTTTTGAAAATTCAGGTCGTCATTGACTCCAATTCTCAGTTTTGCCGTAACCGGAACAGGGCATTTTTGGCACATTTTTGTTAAAATCTCAAAAAGGGTGTCGGGGGTATCTAAAAGGCTGGAGCCGGCCCCTTTCCCGGTTACGGTATTGGATGGACAGCCACAGTTGAGCTCGACCCGAGGAGCCCCTTTTTCCCCTAACAGATAGGCTGCTTCAGCCAAATCTTTTGCGTTGACCCCCATCAGCTGCGCTGCTTGTGGAATGGGCCATGTGGCGTTTGGGTTGTACCTGCTAACCAGGCTAGGAATGTGAGGGTTTGTCGGGATGCGTATAAATTCTGTTCCGCATTCATCAAATCCCCCAATCACGGCGAGCATTTTACGAAATTCGATGGCGCCAAGCCCCTCCATAGGGGCTAAGAAAAGGCGAGGGGGGATCTTCAGATTCATTGCAGGCCGTAATTTATGGGGAGGGTGATTAAGATTCTTCGTTTTGCGAAACCAGAGGCTCCAACTCAGTAGACACTTTACTGTCTTGGATTAAGCGAGCGCGCTCTTTCCAACCCGTGCTTTTATAGCGTAAATAGATTGGTAATGTCGCAAAAATGCTGTAAAAGAGCCATACCCAGAAGGCATAGATCACATGTGCTTTTAACACATATACAAAAAGATAGGTGGGTAGGAGCATGAAGATCCATACAGAGAAAAAACCGGTCAACATCATAAAGAAAGTGTCCCCGGCAGCAATTAGGATCCCGCCTAAAAGCCAGCGGAAATTTTCAAAAAGAATGTAAATGCAAAGCAACGGCATTACCATTTTTGTGCAGTAGACTAATGTGGAGATATCTACGGGGACAGTCTCTTTGTTAACTAGGTTGATGATGAGAAAATCGGAAAATAGAAAGAGGCTAAGACAGGTAAATAAAAGATAGCCAAAGCTTAAAATAACCCCCGAGCGAGCTAAATTAGAAAGGCTATCTTTTTTATTGGCCCCTATCAAATTTCCAGCAATGGCAGAAGCCCCTTTTTCTAAACCGCATCCAAAAAAGAAATAGAGCATTAAAATGGATTGTACCAAGTTTGCCGTGGTGATGTGTAAAGGGGAAAGAGCTGTCATCATGTGGTAGAAAAGGGCCCAACCGGCTATCTCGAAAAGAATGAAGATTCCAGGCGGAAACCCAATTTTTAAAATCTGGTAGAATTGTTCGCGGTCAAATTTAAAAACAGCTGTTCCGAACTCCTCCCGATTTTTTTTTCTAAAAAAGATAAAAAACAGGATAAGAGCTTGTATAAATGTGCCGGCACCGGTTGCGATAACTGCTCCTTTTACTCCTAAAGAAGGGATTATCGTCTTGTATCCAAAAATCAAAAAGTAATCTAAAACAATGTTAACGGCATTACCCAATAAGGCAAGCCATTTAATAATGTTCGATTTTCCTTGTCCCACAAAAAATGCGGTAAATGCCGCTAAAAGAAAGTAGGCAGGGCTTGAATAGATCGTCCAAATGAACCACTCCTTATTATAGGGGGTAGGTTGCAGAATCCAGTCGGCTATATGGGGGGCAAAATAAAAAAGGATGGGTGTTGCTAATAAGGTTAGGTACACCATTTGCCAAGGGGTTGAGCCTAGCGCTTTATAATGACCAGCCCCATTTCTTTGCGCAATAATCACTTCGGACATAGAAATCAGGGTGACAACGGCGAATATAATCGCCCACGCGGGTGTACCGGCAGTTGTGCAAGCGGTCAGAGCATCCTGTGAGTAAGCGGCAAGAAATACCCGATCGACGAAAGTCATGACGAACATGGAGAAATAACTAATCGCCAGGGATACCGTCACGCCCCATAGTTCTTTAATCGATCCTGTTTCAAATACCTTTTTCATGTGAAGAGAAGCCTTTGGAATGTTAAATATTTAATTTATTTTTAAGTGTTAAGTTCTGAAATTTTTACGGAGAAAGGTAAAGATTTATAGTCCTCTACACTGTAGATAAAACTATTCTCTCACACCTGTTTTAGAGGGGTCAAGCGAAAAAAAACAAAAGATGTTGCGTTAAATTCGGCGCGAGTGTTATTGTGTTGTCATCTTCAACGAACACGATGAGTGTAAGAC
>CAYFOX010000047.1:8343-9045 GCA_964344875.1 uncultured bacterium
TCCCATTATAGCGCCGGAGTAGTTGATTGGCCGTTGCAAAAACAAAACCAGCCCGGATTTAGAATAGATCAGGAAAAAAGCGAAGAGCAATTAGAAACGGTGTTTGTAGATGTGCCAAATTGCACTGACCAAGAAAAAGTAGAGATTAGTGCCACCTTGCAATACGGCACAAGCGCAGCTGATAAAGTACCGACTATAGATCAAAAAAATTTTTCGATCCAAACAAGTCCATTCTTAACCCCCCCCAATTTATTTGCGGCAATGAATCACCACCTTGAAACAAGAGGAGGCAACCAAGAGGGAGGTGTTGTCTAACGGTTTTGAGATAGCTTAAGAAGCGGCGAGAACTCTACCAAAAACTTAGTAAAATTAATTTTTTATTCTTTTGTAAAGAGAATCGTGCTCAGACAGTATTTTGTGTACATAAATCGCATAAAATCAAGGAGAAAAAAACTTAAAAAAAACGAAAAATAAGGAATTTTTATTCATTGTAAAGCATTCAACTTCAATGACTTACAAAATCATTATGAAGATGAAAAAAAAGAAATCGTTGCGAAATAATCTTGCTCGGTGATATTGTTTTGAACATCTTCAACGAACACGATGAGTGTAAGACGAAGAATAGCAGCGAGATAGCTGCAAAGTTTTGTGACAGTAATAATGAAGTGACGAGCGGCGAGAATGTTGTGTAGAGCTTACTAA
>CAYFOX010000048.1:0-9024 GCA_964344875.1 uncultured bacterium
CCGAAAAATTTTCTTGATTTTCTGGAGTTGTTTACAAAAATGCTCGTCTTTGAAATAGAAAAAAAGGATGAATAGATATATCTCTTACGCATTTCTTGTTGTATCGATCGTCTCGATAGGACTATTGGTCAAAGCAGTAGAGAAGATAGAGTCGAAATCTAGGACTGCTCTAAAAAGTAGTGTCGAGCGGTATTTCTTTGCTTTAGAACAAAAAACACAAAAGCTCGATATTCTAGGTCAAAAAAACTATTTGGGTCAACTCACAATCCAGGGATCGAAATGGCCTATTCTTGTGCAATATACTGACGATAATTGGAAAATCCTTCAACCCGTACAACGAGTCGGTTTAGACAATAACTATTTTTCCAAAAAAAGCTTAAAAATCTCCTCTGCATTATGGTCTAGAGAAGAATCCCCTGTTAGAACCTCTTACTACCGTATTCTACCACAAAAAGGGGGAGGGCACCGCGTTCTGGAGATTCACGATTTTGAAACATTATTTCTAGCACCATTTGAGAACCTTCAGCTCTCTTTTGTCAAAAAAGAGACTTTTGATAGTTCGATCCCCTTTTTTAAAATCCAAGATCCAGATTTGAAAAGAGGGGGAACGTACACCTGGAAAGGGTATCAGGTAGAAACTAAAAGAACTCTAGAGGGGATCAATGAGCCACTCTTGATGCAAATGGTGCACCCGTATTCATTTGAAATCTGGATATATCTGGTGGCCACCGCCCTCAGCACCCTTTTGGTTTTTATCGATCTTTTTAAAATTGCCCGAAAAAGGGAAAAACTCCACTGGTGGATCGGTTTTTGCCTCTCTTCAATAGCTTTAGCTTTGGTCGTAACGCTGTTCAATGAAAAGAAGAGGGAAATTGCGATTCTTGAAAAAAAGCTCTTTCACTACGATTCGATCGCATTTTCAGGGGCACAGGAGTATATCCATCATATACAACAGCTCGCAAAATCCCTGCAGAGTATTTACCATGATGACATTTTGAAAGCAGATGCATCCATTTTAAAAAAATGGCCCTATATAGAACGGATTCAGTGGATCGATCACAAAAAAAATCTTTTGAAAGAGATCGGACCTCCACAACCAAAACATTCCCCCTCCTTACGAACCCTTTTTATGAGAGATACAGGCTGGATACTAACAAATAAGGAAACAGAGTCCCCTCTTTTCATTCATTACCTTACAGAGAATGAGGTCTCTATTTACTTGCAAATGGACTTTAAGCCACTTTCTTTAGGTTTTCTCTCTTTGCGAGAAAAAGCCCTCACAGAATACAGCCTTCGTACCGTTGCGTCTAAAAATGATCCAGAAACTTTTGAGCGGATCGGTGATAGCCCTTTTATCCTGAAAAAAGATCGGGACTCTCGTCCCCAGCTCTATTTTTTCTTTTTAGCTATCCCCTTTTTCACCCTTGGCTCCGCTTATTTTCTTCTTAGAATCTACCACTTAACAATAAAAAAAAAGAGCCCATTATCTCAAAACTCCAAAGTTTCACACTCCTAGGATCGCATTTTACTCCACAGTAAAAAAATTGCCCATCATAGCTCGAAAAATGCGATCTCTTTTATATTAAGGGTCTCCATCTTTACAAAAAGGGGGGGATCTATTAGTGTCAAAAAAAAATAGGAACTTTTTATGCATCAAGATGAACTAAAACATCAGCTTCAACTACACCTTCGACAATTTATACGGCTAATTCGCCTAAGAGATGCCGTCATGCAACCCGATATTTTGAAAAAAATCGCGGAAAACATCGTTCATCTTAAAGAGACAGCATCCAGAGTGCACCAATCAAAATCTTTGACAGATGAGTTGCGCACCAACGCAAAAATCATAGAAAATATGATGCTGCAAGAGCTTGAAGCCGATGGAGTAGAGGCCTCTTATTACCAGGCTGCAAGGCATTTAATTGATTCTGACAATCCCGATGAAATGAAAAAACTTGTCAAAGAGCTTCTGGCTTTCTCCAGTGCCGAGGAGCGCTATTCTCTCATAGACCACTTTGCACACATAGCAGAAAATCCCGATACAACGCTCGATTAAAAAGAGAACCGTTTCAGATCTTGAGCCGCATATGCATTCATAAAGATTTTTCTGGCCTCCTCTTCAAAAAGAGTTTGGTCAGAATACCTGGCGGAAAAATGGGTCATCACCAGCTTCTCTACTTCAGCCTGTTTAGCAATTTTCGCAGCCTGACTTGCAGTCATGTGTTTGTAGCTTTCGGCAAGCTCTCTCTCCTCTTCAAGGTAGGTCGATTCGATCAAAAGTAATTTAGCATGCTTTGCCAGCTCAACGGCTTGTGGGCAATCTAATGTATCGATCACCACAGCTACGCTATCACCCGGTCTAACATAGGATACATCATCTATATCCACTCGCCCGTACTGAGTTACAATCACCCCCTTTTCAAGGAGCTCTTTGACCATCGGTCCTTGCACACCCTTTTCCTTTAATTTTGACTGGATACATTTACGCGTATCTTTCTCCTGAATACGCCAGCCAACACAATCAATCCCATGGTTTAGCATCGCACCGTAGATAAAAAAATCTTCGGTCTCATCCACAAGGGTCATCTCCTTGGAGACCTTTACCGGGTGCTCCACAATCGTGATTGTTTGCGTATAAATAGAGGAGTATCTAAGGTTATCAAAGTATCTTTTTCCACTCTCGGGATAGTAGATATGTATAGGCTGGGGAACTTTATCTAGATTAAGTCGCAAAATCATCGCTCCCAATCCCAAACAGTGATCCCCGTGGAAATGGCTTACAAAAATTCTGGTCACCGCCGTTGGGGCAATATTTGCAAAAATAAATTGTCTTTGCGTTGCCTCACCAGGATCAAACAAGAATCCCTCTTTTTTCCAACGCAATAAATAGGCATTATGGTTCCTTTCTCTTGTATGTTGCTGCGATCCGCAACCCAAAATCGTTAATTCTCGTAAACTCAAGATGAACACCTAAACCATCGATTAAAACCTAAAATCCCCCCAAATAAAGCACCCGTCAAATGTGCCGTATTCGCTATCGGACTTACCACTGTAGTCCCGCTCAAAAAGACAAATACCTGTCCAAATAACTCGATAAGCGTCAGAAACAATATATAAATAAATAACAGACTTATCCCAGACTTCGAGAGTGGATAACCCTCCCAAGGAGCCCTTTTTGTACGGATGAAAATAAAACCAGCGAGTGCACAAACTACCCCCGACACCCCAAGAAAAAGGGGACCGGTCACCAAAAACTGGGCAACATTCGCTAGACTTCCCGTTAATAAAATCAGCACAAGCAACTTTATAGGGCCCGCCCTTTTTTCAATCATCGATCCTAGAGGAGCAAACCACAACAGATTGAACAGAATATGTATGAAATTAGCATGTAAAAGTGCAGGGGTAAATATGCGGAAAAATTGCCCATTCACTATCGACAACCCCAAAAAGGGGATGTCCATAGTTCCCTGCTGGCGACCTTCACCAAGTATTTTAGACAGCACTGCTTGAGTGATCGGATCTAAGGCTTCAAAGGAAAGAGCACTTTTTTGAGAAAGCAAAAGATCATACAATTGACGATCTAGAGGGAAATCTTGAAACATCAGAATCGTTTTTATCGGTGTGAGGGGGATGATCGATTGCACGTAGGGGGAAGCTCCCGAAAAAAGCTGAAAAAATTGGTAGGTGTCTAAAAGGAAAACCGCAACCATCAAATAACAAAATAATCTAACCAACTTTTTCCCCCAGATGTGAGATTTTTTTTATAATCGACGAGGTGGATAGCCCCTCGAGCTTCTCTACAATAAAAAGTTTTCCACCCCCCGCTCGGACAGTATCAGCCTCAATACAGTTGCTCCCGTACTCAGAACCGTTGACATGGATATCGGGTCGACAAATTTTTAGGAGTTCTATTGGATCGTCTTGATCAAACCAGGTGACATAGTCGACAAATAGAAAAGAGGCCATCATTTTCAAGCGCCCCTCAAGATCGATGATCGGTCGATCAACGGATTTATACCGGCGAATCGAAGCGTCGGTATTGAGTGCTACTAAAACCACTCCGTCGTCCCCTTTCAAATCAAAAGCTTGGGTCACCATTTCCAAATGTCCGGCATGGAGAAGATCGAAAGATCCGTTCAATGTGATCAACCTTTTGTTTTGCTCCCTTAAACTATCTATCGATTCTGCTAGTGTATCGGGAGCTAGGACTTTACGCTTCAGGGCTGGATGCCACTTGGATACGTTTATTATTGGGGTAGTCGAATGCAACTTTGAAGACATCCTCATATGTATCCACAAATACTACATGAATTCCCGTTTTTAGATAATCGGGAAGTTCATCAAAGTCCCTCTTATTCTCCTTGGGGAGAATGAGGTGGTCTAATTTTGAACGCCTTAAAGCGATTACCTTCTCTCTAACCCCGCCGATAGGAAGAACTTTACCTGTAACGGTGATCTCTCCGGTCATCCCAAGACCTTTCAACACCTTTACATCCATAAGTAGAGAAAAAAGGGCTGTTACCATAGTGATACCAGCTGATGGGCCATCTTTTGGTGTAGCTCCCTCGGGTACGTGGATATGAATCTCGTTCTTTTCAAAAAAACGGTAATGGGGCGCGAACTTTTCGATAGAGCTCATAAAATAGGTCCAAGCGATCTGCGCAGACTCTTTCATCACCTCTCCGAGATTTCCTGTTAGCTTCATAGCCGTTTTATCCACATTCGGCGTTTTAACCGCTTCAATACTCAATGTGGCCCCACCCATGCTTGTCCAAGCAAGACCCACAACCACTCCAGGAGGTGGATCTGCATAAAGGAGATCCTGCGTAAAGATAGGCTGCTTAAGGTAGTCTGTGAGATTTTCTTCGGTTACAACAACCGATTTTTTCTTTTTGGTAACGACCTCTTTCGCCGCCTTACCCATAATTTTCTGAATCAACTTCTCCAGGTTGCGCACCCCCGCCTCTCTAGCGTAGCCATCAATCATCGCAATGACCGCATCCTGGTGCAGCTTTACCTGAGTCGCTTTCAATCCCGACTCTTTTCTAGTTTTAGGAATAAGATACTTTTCGGCTATTTTGACCTTTTCCTCCAGAATATAACCGGAAAGACGTATCACATCCATGCGATCTAATAAAGGGTTTGGAATAGTATCTAGGGTATTGGCCGTGACAATGAATAACACATTCGAAAGATCTAAAGGGACATCGAGGTAATGATCCATGAAATCGGCGTTTTGCTCCGGATCAAGCACCTCGAGCAATGCTGCAGACGGGTCATAGTGACCATTTCCAATCTTGTCAATCTCGTCGATCAATATAACAGGATTCACCGTTTTTGTTGTTTTGAGCGCCTGAACCAATTTACCGGGCATTGCTCCCACATAGGTACGTCTATGCCCCTTGATCTCAGCCTCATCGCGCATTCCCCCAACAGAAAAACGGAAAAACTTCCGATTCAGAGCTTGAGCAATACACTTTCCAATACTCGTTTTTCCCACCCCGGGAGGTCCGACTAAACAGATGATTTTACCGCGGGTTGTACGGCTAAGCTGACTGATTGCTATAATTTCTAAAATGCGTTCTTTAACATCTTCAAGGCCGTAGTGGTCTTTGTCGAGGATCTCTTTTGCCCGTTCGACATCAAACACATCTTTTGATTTTAACCCCCAGGGGACTAAAGTAAGCCAATCCAGGTAATTTCTGCAGACCCCGTACTCAGCGGATTGCACATCCAAAAACGCCAGCTTATCTAGCTCCTCATTGATAGTTTTCAAAATGGGGGCCGGAACAGTCAATTTTTCTAGACGTTTTTCAAATTTATCCACATCAAGTGTCTTGTCGTCTTTTTCTAGACCAAGCTCTTTTTTGATCGTTTTAAGCTGCTCTTTAAGAAAATACTCTTTTTGCGACTTGGTGATATTCGCTTCAATTTTTTGGGTGATGGTGTTTTGCAGCTGATTTAGATCGAGCTCCTTTTTCAAAAGAAGAAGCGCTTTTTCGCTCCTTTCTTTAAGATCGAGTGCATCTAAAACTTGCTGCAGCTCCTCACGAGTCGCTGTTGTCAAAGCCACCGAATAATCGGCAAGCCGTCCCGGATCAGTGAAATCGGAGTGACCCAAGAAAACCTGCAATTCCTCTTTGAAAAGCGGGTTGAGTTTTAATAACTCTTTGGTCGTTGTCAAAATACTTGTTGAATAGGCCTTTATGAGCTCCTCATCTTCTCCTTCAAAGTTGTCAAAATGGGGAATAAAAGAGGCTTTCAAAGGTTTAGTTTGCGTTTTAGGCTTCTTAAGTTCAATACGACACTCAACGCTCAAAAACACCTGAGCTCCTTGCTCTTGTAAAGGGGCAACTCGTAGAACTTTTGCAAGAACGCCAATCGGATGAAGGTCGTTAAAACCTACAGAATAGATCCCTACGTTCTCTTTTTTCGTCATAGAGAGGGCCACATAGCGATCTTCCGACTTGGCTATCGATTTCAATGCCTCATAAAAGGGGCCCGGCTCAATAGTCAACGAGGCAGCCATTCCCGGGAAAAAAGGCCTTTTTGTCAGGGGAAGCACGAAGACCGAACCGGACTTGATCGACTTAGGATTCTCCTGCTTCTTCGGAGTCTTTTTTTTTGGTTTTTTGTATTCCAAGGTACTTTTTCAACTAAATTGGTGATTCAATTGGACAATCTTACCACAGAGAATCGTTTTCGCGGTAGACTACCAAACATTTTATTCCAATCGGCTCACGCTGAATTGATTGGAAATAGACGTGCAACCCACCCCCTTTTATGTACCAAATATTAACGATTTTTGCTAACTTAATCCTCTATGTATATCCTTGTTATAGACTTAAGCTACCAAACCGGAACCGTTTTTATTCTAAACGAGTCCTTAGAGGTCGTCCGACAGGTAGATGCGCCCCAATCCCACAGCTTACCCATTAGGATACAAGAGCTTACAGACAACGGCCAGATCAAATTGGATGCAGTGGCAATCCCAGAGGGGCCGGGAAATTTTACTCCTCTGCGCCTTGCAGCAACAATAGCAATCGCCCTGTGTAAAAGCCTAAAAATTCCTCTGATTGCCTACTCTCCTTTCTTAAACCAGGTAAAACCCACCTCAAAAGAGGGGGAGGCGCTCCTTGATGCCCGCTCTAGTCTTTCGTACCAGACATTTTTTACCCAAAAAGATTCCGGCGTAGAGTTTAGCCCTACTGCGCTTGTAGAAAAAACATGTGACACGCCCTACCTTACTTGTAAAAAAAACCTAGGATTCCACATCAAAAATTTGTTTGATTCTCAGCAATTTACCGACATCCACGATTTAAAAATTTCTTATATCAAACAGCCTCGCTAGAGATTTTAACCCTGTAAAGACAAAGATTTTAGCGTCTTAAAGCCAAAAGAATTGACTTTTGCTGGTGCAATCCCCTATAATCTGAGCCAAATCATTAGGAAAAATTCATGATTCAAGTTAAATTACGTCCGGGTGAAACAGTTGATAGATCTCTTCGTCACTTGAAGAAAAAAGTAGATCGCGAAGGAATTATGAAAACTCTTCGTGCAAGAAGATACTACTTGAAACCCTCTGAAAGACGTAAAATCAAACAAAAAGCGGCTCTCAGACACCGTCCATAACACGATTGTTGCATGTCAAAAGATTACTACCAAGTTCTCGGCGTAGCTAAAAATGCAACGCAAGAAGAAATAAAAAAAGCCTATAGAAAACTTGCTGTAACCTATCACCCCGATAAAAATCAGGGGGACAAGGAGGCAGAAAAGAAATTCCAAGAAATTTCTGCTGCCTATGAAGTTCTTAGCGACGAGAAGAAAAGAGAAACTTACGACCGTTTCGGGGCAGACGCTGTCAATGGACAGGGTGGGTTCGGTGGCAACTATGGATCCAGTATGGAGGATGCACTGCACACCTTCATGAATGCGTTTGGACAGGGTAGAGGCGGATCGATCTTTGAGAGCTTTTTTGGTTTCGAATCTCAAGGTGGAGAAGGTGGGAAATATCCGCAACAAGGCGCAAGCAAACAGATAACTTTGACTCTCTCTTTCGAAGAAGCGGCTAAAGGGGTAGAAAAAACGGCACTCATTCAAGTAGCGCAAAATTGCGAAACCTGTAACGGTACCGGAGCAAAAAGCGCCTCAGACATCCAAACTTGTCCCACCTGCAAAGGAACGGGGCACATTCAGCAGTCGCGCGGATTTTTTACGATGTCAAGCACTTGCCCCACATGTAACGGATCTTGCGAAATCATCAAGAATCCGTGCGGATCGTGTCACGGTCATGGACAGGTCAAAAATAAAAAACAGGTTCAGCTCAATATTCCAGCAGGAGTAGACAACGGAATGCGTTTGCGCATGCCGGGGCTGGGAGATGCAGGATTACATGGCGGTCCAAATGGCGATTTATACGTTGTCATTAAAGTGGAACCCCATGACGTATTTATCCGCGAAGGTGATGACCTGTATTTAGATCTGCCCATCAGTTTTGTAGAGGCTTCATTAGGTGCCAAAAAAGAGATCCCTACACTTTTGAGTGGCAGTTATAAACTTGCTATTCCTGAGGGGACACAAAACGGCAAAATCCTCAAGATTAAAGGAGAAGGTTTTACAAACGTCCACTCCAAATCCAAGGGGAGCCTACTTGTACGGATTCAAGTTGAAGTTCCTGTAAACCTAAACGAGGAACAGAAAGATCTCTTAAGAAAGTTCCAAACTATTGAGAGCCCTTCCAACCTTCCAAGAAAAAAAAGCTTTTTCGAAAAAATTGCCTCTTTTTTAGGGTAATTTCA
This sequence comes from uncultured bacterium, assembly GCA_964344875.1. Classification (GTDB taxonomy): domain Bacteria; phylum Chlamydiota; class Chlamydiia; order Chlamydiales; family RGXB01; genus RGXB01. Next base: position 8,799 of record CAYFOX010000048.1, read on the forward strand.
AGCACAGTAATAACAGCTCCCTAGGAGCTGTTACAAGTTGTATCTGAAATTTGACCACCTAAATCTAAGCTTATCCTTCACCTAACTAAATCTGTTTTTTTAACACACATAACTAAAAGCAGAAACACTTGGTATTGATTGTCCTTTACACCAAAAATTGCTTACGTGAATATAAAATTGATTATTGAACATGAGACTCAGGTAAAATAAACTACTTACTTTAAAC
>CAYFOX010000049.1:0-8580 GCA_964344875.1 uncultured bacterium
CGCTCAAATTGATTGAAAAATTATCGATAAAATAGTATAATAAATTAAGGTTTTTATGGGGGGGGTGAAGCCATGGCAACTGGTGTAGAAAGTACGTCTATAGCTTGCGCGCAAGCTGGGGAATTGGGGAAAAAAAGGCCCCGATCCCTATCTCCAACGGACAGTAAGATTTGTGAAGTTGCCAACTCTATTCTCAGCAAGGAAGAGGCTTTGCCATTGATCCAGAATATGTACTCAAAAGCAACCTGGCGCTCACCTAAAGTCATAAGCTTGGCTCATTTAACAGAGAGACGTTTTTTATTAAGAAAAAGCGACAACGAATCACCTGTAATGCTACAGGGATATTTTTCTAAAGAAATGATTGCAAAAGGGGGGGAAAGTCAGCTTTTTCCTGTGATCTCAAAAGAGGGTAAAGGATACTTTTTTTCTGTTTCGCGTCATACACACTCCTCGACTCCAATTCCTGAAATTTCCCGATTGGTGGGTAAAGATGCTTTTTCTTGCGCCTTTTTACCTGAAAGTGTCCAAACCGAAGTACAGTCTCAAGCTGATTACAGATTCCAACTTGTAGAACATGCAAAAGAAGGGGACTTAAGAAATTTCCTGAGACGAAAAAATCTGCATGAGAGGGAAAACAGCGCTTTACCCGATTTAGGTCTGCAGCTTCTAGAAAAGGTAAAGGTTCTCCATGATCATGGAGGAGCTCATCGCGATATCAAACCTGCCAACCTTTTGGTAGATACCAAAGAGGGGAGATTCGAGCTTTTTATTGGGGATTTCGGGATGTACACTAGGGATAAAGCAAGATGCGGTCGGTGTGGAACAATGGGGTATCGTGGACCGGAGGCGAGCGAATTTTTTAAATTTTTTGATAGAGAATTTAAAAATCTCAACGACTATATTCCAGAAAATTACGATCCCAAACTTTTGGATCTGTATGCCATCGGCGTCACTTTATTTGAAATCTTGACCAAAGGGTCTCTTGCGACTGCAATTACAAAATGGTTCGATCAGACCAAGACAATCACAGAGGAGGCACGCTGTTACTCAAAAAAAGATTTCCAAAAATTTAGACAAATGAAAATAGAGGCCTTTTTGGCTGATTGTATGTATAAAGCTAGCGAAAGTTCATGGATCAAAGTACCTGAGTTTGCCGAGGTGATCCAGGGTTTGATTCAGGAGGAGCCCGAGAAACGTATGGCCCTCGTACAGGCGATAGCTCTTTGGAAAAAGGGTTTACAAAGAATGGCAAACGGTCTGTAAATACCTTCCAAAGGATCATTCGCCTAAAGCCTTTTTTCTAGCCAACTTTTGAACACCGTATCCTGTACCTTTTCAAAAAAACCTACTTTAGTTTGTCTATTCAAAGAACTTGGTAGCCCTTGTTCACAACCTTTCCTAATCGGCGATTTTTTGTTGAACTTTTTTTAAGTCGGCTCAACAAGAGACTATTCTGAGAAATTTGCTGATAAATCCAGAAATAAGGTAGGATATCCTCTTTTTTTAAATTATTTAAACCTTTATGAACTCCATTTTAAAAAGCATTTGTCAAGCTCATTGCCGTGAAGTAACTGAGTATTTACGCAGCTCGCGTATCCTAAATTCGGGCCAACACTTAGCCGACTTTTTACATACCAATAAACTGGCGGATAAAAATGAGGAGGTCTTTGAGGTTTTTTATCGCTCAACTAAATTTTTGGCTGATGCAGGAAAAAATTACTATGGCACGCAACAGGCTACAAACTGGCACCAGAAGTTTCTGAAGGTAGTTGCGGATTTCAAGGTAATTTTGGGAAGTCCGATGCTTACCAATGCTGGCAGGCGGGAAAAAAGTGTATCGGCATGTTCTATTCCCCCAGTCCATTTATCAAAAATGAAAAGGGGGGAAATCGCTCAAATGGTGGGGGATTACCACACCAGGGGGATGGGAACCGGGTTTTGCCTTGACGATGTAGCCCAGCCAGCTGAGATGGTACGCTATTTGAATCAGGTGGCAATGGCAGAGGTGCAAAAAGGGATGATCGAACGCTCTTGTGGAAACATGGGGGTATTGTCTATTCACCACCCTCAGGTGCTTTCGTTTATTCGTGTGAAGCAAGACAGCCCCGATATCAAAGATTGGAAGTTTAATCTGTCGGTAAACATCACCGAAGCCTTTATTGAATCGCTAGTAAAAAAAGAGCCCTTCACTCTTAGTGACGGCCAAAAAGTGGATCCCCAGGTGCTCATGAGCCTGATTGCCGAGCATGCGCACGCTACTGGTGATCCGGGCCTCATTTTTATGGATCGGATCAATCGTTTGAATCGTGTACCCCACATGGGGCGTTATGAGACGGTTGTTCCTTGCGGTGAGGTGTCGCTGTTTTCGGGTGAGGTCTGCCAGTTTTCCTACCTCAATCTCCCCAGGTTTTTGGTTCAAGGGGAAATCGACTGGGAGGCTCTCAAAGATAGCATCCAAACTACCATGATGATTTTGGATAATGCTGTTGAGGTGAATATTGGCAGGATGCCGACAAAAAAGAGCGCCGAAGTGATCTCAAATTTACGACGGGTCGGGATCGGAATCTGCGGATTTTCCGAAGTTTTACAGGCAAAAAAGATCCCTTATGGTTCGATAGAGGCGCAAGATTTTGCAAAAGAGTTGATGAGTTTTATCAATTGGGAAAGTAAGAAAGCCTCAGTAGAGCTTGCTAAAGAAAGGGGGGCTTTTCCCGCTTTCAAAAATGGGACCACCCGCATCGATCTTTTCACTAAACCTTTCCAAAAAACACCTACGAACCGGGTTACAGAAAATGATTGGGAGCTTTTAGGAAAACAGATCAGCGAGATAGGAATACGCAACCTTTCAACTACCATTATCCCCCCCAGCGGAAGGAGCTCGTTGATGGCTGGCGTCACCGCATCTATAGAGCCCCCATTTACCCTGGTTGTCGATCAAAAATTCAAAAAAATGATCGAGAAACAGGCAAAAGAGGAGGGATATATCCAAGATTTAGGAGCTGTCTATGCATGCATTGAAAAAACCGGTAGCCTCCAGCAATCGGATCTACCGCTTGCAATCAAACGGATCTATCGGACAGCGCTGGAGATGCCACCTTTAGACCATTTGCATATGACTGCTGCCTTTCAAACCCATACCGATGAGGGGATTTCCAAGACGGTAAATCTGGTGGAAAATTCCAGTGTTGAAGAGGTTGAAAGGGTGTTTCAATCGGCTATTTGCGCTTTAAACATGAAAGGGATTACCATCTATCGCAACAATAGCCGTTCTTTGCAACCTAAAACCCTCTCTAAAACCTCCCAGGAGGCTCCCATGTGGATCGATTCGATTTATGGTCCTATAAAAGTTTCCCCCAAGATCGCTAAAATCCTTGCTTCACCGCTGATGGAAAGGCTTAAAAACATCCACCAAAACGGGATTGCCTACCTTGTCGATCCAAGGCAAACCACCACACGTTATGAGCATTCCGTTGGAGCTATGGCTATAGCAAAAATGCTAGGCGCTTCAGAGCTTGAGCAGATCCAGGCTCTTTTGCACGATGTATCCCATACCCCCTTCTCCCATCTGATCGACCTCGTTTACGAACAGGAAAACCAGGACTACCATGAAAAACACAGACAACGCTTTTTATCCCAAAAATGGGTCCAAAAGGAGCTGCTGGACTGCGGTATTTCTTTGTCTGATCTTCAAGAAGGGGGGACAAGGTTTTTTGAAAAGAGGGGAATTAATGTAGATCGGCTCGATTACATGATCCGCGACTTGAAAGCTGTAGGGAAAATCTTCCAGCCCGAGTACTCCCTTATTTTAAATAATATTGTCCTCGACGAAGGGCGTCTAAAATGCCGGGACATGACAACAGCAAGGCTCCTTTTTGATAAATTTTTAGAGGTGAACCAAGAGGTCTACTTTGATCCAAAAGTGGAGGCCGCCTCTGTAGCGTTTACCTCTTTGCTTAGAAAATTACTTGACGAGGGGCACGTCATGGAGGAGGACTTCGAAAAAACTGAACAAGAGCTCCTTGAGGTCATCCGAAATAGCCCTCACAAGGCCGAATTTGAAGCGATCAGCTCCTTAACTTTCAAAGGATCTTCCTTGGAGACCAACGGTCGTCCCCCAGTTTTGCGCAAACTCCGTTATATTGATCCGGAGATTCAGGGGCAATCGGCAACACTAACCGAAATAGACCCTGAGGCAAAAGAGCGTTTGGAAAAGTATCTTAACAAAACCCCAACAAAAGTCTATTACCATGCATAAGTTTTTCCGCTTTCCTTGCTTTCTTTTCGCCTGTCTTGCCTTTTGCGCACAACCGCTGCAAGCGGATGTGAAATGGGCTGAGGAGATGATTGACGGTGTTTTACAAGATGATCCAAGGTATCCAAAACGTCTTTTGGAGCTTGGAGCAACCAATACCAATTACCAGGTAAAGAAGGGGGAGAAAAGCTATTTTTTCCGCCTTTCGTCAGATCTTTTTAAAGAGCTTTACGCAGACCAGGAGGTGGAGTATTCCGTGCTGAAACAGCTGGAAAATACCAAGATCGCTCCACGCCCCTATTTTTTTGATCCCACAAGGGGAATACTCATTACCGAGTACATCGAGCACGATGGGGTTGCTGTAGATCTTTTAGAGCAAAAGGTCCAAAAAGTTGTGTGTGACATGTTGAAGCGTATCGAAAAAGAGCACCTTTCTGTTGAAAGGGTTTTCCACCCCTATTTGGATACTCTGGCTTTGGTAAGAAAAGCGAAAGATCCGTTGCCTAAAGGATTTCAAAAGCAGGCTCTGCCCGCTTTAGAGAAAATCTCCAAAAAGCTCATGCAATATCCTCAAAAAACTTTATGCCACCTGGACTTGCATCACAAAAACATTCTTAAAAAAGAAGATAGCCTCTTTTTGATCGATTGGGAATATGCTGCGATGAGCCATCCTTATCATACATTAGCATCAATGGCCTCAATAGAGCGCTGGTCTGATGAAGAAATGTGGCAGATTTTAGCCCAATACTCAGGGCAGTTGACTCAAGAAGACAAGGATTGCATGTTTTTTTATCGAATTGTGTCGGACCTATTCTGGACGGCCTGGTGCCATGTGCAAATGGAAAACCCCTCTACCGATAGCCCTTATGCCGATTGGAGAGATCTGTTTTTTTCGGCAGCTATGGAGCGTATAGAGAAACTTGAAACTTATCAGGGAGATGCTTGACTGTGAAGAGTCTAAAAATACAGTTTTTTTATCTAGCTTTCTGTTTTTTCCCTTTTTTGCAGGGCCATGAGGCGATCCTACTGATGGGCCCTCCGGGAAGTGGGAAAGGGACCTTCTCCTCTTTTGCTAAACAAGTAGGGTACGGCCACATTAGCGCGGGGGATGTGATTCGTGAGGAGATCTTGAGCGGAACCGATCTTGGCCATAAGCTGGAGATGATTGTCGCAAAAGGGGAGTATGTAGATCCGGATACACTTTTTCTACTGGTAGCCGGCAGAGTGCAGGCTTTCTTGCAAAAAAAAGTCCCTGTGATCATCGATGGATATGGGAGAACTCCAGAAGATTGGCGCCGGCTCAATGCTCTACTTGAAGAGATGGGGATTCAAAGGAGGGTAATTCTTTTTGAGGCTCCTGAAAAAGTCTGTTTGGAGCGGATTTTAGAGCGCCTCATATGTATGGATTGTGGTTTTATTACAAGTAAAAGGGAGGGTCTCAAGATCGGGGAGATCTGTCCAAATTGCCGGACGCACCCGCTTTCTTTGAGAATGAACGATACCCTGAAAGTGACTCTAAAACGGTTGAAAACCTTTCATGAGGAGATCAAGCCTCTTCTTTTAAAAACCTATGAAACGGAGAAGGTCACTGTTTTTTATAGTGACCTGCCTTTGGAAAAAATGGAGAAAGAAATGCAACGCTTGTTGTCTTTTAAAATCTCAACCTAACTCTTTCGTGGGGATCTTAAGCAAGAAAAAAAGAATTCTTATTGCAGGGATTGACCGATGTCGGTTAGTCAACCGGTATGGATCCCCTTTTTAACCCTCCCGCAAACTTGCAAGATTTGCAGCAGCCGTTAACGCAACCGAACCCTTTAGAAATAGATCGAAGAAATACCCAGACTCCAGAACAACAACTGTTTTTCCAAGATCAGGGCTTTCATCTTGTCTATGATGAGATGATCGAAGGTGTTTTAAAAGATCATCCTGGGTATCCAAAACGTCTTTTAGAGTTAGCGGCGACGAACACCAACTACCAGGTAAAAAAAGGGGGAGAGAGCTATTTTTTCCGCCTCTCGTCAGATCTGTTCAAAGAGCTCTACTCAAGCCAAGAGGTAGAGTATTCTGTGCTAAAACAGCTGGAAAATACCCATATCGCTCCACGCCCCTATTTTTTTGATCCCAAGAGGGGGATTTTGATTACCGAGTACATCGAGCACGACGGGATCACCGTAGATCTTTTAGACCAAAACGTGCAAAAAACTGTGTGTGACATGCTCAAACGGATCGAAAAAGAGCATCTTGGTGTCGACAGAGTGTTTCATCCCTATTTGGAAACGGTTGCACTGGTTAAAAAAGCAGCAACCCCCTTGCCTAAAGGATTCCATGAAAAGGCTCTTTCTGCACTAGAGAAGATCTCCAAAAAGTTGGCTCAATATCCAAAAAAAACCTTATGCCATCTAGATTTGCATCGTAAGAACATTTTAAGAAAAGGGGACACCCTATTTTTTATTGATTGGGAGTATGCTGCGATGAGCCACCCTTATCACATCCTTGCTTCAATGGCCTCGATTGAGCGCTGGTCCGATGAAACGATGTGGCAGATTTTGGGCAACTATACTGAGCAGCCGACTCAAGAAGATAGGCATTGCATGGCTCTTTATCGGATCGTGTCCGATCTTTTTTGGACAACTTGGTGCCACCTGCAAATGGAAAACCCCTCTACTAATAGCCCTTATTCAAAATGGAGAGATCTGTTTTTTAAGTCAGCTATGGAGCGGATAGAGAAACTTGAAGCCGATCAGGGAGGTGCTTTTTATGTGAACAGTCTAGGAACACTCTTTTGTTTGTTATTTTGCTATTTTCCCCTTTTTTAAAACCACACACTAGATCTTTTGTTGGGATCTTTGGCTAAAAAAATTCTTATTGCAGGCATATGCTGCTTTGCGCTAGTCATTCGGTATGGATCCCCTTTTCACACCTCCTGTACGTTTGCCGGCTGCACAGCAGCCCGTTTTGCGACAAAACCTTGAAACCTCGATATCTCGAATTGCAAAATCTATCCTTTCGCAACAAATAACAAAACCTTTTGCCTTGCAAGGTGTGGCGGTTTCCGTTGATCCTAATGAGGTTGTTTTGACCGCTTCGCCACAAGAAATTGTGTGGTGTTGGGATTGCACGGAAAAAGGAGGAAGTCTCGAATGGAGACCCACTAAATCCGATGAGGAAATTTTTACCTTGAATCGAGAGCAATTTCCCGTCGATCAGCCTACCATGATCGAATTGGATAATTTTTTTCTTGATGGGAAAATCGATGGAAGAACTTTCCAAACTCCTGAGGAGCAAAAGTTCCTTCAAGACTTGGGCTTTAATGTGAAATATGATGAGGAGGGGATCATTTTTACCACACCATCAATCGAGACATTCGCTCAAAATTACACGGAATTGAGACAAAAAGATCCAATTCTCCCCCCTATGAGTCTGGTTGAGGTAGAACAAATTTTAGATAGCGATGCTTTCGTAAAGCTGAATATCGATTACGATCTGATTTTTAGTAAGTCTTCAGAGCTGATCCATGATAGTTTTTTTCATATCGTTCGAAAGCTCCTCTCCATCAAAAGGGCTCCCCAAGAGTATCTTGCTTTCAAGGAAAGCCAAAATCTTTTTTTTTCGAGATGGAGAGATCTTTTCCTAGATGCGAAAGAAAATCTTCCGGAGGTCCTAGAAAAAATTTGCGTTATTTTAGGAGCTGGCTCAGCCCTGGCTCCCCAAAGAGGGGAGAGTATGATAAAACTGCTCCATTTTGCCTATAGCGCTGTTTTGGATGATTTGTCTGCACTGGTTTTAAACTACAATCGGATTGTGAAAGATCCATACCATACTCTTTGCATTCGTATCACGCAGTTGATGGAAAAGGACAAAGATTGGCTACTCAAGTGGTCGAAAGAAGAAAAAATCGAATTATCTAAAGCTCAAGAAATGGTACAAGATTTCGCTAAAAATAGCCCTAGATTAGGGGAGGTAGTGGTTGCGATTATGGAACTGGTTGGGCTCACTTTAAGTCCAAGAACCCAAGAAGAAATCCTGAAGAGCCCTTCAAGACCTGATAGGGGGCTTTGAAACCCTTTTTTATCCTAGTTTGGATTTCCATTTATGCAGACACGCGAAAATAGAAGAGCCTGCCATGGCCGTTTTTACCACTAAATCCCTGGCTGTTGGACCTAAAACGTCATACGCTGCAGGTACGCTAGTGAGGAGAAGACGGGCAATTTTTTTGCAATCGCACCCCTTTTGGTCAGATTGCGAAAGGTGCATAAAGGCTAAAGAAACAACAACCCAAAGATTAAACTCGTAAAGGGCCTCTTTTTGTGTAGGAGTAGCGCTCACAA
>CAYFOX010000050.1:0-1231 GCA_964344875.1 uncultured bacterium
GAAAAAACTAACAAGGTACTTTTTGTACAACAACTCTATTTGAGGTAAAGGATGAACTTACGTTATTTGAAGCAGCTCCCTATATGGATAACAACTTTAGGGCTATTTGCAGCAACAAGCGATCGAAAAACAGCCATGCAAGAGTATAATCCTGCGGATTGTGCTGACCTTTGCTGGAGAGCTACAGGTCTGGAATGCGATGAATCGTGGGATATCAATGCAGGAGCTATCTACTTTCAAGCTAGAGCGCAGGGTGTAGATATTGCTGTAATCACTCAGGATCGTAACAATTCTTTGTTTCCTGTAAATGGTATCGGCGTACAACCCGAGGAATCTCTTTGGTGGGGATTTAAGATTGGGGGAGGCTACAAACTATTTAGACAAGACTGGAGATTGACTCTAGATTACACCTTTTTTAACTCTGTCACGAATTCAGAATTATCCACAAGCTATGGTTCAGCGTTTATCCCTTCCATATACAACAATCAGTATATTGGGGTAGGAATCCAACAAAACTTCCAGCTCTTTAACAACCTAGAGGTAGGAACACGAAACACCGTCAGTAATGTTCAGCTCTGTGCAACAAGACCCACTTATATCGATAAAAGGGTAGAGCTCTCACCTTTCTACGGCCTAGACTTGTCTTTTTTGACAAGAAGAACCCTAAGCGTTTTCTCTAACGATTTCATACCAGGGGTAACTTATCAAAGATATCCGACCTCCGGAGGTGGATTTTATCAAACATATCAAAAATGGAGTTGGTGGGGTGTTGGTCCATGTGTTGGACTGGCCACTAAGTGGTTTTTAGACTATGATATTAGCGTATACGGTGATGTTTATGGTTCTATAAACTATGGTTCAAGCCGTTGTAGAGTTTCCTCTTTTTCTAAACCAGCGCTGAACCTCGCTTTTACAGCACAGACGGCAACTTCTGCTGGATTTTCCCTCCCCCAAGAGGCGGTAATTGATAATACTCTTTACCAATTTGCTCCTGAATTTTCTTACCAATTAGGATTTAACTGGTCAAAATTGACTGAAGAAAAAGATCTACTTATCCAATTTAATTTAGGGTATGAGGCCACCTACTTCTTTAACATTATCAAAACCGTTTCTCCAATATTAGCATATAAAATTGAAGATGGGGCGGGTATAGGAATTCAGGGTTTGGTATTACAAGCTTTTATAGATTTTTAAAAAAGTAAAAAAAATTACACTAAAAACGGGTCATCCA
>CAYFOX010000050.1:1241-2498 GCA_964344875.1 uncultured bacterium
AACAGTTTTAAAAATTCTTAATTTTTCTTATAGGGGGTTTAAAAACTAAGCCATTGCTTTACCTTTTTAACCCATGAGAGGAAAAATGAAAAAATATAGCCTTAACAAAATACCGATGATTCTAGCATCATTGGGTCTTTTTGCTGGCATTCAAGCAGAAGATACAACCTTTGACAAGGTACCCGCAGATTGTTCAAGTCTGTGTGCAGACAAACCTAATTTTGATTGCCCAAAAGATTTTGAGCTGATGGCTGCCGCAATTTATGAGCAGGTACGTGTTCAAGGGGGAGAGCCTGCATTTATAAGTTATGATAGAAACCAGACTTTATACCCTGTTAACGGTTTTGGTGTCCAACAACCTGAATTTGGTTCTTGGGGATTTAAATTAGGTGCAGCCTATAATGGTTGGTCGGATGATTGGAGAACTGGGGTTAAATATTGTTATTTCCAAGCGATCTCAGATTCTCTAGTACAAAATGCGTACGGATCTGTTTTCATCCCTTCAGTGTATGCAAACCCGTTTGTTGAAAACAACTTTAGATCTACAACTGTAGGTTTCGCTAACTTGCAGCTAGGGAACAAAACAACAATCAATGATATTAAGTTCTTTCTAGGAAGACCTACCCTAATTACAGGTAGAGTTTCACTTGACACTTATAGTTCAATTGAAGCAACGATCCTCTCTAGAAGACAAATACAGTTTTACACAAATGATGTAGTCAATGGGGTTAACCCTATTGCAGCTTCTGCCCAAAGGTATTCGACAACTATTGGTGGGTACTTTCAAAATTACCAAAAATATACTTGGTGGGGAGTAGGACCTGGTGTAGGCGCAAAAGTTAATTATATCCTCGGTAAAGGGATAAGTGTTTATGCTGACGGATCGGGCTCGTTGAAATATGGGTTGATTTCTACAAGAACTTCAACACTATCGTCACCTAAATTGGACCCGGCAGGTAACGAAGCGATTATGTTGAGCAACTTGTATCAGTTCTCTCCAGGACTGGATTTTGAATTAGGCTTTTCATGGAGTTATACTTTTGATGAAGACCAAACAAGAGTTAATTTCATTATTGCCTATGAAAGCGGATTTTATTTCTTCAGTATGAGATCACCGGTACCTGACGTTAACGTCAGAACAGAAAACGGTGCTGGATTAGGCTTACAAGGGCTTGTCTTGGAAGCTGGATTACAATTCTAGTAAACTATTTGAAAATTTTTCAAAAAAAATGGAGATCTTTTGGGTCTCCATTTTTT
>CAYFOX010000050.1:2508-3774 GCA_964344875.1 uncultured bacterium
ATTATAGGTAGATTAAAAAATAAAGCCGTTGCTTAACCATTAACCTTTTTGAGGTAAAAAATGAACATCCGTAGTGTTCTTCATCTGCCACTCATCGTAGCAAGTCTAGGATTGATGGCCGGAAATTACAATGATAATAAACAGGGGCAAGATTGCGTTCCCCTATGTTATGCAGGTCCAGTACTTGATTGCGATAGCAATTTCGATGTATATGGAGGGGCCATTTATGAGCAGGTGAACGTACAGGGTGGTGAAATCGCCGCTCTCATAGATAGAGCAGGTGTGTTCTTTCCTCAAAACGGATCTATAGTTCAGCAAACAGAAACTCCCTCTTGGGGTTTTAAAGTTGGCTTAGGGTATAAAAATTGGATGGACAATTGGAGATCTTTTGCTCGCTACACCTGGTTCAAAGCCATAAGCAATTTGAACTACCAAGCTCCTGTCGGTCAACTTTATCAGCCCTCTACATACTCAAACCAGTACATAGAGAATTTTCAAATCCCACAAACATTTGGGTTTTTGAATCTACAGGCTGGGAATTACTCTCTTCTCAATAATTTAAATGTCGCTCTTGGTAGGCCAACTCTGATCACAGAAAACCTAGAATTGACAACATCCTATGGGGTTACAGCTACCTGGCTCACAAGAAGACAAGTGGCAGTTTTTACCAATAATACCGTAGGGTCGGGCGCAACTACAGACCTATTTGCTTCAACAGGAGGTGGATATTTTCAAAACTACCAAAAATATACTTGGTGGGGTGTAGGACCTATGGTTAACCTTCGCTCAGTTTTTTACATTGGTAGTGGTGTTGGAATTTACGCTGATTGCTTACTAGGGCTCACCTACGGAGTATCGGATGTCCGTACATCTACATTTGCCAAAAGAAACAACGGTACACCTTCAGCGCCCAACTATCAAGGTAATGAGGCTGTATTGCAAAACAAGATGTTCCAATTTTCTCCAGAATACAGTTTTCAATTAGGTTTTAATTGGTCACAAACGTACAGAGAAGACTCGATAAAAGCCTCTTTTATGATTGGGTATGAAACATCCTACTACCAACAGGTAATCAAAACATTAACCAATGAAATCGCCTACAGAAACGAAAACTCAGCCGGATTAGGAATCCAGGGTTTAGTCATCACGGCGATGCTGGATTTCTAATTTAAAGATACCAACAAGTAGAAAAAAGGCCGGATCAACCGGCCTTTTTTTATTTGCAATAGATCCGTTTTTGAAAAAAACTATTTCTGAAATAACTAT
>CAYFOX010000050.1:3848-7731 GCA_964344875.1 uncultured bacterium
CTCATAATTAAAATATTTTTTAATTTTCTGTTTTAAAAAATTCTACCTTCATGTATGAGAAGAGGTAATAGGAAAAAAAGCCGTTTGATGAATATCTAACCTTCAAGAGGAAAAGATGAAAACTTACTTTAGTCAATATCTTCCTGCAATTGTAGTTTCACTGGCGGTTGCCTCTGGAATACAAGCGGAAGAAAATAGATCTGCGGATGGAAAAAGTCCAGTTTGTGCAGATATGTGCTATGCCGGACCCGTTCTCGATTGTAACGATAACTGGCAAGTGATGGGAGCCGCTGTTTACGAGCAAGTGCGTGTGCAAGGGGGCGATATTGCATTACTGCAAGATTGTAGTAATAGACTAAACCCACAATTAGGGGTACAATTCCCTCAGAATGCTACCACAATCCAGTTTCCCGAAGATCTCTCATGGGGATTTAAAGTCGGGGTAGGTTATAGAGATATGATTAGTGATTGGACAGCCCAATTTCGCTATAATTATTTCAAATCTGTAACGAACGGTTCTTTGGAGTCGGGCTATAATTTTGGTTTTGCACCCTCTTATTACGTAAATCGCGCCCTATTTAGCATTTATCAACCTCAGGGTCCTTCCGGAAGTTATGTATCTACCACCACAGGAGGTACTTCAGTGATTCCCCTTACAGGTTTCCCGTTGAATAATCCATCGAATGCAACTCTTCTTTTCCAAAATTTGGAGATGGGGACATCCAGTGTAGTCAACAACTTTAATGTGACCTTAGAGAGACCATCGCTTGTTACTCAAAGCTTAGAAATAACACCTTTTTATGGGGTGAACACGACTATTATTACACGTCGTCAGCTTGCGGTGTTCTCAAATGATTATTCAGCGATTGGAACAACGCAACAAGCTTTAAACTTTTACCCTACAGCTCTTGGTGCCTTTTTTCAAAACTACCAAAAATACACATGGTGGGGTGTGGGTCCTATGGGGGGAGTACATACATCTTTTAAAATGGGTGATATGTTTGCGCTCTACGGTGATGCCTATGGATCATTGACTTATGGACAGTGCTCTACAAGAGCAAGTACTTTTTCCAAAAGGCTTTTTCAGCAGGGATCTTTAGCTGGATCATTATCAACTTACGTTCCAGCAGAGGCTGTGATGGAGCAAAGGATGTTCCAATTTTCACCTGAAGTAAATTTCCAATTGGGAATACGCTTCGAGGACAGATTTGATAACGATTCCAAACAAGTCCGAGTGAACATCGGTTACGAGGCAGCTTACTACTTCCTAGTAATGAAAACAGTTGTTAATGATACCCTAACGTATCAAACCGCAGATGGAGCTGGTCTAGGATTGCAAGGGCTTGTGCTTCAAGCACAGCTCGATTTCTAGCACTCAAGATCCAGCAGTGTTTCAAACAAAAGGTGCCTCAGGGCACCTTTTTTTTTCTAAAAAAGATCTTTAAATTGGAACTGGCTTTTGTTGCTCAATCCGAAAAAGAAAAATTGTTTTTTTTGGGCAAAATTTAAACTATTTTTTAATGAAATATCCTCATCATAAATCCACAGATGTTTAAATTTTGAGGGGTAAAGATGATTAGTAAAGGGGAAATGATTTTTATATTTCGAAAAGATACACGAGAGAACATGTTCTTCCGGAAAAACACTCAAGAAAGGCAGACCGCTTTCACAACATTGATAATAACTATCCACTACTTGAGTCGCGGGGGCAAAAGAGAAGTCTAACCCAAAAATAGGGGTTGTGATGCGGTACTGGGTAAGAGGGTCTAAACCTGTTAATTCGGTGAGTTTTTGTAAAGCTTGGGAAAGAAAATTAGCCCTTATCATCACTTTATCTTTTATTAAAAAGGCGTGATGCCTTTTAATCACATCAAAAATAGGATCAATCGAGCGTATAGGGATTAATCGAGAGTCAATCCAGAGAACATGACTAAAACCCAGTCTGTGTGCCTCCAGCATCAAAAATACCTTGAAACTATAGGGTAAAGCAGCATAACGGATCTCTTTGCCTGTAGGATTGGGGAATCCCCCTATTCTATAATAGAAGTAACCGTCGAACCCAAGCGCTTCAAGATTTTTTATGGACTGTTGAATCAGCTCCGGATTCCTTAAATTTGAGCCATCCACAGTCGTTACAACGCAGCAAGATGAGCCTTTATTAATCTTAATGAGACATTTAGTCAGATTGTCGGCATAAAACTTTTGATTGACTCCTCGAAACACCCTTTTCGATAGATGGGTTTTTACCTCTTGCAAATCTTTTTCGGTTAAACCAAAATTCTTTTTTTCTTCATTAAATAATGTTTCTATAATTTCAGAAATATTTGTTTTTTGAATATTTTCTTCTAACCGTTTGAAATACGCATTTTCTTCTGCAAACTCCTCAGGAATCTCAAAAAGGAAAGGATTTAAGCTTGTAAAAAAAAATAGGTGTAAAGGCAGAAAGAAAAAAAAAGTCATAATAATCAATCCTCTAACAGGCTAGGGCTACTAGCTCCCTCGTTCGAGATACCAAAAAAATAGAAATGTTTGCTTTTGGCAAATACGGCCAATTTTTGATCCATTTTGGCATTTGGGGAGTATAAATAGAGCTTTTTCCAAATTTCAGGGTACAATTCGTTCAAAAAAGTCGCACGAGGAAAGTGCTTTTCTATAAGGGCTGAAAGAACAATTTCCTCCGGATAACAAGAAAAAAAAGGGGTGCCCAGGTAGGATGCAGCATAAAAACCATCAATCAGATTTTCTACTTCCTTCAGATCCATATTCAAGCCAAAAACCGGTGTGGCAAGAGCACGATTATTTTCGTAAACGGTTTTTGTAAGATTCAATATAGCTTTTTGGGCCTGGAGGAAAATATTGTTTTTTTCCATCGTATGAGTGAGATTGAATAACCCTCCCGTATCCTGAATAATCGAAAAAAGGGGGGTGATATTTTTTAGTGCAACCAATCGAGCATCTACCCAAAGAATAGTTTTAAAACCTAGTTGTTTTGCCTCTTCCATCAAAAAGATTTTGAAGGCATAAGGGGTAGCACTTAAGTTGAGCTCTAACCCTCTAGGGGTCGGATATCCCCCTATTCTGTAATAAAGATATCCATCAAATCCTGTTTTCTCCAAGGAGGTTTGGAGTCTTGCAATAAGCCCTTTAGGCCTCCTTTTTCCAAGACCCACACAACTAACGACAAGATTTTTACCCCCTCGATTGATTTTGATTAGCTGTTTGGTGGGTTGCTCTAACTTCAGGGGATCGGTAAGACGCATCCTTCGGGCAATCCCTATCCTTTCAAGAACGGAGTGGTAGAATAGATTGAAAAAATGATCCTGATTTATCCCACAAAGATTTTTTTCATGGTTATAAATCTCCGTAAGACGGTTTTCGATTAGACAAGAATCAAGCATCTGATCGATAGTTTCGAAATCTTGAATAGTTGGCTCTTTTTTTGAAGGATACTCTAAATAAAAAGGAGAAACTGTGAGAAAAAACGGAATAAAATATTTTGAAAAGCGAAATATTGCAGAATAAAAAAACATTTGTAATTACAGGAATTTTAAGTAAAAATACTCTACATGAAAAACTTAGTGAATAGAATCGGTTTCTTTTTTTTATTTGGGACATTCAGTCTTCATGCAAAAGCTCCCGAGAGTTGGGGCAAAACCCATTACATTTGGAATTTAGGGCTCAGGCAGGGTTGTGATGTGGGGGTAGACTGTGACCCGTATGAGTATTTCTCTACACAGGAGTTTATTTACAAAAAAGAAAACTATCAAAACCTTAAGGATGGAGATATTGTCTGGCTAAGACCCCCCTTTTTAAAACCTTTCTACAATGATTTTATGGAAAATTTAGATAAAAAAATTGTTCTTGTAATTTGTGATGGGGATGA
>CAYFOX010000050.1:7820-8572 GCA_964344875.1 uncultured bacterium
TCTTTTCCTAAAAATTGTGGCTTGAGTCCAACAGAACTGGAAAATCTTTTGGCTTCTCCTTATGTACTGCATGTATTTACACAAAATTTCGACTATAAGGGTCTCTCCAAAAAAGTATCCCCTATCCCTATAGGGATCGATTTTCATTCGGTTGCATTTAAAGGGGGTTATTGGGGAATGACAGGCTCTCCCAAATATCAAGAAGAGATTCTACAGAAAATCTTACAGGCAGCGTCTCCTACAAGAAATAGGAAAAAAAGAGCTTTTGTCGACTTTCAGCACAGCGAATCGATGCGCGCTAGTTTTGCAAGATATAAAGAGTTTGGGGAGGACAGAGCGAGCATATTTGAAAAAATCAAAAATAGTGGGGTCGTAGATAGCTCTTCAAGATACCCTCGTGAAGAGTTATGGAGAAAAAAAAGTGAGTATGCTTTTTCAGTAAGCCCCTGGGGAAATGGATTAGATTGTCATAGAACTTGGGAAGATCTAGTTTTAGGTTGTATAGTGATTGTTAAAACGTCCTCTCTAGATCCTCTCTACGAGGGTTTACCGGTAGTTATAGTCAAAGACTGGGATGAGATTCATGAAGAAAACCTGTAGAAATGGTTTCATATCTATCAAGACGCTTCTGTAAATGAAAATTACAGAGAAAAATTAACCCACAATTACTGGATGAAAAAAATCGTTGCAAAACGAAATCTATAAATACCTTTTCATAAAAAAGAGAAAAACAAACCTCCTGGAATCCCTAT
>CAYFOX010000051.1:0-8564 GCA_964344875.1 uncultured bacterium
CTATTGACCCCCTGGGACCCCCAAAGAGGGGGTCTCTTTTTTGGCCCTTTCACTCAATAGGAAAACAAAAACCCCTGAACCACAACAAGTTATTTAAATTTTAAATTATTTTTTGATAAATAAATATATTTATATTATACTATTAAATGTAACTAAAACTAATAGGGGTCCAATATGTCAGCTTCGTTTTATACTCAAAAAATACAAACTTTAGAATCAGATCTTAAAATGCAACAGGATGCATTTGCCGAGTTTCAAAAAGTTTGCACAACACAAGATCAAAAAATAGAAAGCTTAACAAAAGAGCTTATTCAAGGTGTTATGTCTGATATGGTAACTAAGATAGTAAATGATAATACTGTAACGGACTTAGAATCACAAATAGGTACTCTAAAATTTACAGGTCGAGTGCTTGAAGCAAAAGTTAATCATCTAGTAGATCAAAGAAATACAGTTATCGAACTCAAAGATATCAATGAAAGCAAAGTTTCTGTACTTGAAACAGAAAAAGCTGATCTACAAAAAGCCAATACACGCCTTAAAATTGGTGTTTTTACTGTGGCTTTCGTTGCTGGTGGTATCATTGCGGCGATGAAAACAGGGGCCGTTGACTCAACGGTTGCATCTACGGTTGCATCTATTAAAGCTTTACTCAAGCGTTAAGCTTAGTTGATCCTTGACCAATGACTATCTTTTTTAAAACCCTGCCAAAAGCAGGGTTTACTGGGTAGTCAAACAAGAAAAAATTGTATTAACCATAACTATCTCACTAAACGGGGTTCTATATGCATAAAATAGGTGCCTTTTTTTCTAATAGATCAAATGAACCTGATCCGTCGACAGAGCTTGTAACCCTTAATCTGGAATTACAAAGGCAGAATAGAGAGCTATCATCAAAAGATAATACCCAAACCCTTAGAATCAACCAGTTAGAAAAAAATCTTTGCAAAAAAAGAGAGTTAGTTAAGTCGCAAAAGGCTCTATTGGAGGATTTAAATAGACAAAACACAGATTTAGCTTCCCGAATCAGCAAACTTCAAAAAGAATACGACTCCTACTGGACTTATTCGGATGAATTGATTCCAAAAGTAGAAGCTGTTACTAGCGTATTAGATCGTTTAGTACGTTCTGCAGTGGATATTGCAGAGAACAAAATAAAGGATAAGCCTTTAGAGACTAAAGTCAAAACACTTGAAGCCGATCTATCCAGTATTATAACTCAACGAAATATACTGCGAACTCAACGAAATATACTGCGAACTCAACGAAATATACTGGCGATTTCGCTAGCTGTTTTTGCAGGTAGTTTTGTGTTTTTTAAATTAAAAAAATAACCACTTAATCTCCCAATTCAAAGTTAGACGAGCACTAAGCATCTAAGTACTAGGGTGTTTTGAAGGTTAAGTTTCGCTAGTCTTTTCACTCTCATTTTCTTTTGAAAACACATGAACTCCTCTCATTAGCCGCTAAAAAACCCTACTTTCAAGGGTTTTTAGCTTCTATTTCTCTCAAAATACATTCAAACCCAGTGATAAACGTCCATAACGCCAAAATATATAAATAAATTTATTGACAAAAAACTCCTTTGCAGCATAATGAATAGTAAGGGGGAATTCATCTATGTCTATTACACAATATTCTGGTAACGCAAGTATTGATCGTGCAAGCTCAAAACCATTACACCAAATTACACCCGCTGAAAATCAAGTACTTTTAGCACAGCAGAAGGTAAATACATTAACAGTTCAATTTTTTGAAAAGCTTTCACAAGTCCCTAAAGAGTTTTCTGAAGACCTCTCTAAATGTTTAAATGAACTTACACAAGCCCATCAACTTCATGCACAAAAATTAACGTCATTGAACCAAAGCCAATATGCATCTTTTAGAGCAAGGTTAACTTTGTATGAAGATGCGATTCATCATAAAGAGTCTCGATACGAAGGTTTATCTAAAAATTTCGATAAAACTACAGCTAAACTATCTGAAAAAATCAATAAATTAGAAGATGAACTTCAAACAATGGAAGAAAATAATCTTCATTTGGCATCTGCAAATGCGCAGCTTCGATCTCAACTTCAAGGTAGTAAGTTTTTTGAAAAAGTTTTAATTTCTACGGCTGCCGTTGCTGGCGCTGTCTTGGCTTATAAACACTTTCGTACCGCTTAAGTTTTCCTTTAAAAAGCTCTGTTCTCCACAGGGCTTTTTTTCTTCTTTTTGCAGCTAGTCTCTTTTTATTTCTTACTTGAAAGGAAAGGGAAAAAAGACCATTTTATTTGCATGAGTACAATCGTTTGGTTTCGTCAAGATCTTCGCCTTGAGGATCATTACCCCCTTTTAAGCGCTTTAAAGGCAGGGCGCCCTTTGATTCTTGTCTACATCCTGGATACACCCAAGCATTGGTCGATCGGTCGTGCAGCCCAATGGTGGCTAGAACTATCTTTAAAAGCTCTTCAGGAGTCTATCGAAGAAAGAGGGGGGCACATCCACCTATTTTATGGGGATACGGTGGAAATTATGGAAAAACTGATTTCTAAACATCACGCCAAGGCCATCTTCTACGGAGCCAATTACGAACCTGAAGAGAGAAAAATTGAGCAGAAAATCGATACCCTTTGCAAACGACTAGGGATCGAAACCCACCGCTTTCACCATAACCTATTGTATAATCCGGAGCTTGTTCTTACCAAAGAGGGGAAACCCTATCAGGTCTACACCCCTTTTTGGAACCGAACACAGCAATTCTCCCCACCCGAGGAGCCTTTGCCTCCCCCACGGTCACTAGAAAATTGCCTTAAAGGGGCTTCTGAACCCCTTTCGAAGCTCCATCTGAAGCAAACTTGGGATCTTCACCTCATCCCCTCTCTTTGGGAACCAGGCGAAAAGGGGGCAAAAAAACGACTACGTACGTTTGTAGACAAAGGAAGGGTCGAAAATTATGCCCATGACAGAAATTATCCTGCGATTGAGGGAAGCTCAAAACTCTCCCCTCACCTTCACCTTGGTGAGATCAGTCCAAGATCTGCTTGGCATGCAACTGGAGCCTCATTAACCTACCGAAAAGAGCTTGTTTGGAGAGAGTTTGCAAAACATCTGTTATTTCACTTCCCCCATACTACCGACAATCCGCTCAAGCCCGAATTCGATGCCTTCCCCTGGCAAAAAAATACCAAGCTTCTTAAGGCTTGGCAAAGAGGAGAAACGGGTTTTCCGATTGTGGATGCTGGAATGCGCGAGCTTTGGCATACCGGCTGGATGCACAATCGGGTGCGGATGATTGTGGGCTCTTTTTTGATCAAAGATCTCAGAATTCACTGGCTTGAGGGGGCTAAATGGTTCTGGGATTGCCTTGTGGACGCGGATCTCGCTTCCAATACGCTTGGATGGCAATGGGTGGGTGGCTGTGGTGCCGATGCGGCCCCATTTTTTCGCATTTTTCATCCGGATCTGCAGGAGGCAAAATTTGATCCTACCCATGAGTATATAAAAAAATGGATTAAAGAGCCTTTACCGCGGATTGTAGATCATGCAGAAGCAAGAGAAGAGGCGCTCAAAGCTTACCATTCGATCGTAGCCCACAAAAAATCCGGTAAATAACCCCCTTTTTTTGATCCTCATGAGGGCTCTTTTAGTGATGCCTTAAATAAAAATAGTTTTTTTGAGAAACTGCAGGGACAAAGTGGAACCCCAATAAATTACCCGTTGGCCTAATCTGTTTTGCAAAATAGATCTCTTTGAGGGCAGTCAAAACAAATTCTTCTGGCAACCCTGAGACAAAAGGGGTTCCTATTTTTACAAGCTCCCGGTGATCGTCCAGAAAAGCTTGAAACCAATTCAGGTGAGTATCTATCCCGAAAACCGGCATGCGCAGATGGCGGCAATCCATTACATCAATACCTGTCAGTAGTTCGATATCTTGCCGAGTCTGCTCCAGTAAAAATTCGGGTAGCGGAGCTACGTCTTTATACAAAACCCCTTTTTGACGAATCACCTCAAATAACGGTTGGGGATTTTTAAGGGGAAATAGTGATGAATCCAACCAGAGCAAATAACGAAATCCTAAATTCCTTGCCTCCTCCAGCATGAATAATTTGAAAGCATAAGGGACCCCTGCATAAACTAGCTCCGTATGCGTGGGCTGAGGATAGCCTCCCAATCGGTAATAAACCCACCCTTGAAAGCCCACCTCTTTTAGGGCCTCAATAAGAGTTAAAAGATAGTGAGGATAAATCCGATCATAGGAGGAAAAAAGAACAATACAATCAGCGCCGCCGCCATTGATTTCCACAAGCTTTTTTTGAGGAAATCTCCCCTCTTTTCGATCAATTAGCGTCTGCCAGAGCCCCCTATGCAAGCGGTTTGCAAAGTCCTCATATTTGATTATCTTTTGAAAAAATTTTCCCCTGTTTTTCGGATCTGCATACCTTTCAGATAGAATTTTATCCACTTTGATCAATCGCAAAGCCTCCTGAAAAGCCCCAAGCTCCTCGTCATTTGGCGCACTTGAAAGGGGAAAGTCGGCTAAAAAAGGGTTCGAAAACTTACGGACTTTCATGAAATTTTCTTTCTCGGCAAAAATAGTCCCGCAAAAGTACAAGAGAAAAATACCTAAAAAATAAAAACGATGCATCAGTGGGCCCTTATGATAAATTTACACCCTCTTTTGAGCGCATCGACATAAGGGTTATTGTTGTCTGTGCAGGTAATCATGAAATTTTTTTTACTTTTTGGAAGAACACCATTTTTTAAAAGAATACTTGTAATTACATACTCCTCGGGATTGACCGATAAAAAGGGGATCCCTAATTCCACTAGGTGCCTGTAATCTTGAAATATTGTTGTCGTACGTGGATCCAAGGCAGACATCCCCATAATCCAACCGGCAACTTTACGCTCTTTTGTTACATCTTTTCCTGTATACTCTTGAATCATTTGGCTTGCCTGCGGAAGAATTCCAAAAGGATTTGGCTTTCCCCAGTCAAATAAAAAACCCTCTTTTTTGATCTCGTCAAAAAGATCGTCAACTGAACCCAAAGGCCAAGATGCCGAATCAAGCCACAAAACCTGTTCAAACCCTTTTTGAAAAGCCTCTTGGATCATGAAGAGCTTAAATGCATAGGGTACTCCAGCAAATTTGAGCTCATCCCCTTGAGGAGAGGGGTAACCTCCAATCCGGTAATAAATACCTCCTCGAAAACCTACTTCTCTTAAGCCGATCTCTAGCTCCTCAATCATATCCGGGTAGGGGCCGTTGCAAGAGCTAAAAAGAACCACACATTTTTTTTTATCCTCCCCTTCTGAAAATACCGTTATGGGTTCAACGCAAAAAAGCACCTGTTGCAAACACCTTGAACAGCGCAAAATGAAATCTTTTCTATCATAATGGTGTTTCGTCAAAAGTACCCCCTCCCTATCCCATTCCGCAGGATACAGTTTGTGGATAGTGTCTTCGATGTTTATCCTCCTCAATGCTTGCTGAGCTCTTGAGAGATCCTCTTTTGTCGGATGGGGAGTTAGAGGAATATCGATTGTAAAAGGGTTACTAAAAAACAACGAAGCAAAATAAAAAAAAGCCAGCATAACTCCTCACATTAATGGGAACGAATCAAAAAACGCACCCCTTTTTCTCTCCCCTCCATCAAACGTGCATCATGATATTTTCCCGCAATCATGAGATTTTGATGGGTGGTTAAACAGGGTGCATGCTTGGCAAACAAAGCAGTAAGAACAGATTCTTCAGGAGTGATCGAGATAAAAGGGGTCCCTTGGCGCACCATCTTATAGTAATCCTCAAAAATTCTTTTTACAAAGGGGGCCTGCATATCAAATCCGATCAACCAGCCGGCTACATGAGGGGCTTTAGAAAAATCCATACCAAAGGTTTTTTCAAGAATGGCTCTTGTTTGCGGAATCAACACCTGTGTATTAGCCCTCCCCGATTCCACAATCAGCCCCTCTTTTTCTATCCTTTCAAAACAGTAATCTAACGGTTTTAAAGGCCAGGCAGAGCAGTCCAACCAGAGAACATGAGGGTATCCTAATTGATGAGCTTCGTATAGCATAAACATTTTCATCGCATAAGGAACGGCCGCAAATCGGATCTCTTCCCCTGTTGGATTAGGAAATCCCCCTAAACGATAATAGATTCCCCCTTTGTATCCAATTTCACGTAAACCCTGTACCAGTTCTAAAAGAAGTTTGGGATAATTCTTATCGTAAGAGCAGCCCAAAACGACACACCTGCCATCGAAAAAATCCCCGGGTAAATGCACCGCTTGTGGAAAAAGGTTTTTTTCTTTGACTATCATTGTCTGCTTGGTGAAGGAAGAGATGCGCCTTAAAAGGTCGTTTTTGGAGTATTTGAAGCCAATTGGATAGATCGACTCAACAAGCTCCTCAAGGTTTTTTTCCCTAATCAGATTTTGTATGTACTCGTAATCATCGTGAGTTAGTTCCCTTTTTTTGGGATAATCTATCTCGAAGGGGTTCCAAGCCTCCCCCCACAAAGCATGAAAAAAAAGGGTGATTAATAGCATCTTTTTCATTGAGCTCTAGCTGTTATAGGTTTCTAGTGCTTGCGGAGGAAAAAAAAGTACCCCTGTTTTTTTGCATCCACAAATAATTTGTTATCTTCGCTTGATGGGAGGATAATTTTTTCTAGTTTGGGAGGAATATGGTTTCTATACTTGTAAGCTAAACTCGAAATCACATGCTCTTCAGGATAACAAGAGATAAAGGGTGTCCCTAAACGGACCATTTTGTAGTAGTCCTCAATAAAGTCCTGTACCCAGGGCAAATCCATTTTCAATCCAAAAACTTGCATACTTACATGTGCAAAAAAGCCAGGCTGATAACCAGTCAATTCGTGTAAAATTTTTTGGGTTTTAGGTAGAAGTCCATTTTTTCGAAATTTTTTCCAACTAAAAACAGCACCATCTTCCCGAATTTTCTGAAATATCAATTCCAGATTTTGGAGGGGATATACAGATGCATCCAACCAAAGGACATTTTTATACCCCAGATTATATGCCTCAATCATCGTGAAAATTTTAAAAGAATAGGGAACCGCTACATATCTCACCTCTTCACCTGTCGGATTGGGGAATCCCCCTATACGATAGTAAATAGCTCCTCTAAAACCGATCTCCTTCAAAGCCTCAATTAGGCTCAATAGCAAAGCCTCATATTTTGGATGGATAGGGCAGCTCAGAACCACACAATTGTCTCCCCCTCCATTCACCTCAATCAGCTCTTTTTTTGGCATAAGCCCTAAAGAACGATCCACAAGAGTTTGTCTGGCTCCTCGCATGGACCTGCGATAGAAATCCTCTTTATCATTGAATCTAGTCCCCAAAAGCGTTTGCACAGGATAAATCTTTTCAAGCTCATCACGAATGTCTATTTTAGTCATGGCCTTTTGGAGCTCTTCTAAAAACTCCACCTCCTGATCTTGGCAAGGGGCTATATCGACCAAAAAAGGGTTAGCTCTTAAAAGAACGTTAATAAAAAAAAGACCTTTCCACATAAACTACTCTAGTGCCCCCTCACCACAAACATATAACCCTCCTCTTTGGCTCTCCAAAAATTCTCAAAATCCCCGTCATGAGTTTTTACAATTTTGCCATAACCCTGTTTTGGAACAAGCGTCTGATCCTCCAGGGCGGGAAAATATTGTGCGTGTTTTTTTACCAGGCCGGACAAAACATACTCTTCGGGATAACAGGAGATAAAGGGGAAACCCAATCGTACCATCTCGGTATAGTCTCGAAAAAATTTTTTTGCCCATGGTGCCCCTGCATCCAGCCCAAAAACCCACATCCTAACGTGAGGACTTTCGGTTAAATCGACACCGGTGAGGGTTTCAATACTTAAACGAGTCGCGGGTAAGATGGAGCTTCTAGGGTGACTCCGATGTAGTACAAAAGAGCCCTCTTTTTCAATCCTCTCGAAAAGGGGTAGAGGATCTTTGAGAGGAAATAGGGCACTATCTAACCAAATAATCTTATCAAAGCCGAGGTTATGGGCCTCCATCATCATAAAGATCTTAAATGCATACGGAACACCCGCCCATTTTGCCTCCTGCCCCGTGGGATTCGGTACGCCTCCAATTCTGTAGTATACGTGGCCATCAAAACCAATCTCTTTAAGCCCTTCAATTAAACTATGTAAAAAGGGGGGGTACTTATTCCCCAAAGGGCAACTTACAACAAAGCAGTGTTTACCCCCTTTGTTGATCTTTACAAGGTTTGTTTCGGGATAAAGACCCTTTATGGGGTCTATAAGAATCTGCTGCATGCAGCGGTTGATTCTCCCCTCAAATTCGCCAAGAGGCTTGAGCTCATAAAAAACACCTATTTTCTGCAAGTAAAGCTCTTCAAGTGTGCTATTTACATCCTGTTTGCGCAAAAGAGACTGTATATGACAAATATCCTCTCTTGAGAGATTCTGTTTATCTTCAAAGGGAATCACAAACGGGTTAGTTAAAAGGGTCAAAAATGCTGTGAGCTGGAGGGTTAAAAAGGTCATAAAATGGAAAATAAAGGGGTTTTTACTAATTAGAATATCTT
>CAYFOX010000052.1:0-8475 GCA_964344875.1 uncultured bacterium
CTACAAAAGGGGACTTATTTATAGACATCTCTAAAAATATATCATATTTTATTATTTTTGACCAATGGGAGAAATTTAACGCAATGAAGATCAACCTCTTGCGTTTTTACCAAAAAAAGGGTAAGCCGAGGGAAAATGTTCATAAGACTGGGTTTACCGATCGCATCGGGTTTTGGGGTGTTACTTGCTTTGTGCGCTATCGTAGTAGGAGCACAAAAAGCGCCTTTGCGCCCTATCCCTTTCCCTCCGTCTGTCTCCCCATATGAGTATACAATTGCCGGTAGCGGGATCGTAGAGGCCTCTACCAACAATATTTACATCGGCACACCTTTTAATGAGATTGTATGGGATGTTTTTGTAAAAGTTGGGGACTCCCTAAAAAAAGGGGATCCTATTTTTCAGCTTGATTCACGAACCTATGAAGCTCAGTTGGTTGAAGCTATAGCTGCAAAACAAAGGGCGCAAATAGATTTGGAAAATGCGGCTGCAGAGTTGAGTCTTTATGAAGCTCTTAAAGATAAACGGGCCGTGAGTTTGAACAGTTACAATCAAGTATTCTATAAAAAACAAAGCGCTCTTGCCCAAATTGAAGTGCAAGAGACAAAAATTAGAACGGCACAGACTTTCATCGATCGTTCTCTTATCAAAGCCCCTTGCGACGGGAAAATCTTACAAAAAAACATCTTTAAAGGAGAGGCGGCTAACCTTTTTGTCAATGAAAGTCTGATTATTTTTGGCCCTGTGTGTCCTTTCCATTTGCGCGTAAACATCGATGAAGATGATGCATGGAGATATAGACCTAATACGCCTGCAACTGCTTTTGTACGGGGGAATAGCTCGATAAGTTTGCCCTTGAAATGGGTCCGTACAGAGCCTTTGATGATCCCCAAGAAAAATTTGACAGGGGATAATGCTGAAAGGGTAGATTCTCGAGTTTTGCAAGTGATCTATGAGTTTGATTGCTCCAATCCTCATGTGTATGCCGGTCAGGTAATGGACGTCTATATTGAATCGATACCTGCCGATACAAGGTATACGCATGGGAAAAATTAGTCTTTTATTCCTCTTTTTTTGCCTGGGTTGTAGCGTAGGTCCTAAATACCATGAGCCGAAAAGTGATACCCCTTCCGATTACAAGAATGGGGAAAACTCGATCGAACAGTCAGGCTCTCCTGTTGTTTCTTTAGGAGATTGGTGGAAACAGTTTGAGGATCCTATTTTAGACCGGCTCATCGAGCACGCGATAGAAAAAAATCTCGATCTTCGTGCCGCTTTTGAGAGGATTAAGCAGGTGCGATCGTATTACAATATACAAACGGCTAATCTTTTTCCCGCTTTAGATTTCAACGGAAGCTTAAGCCGCTATGCCACCAGCCAAAACCTTTTTGATTCCCCCTTTTTGGGTCCAAGAGTACAAAATCTTTTCCAATTAGGTTTTGATGTGAACTGGGAAATCGATCTTTTCGGACGCTTGAGAAATTTAAAAAATGCCGCAAAAATGGATTTTTTTGCCTCCCAAGAGGATTTTCGGGCGATTTACATCACCCTTCTAGCCGATATAGCAAGAAACTATACCCTTATAAAAGCATTTGATAAAAAAGTCACAAATTTAAAAAAACAGATTCAAGTCCGTACAGATCTTAATTCTCTTGCCCTATCGCTAGCAAAATCGGGATTGGAATCATGGGAGAAGTTTTATTCCACTAAAGCGGAAATACGTGCAATTGAGGCTAAAATTCCCCAACTGGAGATGCAAATTGAATACGCTAATAACCGTATCGCAGTATTGTTGGGAGAATTGCCCGAACGCTTTAGTTTGGAACCCCAGGGGGCTATTTTGGCTGCCAAAGGGCGTGTACCCCTAGGATTTCCTTTGGATTTGCTTAGACGCCGTCCAGATATACGCAAAAAAGAGAGAGAGCTTGCGGCCGCAACTCATAGAACTGCAGCAGCGATTGCCAATTTTTTTCCGACCTTTTCTCTCTCGGGAAACTATGGCTGGGAAGCAAGCCGTTTTTATAAGTGGTTTCGCCCTGAAAGTAGCTATTGGGATATCACTCCGGGTGTTGTTCTACCTCTGATCAATTTCGGAAAAATCCAATCGCAAGTCGACATGAAAAGCGCCGAGCAAAAAGAGGCTTTCTATAATTACCAAAATGGGATCTTGCAGGCTTTTCAAGAGGTCGAAAATAATTTGTTTACCTACCTACAGCAGCAGACAAAAATCACCACTTTGGAATGTGCCTATAAAGACTTGGAGGAGTGCTATCTTTTAGCCCTAAGCCGGTTCCAATCGGGTTTAAGCCCTTTGTCAGAGGCTTTATTGCTGGAGTGGAACTATTTAGGGGTGGAATATGAGTGGATCGACGCAAACCAGGTTTTATCAGAGGGGTTGATTGCTATTTATAAATCTTTGGGCGGAGATTGGGAATGTTCTTCTACGCCTTGAAGATGCTAATCAATGACAGGGCTAAATACATCGGAATCGTTATGGGGTTGTCTTTTGCCTCATTTATCATCGTCCAGCAGGCCTCTATTTTTGTCGGGTTAATGTTAAGAACCGTGGGATTTATTCATGACACTCCTCAGCCCGACGTTTGGGTGATGGATGAGAAAGTCCAATTTATCGACGATGTGAAACCGATGACCGATACTAGCCTTTACAGGGTTCGGGGAGTCGATGGGGTGGCTTGGGCCGTTCCTCTCTACAAAGGGATTTTAAAAGCGAGGCTGGAGAGCGGTAATTACCAAAACTGTATTTTGATTGGAGTCGATAGCGCAACACTTGTAGGCTCCCCACCTTTGATGATCGAGGGGAACGTTATCTCCCTCAGAGATCCGGATGCGATTATTGTGGATCATGTCGGGGCCAATAATAAACTCTCCCTAGATTTCCCCATCAATAAAAAACCATTGAAGGTAGGGAGTGTGATTGAGATCAACGATCGCAGAGCAAAAGTGGTGGGAATTTGCAATAGTACGCGAACCTTTCAGTCACAACCGGTCATTTACACCACATTTAATAGAGCCTTAAACTTTGCACCGAATGAAAGAAAACTCCTCTCTTTCGTTTTAGTAAAGGCCAAAGAGGGGGTAAATCCTAAATTATTGGCGCAAACAATTCAAAAAACAACCGGTTTGAAGGCCTACGATTCGAAAGATTTTCGCTGGTTGACAATCTCCTACTATCTTAAATATACCGGTATACCCATCAATTTCGGAATAGCCGTCCTTTTAGGTTTTATCATCGGTACAGCGATTGCAGGGCAAACTTTTTACAATTTCACCCTAGACAATCTTCGCTATTTTGCCACTTTTCGAGCTATGGGGGCCCCTTTGGGAATGTTGCGCAAAATGATTCTTTTACAGTCTTTTTGGGTTGGAGCGATTGGATGGGGAATCGGTACAGGCGCTGCATCCATTTTTGGTTTTCTCTCCAGATATAGTGAACTATCGTTTGTTTTGACCTGGTGGCTTTTTTTAGCCTCTGCAGTATCTGTGGGTTTTATTTGTGCACTCTCCTCATTTATTTCCTTAAAAAAAATACAGAAGATGGACGCCTCGATCGTCTTTAAAAGTTAGGAGGAAATAGATGGAAGCGATTCGTTGTGAAAAACTCTGTAAAACTTATGGCTCAGGATCCAATTTGGTGCAAGCGGTGAGGGGAGTAGATCTTACTGTCAACACTGGCGAACTTTTACTCATTGTGGGGCCTTCGGGCTCAGGAAAAACGACACTGATCTCTTTGATAGCTGGTATTCTCCCCTACGAAGAGGGGGTATGCAAAGTTTTCGGTGAGGAATACAAAGAAATGACAGAGGAAAAAAAAACCATATTTCGCAAAAATAATATCGGATTTGTTTTCCAATCGTTTAACCTTATACCGATGTTGAGCGCGACTGAGAATGTAGCGGTCCCTTTGCTTCTTAACGGGATCTCAACCCCCGACGCTGAAAAAAAGGCCCAAGAACTTTTGATCGAATTAGACCTTCAAGATAAATTGGACTCAAGCCCAAAAGAGCTATCCGGGGGTCAGCAACAACGTTTGGCTATTGCTCGAGGTTTCATTCATGAACCTAAATTGATTGTATGTGATGAACCTACAGCCTATTTGGATCATAAAACGGGCGATATGGTAATGGATATCCTTAAAAAAAAGGTATTGAACAAGGACAGGGCTATTGTGGTTGTCACACACGACCCACGAATATTTTCTTATGCAGATAGAGTGGTGCATATGGAGGATGGTCAATTAACAGAAAAACCTATTTCTTAAACTGATCTTAATGATCTCTTTCAATTTTTCTTCACTAAAAAAGAGCTCCTGCATATCTTAAGAGAGATTTTAGTCTTCTTGAAGGGATTTATGCGTAGCGATTTTTCTCAAACACAATGTGAGTATTTTTGGAATGGAGCTTTTTTTGTAGGTATATGTAAGGAGGTAGAACAAGATTTTTCTTTCCCCTATTTTTCTGCAATCACCTCAGGATTATTACTTGGAGGGGCAGCCTATGTTGCTACGAATAAAAACCGTAGCGTACAATTCATGAACCTCTTGAATAGGGGAGCCGAAAAAATACAAACCCTCTACTTGCGTTTTTTTGAGAAAAAAGTCTCTTTGGAGCCTATAGATTGCAAAAAAATTATCCACCAGTATTTTGAGGGAGGATTCCAAAAAATTACGGCATTAGAGCATCTTCTGATTAGGGGATTACTCCCTAAAGAGGTGAAATTGGTGAATGATTTCTATTCTATTTTTCAAGGAGCTTTCGACTGTAGCGAAGCGGTTCAAAGAGAGGTTGCGGAAGCGATTGTAAAAATTTGCGAGGTTAAAGAGCAAGATTTATTAAACTCCTCAAAAGCTTGGGATCTTGCCTCCGTAGAAAATATGATGGAATCTCTTGGTCTTCAGGAGCCTTTGTTGGTTCTTAAACAGGCGCATCCCGGTGAAAAGGAGCTCTTGAGCTTCGGTCCCTGGAGCATTTATAGTAAAGGTCTTAATCTAGTGAATGAAAAACGGGCTCAAATTGAGCTTGAAAAGTTTAAAGAGGCGAACAAAACGCTGATTAGTGAGATCAAAAGTTACATCCCAAGAGAAAAAAGGGAGATCACGGAACTCCTATTCAGAACTATTTTAGATCCAAAACCGGAGGGAGTACATGATTTCGAGCTTGTTTTATCCCAGGAGGATGTCTCTGTAGAAATAGAGAGAATCTGCTTAGAAAGAAGTAAGCTAGACGCTTTTTTTAGAATGTATACTATCATGCATACCCCTTTGAACAAAGCGGAGGAGGTCGATTGTGATCATTTTTTTAGATCTTTGGTCAGTCAAATTAAAGATCCGATAAGAGGGAAAGAGATCTTTTCTTCCATGGGTTTAGGGCAAATCTTCATCACAACAATGGTCGAAGAGCCTGATCTATTGTCCTCGGATAAAAATCTTTTAGAATGGATTCTAGGACTCCATGCAAAAGGGGCACAAGTTTGCGGATGGTAGGGCTTTTGCCCCTTTTAAAACCTTTTTGTCCTAAAATGGCAGTAGGGTGTTTTTAGGGTTTTTTCGTAGTATTTTTGGTGTATTTCCTCTGCAGGATAAAAGGTTGTAGCGGGTAGTAAATCGGTTGCAACCTCGATCCCTTTTTTTGCAAGCTCCTGTATTAATCTTAGAGCTAACATTTTCTGCGGATTGGAAAGGTAAAAAATTGCCGATCTGTACTGAGGACCAATATCTGGCCCCTGCCCATCTTCTTGGGAGGGGTCATGGATCTCGAAAAAAAGTTTAGCAAGAGCTTCAAAATCGGTCTTCAACGGGTCAAAGAGCACTTCGATAGCCTCGTAATGGCCCGTCTCGTGTGAGCACACCTCTTCGTAACTGGGGTGAACCACATGACCGCCAGTATAACCTACCCTTGTTTGCACTACGCCCAAAGCTTTTGCAAAATAGTATTCCATTCCCCAAAAACACCCCCCCGCAAAAATTGCGCGCATCATCCCCTTTGGAGTTTTTAGCGGAATAAATCTTAAGGAAATAGAATTGACGCAATGTCTGGTATTTTTAGGAGTGAAACCCTCGTTGAGAAAAACATGTCCTAAATGCGCTTTGCACTTATGACAAAGAATTTCTGTGCGTCGACCGTCTTTATCTGCAATTCTTTCTACAGCTTGGTCGATCGCGTCTTCAAAAGCGGGCCAGCCACAATGAGAATCAAATTTATCTTGGGAGAGGTAGAGCGGGGCATCACATTGTCGGCAAACATAAATTCCACTCTCTTTATTTTCTTCATATTCCCCAGTATAAGGGCGCTCAGTACCTTTATCTAAAATGACAAACGACTCTTGAGAACTTAAAGGATGAAAACGGCGCATATTAACCTCGTTGGTAACTTACAAAGCAGATGAGAAAAGCTAGCAAATAAAAACAGGATGCAATTCCTAATGGGAGCGGGGTTTGTAGGGCTAAAAGAGGGGCCAAAACAAATGCAGATAGTGTTAAACTCCCTAGAGCTACAATAGGGTAAAAGGCATAATGAGCACTATCACTTTGTTCACCCCCTTCTTTTTGTGTTGTTTCCATTAGCTCTTTTGCTACTGCATAAGAGCTGAAAATCACCACAGGTGAGGAAATCCATAATGTCCAAAAAAGGGTTGTTTGAGAAAAAAGAAAAATACCTAACGCTGAGACTAATAGGGCTAATAGGGTGATATTGTCTGATTTAAGGAGGGAAAAAAGGGGGGAGAAAAGGGTCATGCACAAAACAAATAATAAAAGAAAGTAGGCGTAAAGATCTCCTAAAACCTCGGGTATTGCATTAAAGTTTAGAGTGAGAAAGGGGGAGATAAACAAGAAAAAGCTCATAAAACCTAAAAAATAAAGGGCTATAGTCCAGAGTCTATTTCCCCTTTTGCTCTTAAATTCCGCAATAATTCTGAAAAAAAGCTGATCCCCTTTTTTCTCTTTCAAGGGTGGGATGGCCTTGGAAGTATCCTGGTAGAATAGAAAAATAAACAAAAGGTGCACTAAACAAAAGAGCGCACCAAAAATGAGACCCCCCGTTCCTCGGATCCAGGGGAGCCTAGAGAGTGTACCCCCGATCCAAGGACCAATCATAAAGGCAA
This sequence comes from uncultured bacterium, assembly GCA_964344875.1. Classification (GTDB taxonomy): domain Bacteria; phylum Chlamydiota; class Chlamydiia; order Chlamydiales; family RGXB01; genus RGXB01. The sequence continues at coordinate 7,117 of CAYFOX010000052.1, forward strand.
GCGCACCAGCGGTAAAAAAGATTTTACCCCTTTCTCTTTTAGAAGGGGGTTCCGATAAGTCTAGTACCGCGCTTTGACTTATCCAAGTTGCTGCAGATCCGATCCCTGTTAAAAGACGCCCTGCAAACAAAGCAGCTAGGTGCTGTTGATAAACACCTAGGCTCATAACCAAGTAGCCCATGAGCATGAAAAGGCACCATAGGATTTGTCCCCCCATTTTTCCCAAAAGGCGGCTGCAAAAAGACCAGATAAGCACACCAAACCCTTGTCCGATCCCATAGAGACCATAAAGACATCCTAGGACCGATGTTTTAAAGATCATGGAGTCATTAAAAGAGAAGTAAACAGCATCATCGACAGAAAACAGCAAAGGGGCAAAAATAGGAAAAACAAGCGAAAATCCCATCCAAGACTGTACAACAGTGTAGAGATCCACAAAAAAGCTTTTCTTTAGCCCGGCTAAGCTATACTGCATCCTCTTTTTTAGCCTCTTCTACCTCTATAAAAAGCCCAAACCGTCCCTGTGACCCCTATAACCAGCATCACCCATCCGGCAATATCGAGGTTTTTTGCCAAAGACTGGTAGTAGACAATATCTCTTTTACCCTCGTTGATCTGCTTTTGAATCGGTCCAGTAGCCGCTTTGCTGAAAAAGTAGAGAGCCGGATCGCTAGAGGAGGCCGAATTCACCGCATCTACCCCCGATTGTGCTTTTCTTACCTTTCTTTTTCCTTGATTAACCTGAGAGCTGATATAGTTTCCCCCAATAAAAGAGGCTATCCCCATAACAATCAAGCCGATTCCTAGTATTTTAATCCATTTCATCGTAGAAAGTTGTTTCTTACCCATAATAAACCCATCGCACAAGAGAGAAAAAAAAGAAACCGCTTTTTCTTTACCCTACCTTTTACTCAGAAAACTCTATTTGATTCTTCTCTTTTTTACCGCTTGCTTCCTCTTGAGGAGTCTGGGATGTCTCTATTACTCTGGGCAGAGCTCCTGAAGATGCAAGGATTCCTCCGTCTACCATCAGTTCTGCTCCAGTGACAAATTTAGACTCATTTGAGGCCAAATAGAGGACCGCATAGGCAACATCATTAGGCTCACCCATGTGCCCCATTGGTATTTCGCTCGCAATTTGTTGTCTGTTTTTTTCCAAGTCCTGCCCCTGCACCATCGGATCCCAAAAAGGGGTATCAATGGCTGCCGGGTGGACCGAGTTACAGCGTATGGGATAATTTTGAGAGCAGCACCACAGAGCCACCGATTTGGTCATGCTTCTGATGGCTGCTTTGGATGCTGCGTAAGCGCACATAGTGGGTACACCCACATTTCCCGATCGTGAGGAGATGTTAATGA
>CAYFOX010000053.1:0-1869 GCA_964344875.1 uncultured bacterium
GAACCTCGTTTAGATAAAAATTATGTTAAAATAGTAGATGAAGTGCAGCGCCCCTTTATTTACGTCTCAACCAAAGCTAAAAGAACGGTTGTGCAACTTAAGGTGGAATGCGCCACCAATTCTCAACCCGATATACATGGCTGGCCTTTCGATGATGAGTTTTTCAACCAATTCTTTGGAAAGAGACCCCCTCAAGAGCAGCAAAAAGCTAAATTAAGCCTTGGTACCGGATTTTTCGTGAGCCCAGACGGCTACATTCTCACCAACTATCATGTGGTCAAAAATGCGAAAACCATCAAAGTGAGCTTTCTGGATCACACCGAAAACGAGATGCCTGCCGAATTCATCGGAGGTGATCCTAAAACAGATGTTGCGGTCATTAAGGTAAATGTCCAAGACCACGAATATCTTTCCTTTGCCGACGACTCCTCCCTAGAAGTTGGCCAATGTGTGATCGCCGCGGGTAACCCTTTCGAGCTTACGACCAGTATTACAATGGGAGTGATCTCAGCAAAAAATCGGAATAACTTACAAATCACCGATGTGGGAGATTTTATCCAGACCGATGCAGCGATCAATCCGGGAAATTCGGGTGGGCCGTTGTTGAATCTTTACGGGGAAGTAGTCGGTATGAATACGGCTATTCTCTCCAATTCGGGGGGCTACATGGGTGTTGGATTTGCTATCCCCTCCTCAATTTGCCAAAATATTATGTACCAGCTCAAAAAAGATGGGCAGGTGCGTTGGGGTTACCTTGGAGTTTCGGTTCAATTTATCGATCAGGAACTTGGCGAAGCTTTTGGCACCTCCAAAGGGGCTCTTGTCGCCTCGGTGCAAAAGGGATCGCCTGCTGATAAAGCGGGTGTCCTAACAGGAGATGTGATTCTTGGTGTAGACAGCAAAAACATCAACACTCCCCAAGAGCTCGAGTCTGCGGTGCGTTTAAAGACCCCGGGCAAAGAGATTGTTTTGCGCGTCCTTAGAGAGAAAAAAGAGGTAAAGCTAAAGGCGATTATCGACGATAGAACTGCAACAGAGCTTGGAGAAGGTCATGATGCAAGACTTGGAATTACCGTAGAACCTGCCTCTCAAGGAACTCTTCAGCGCTATCAACATACCGTTTTGGATGTGGAAGGGGTTGTGGTAAAATCGATAGATGACAACTCTCTACTCAAAGGGAAGATCCAGATCGGAAATGTGATCAGCCAAATCAATAATAAGAAAATCCGCTCTGCACAAGATTTTGTCGCAGCAATGAAAGAGGTAGAAAACAAAATTGCAACGCTTCTTGTTTTAAACCAGCGGGGGCAATATCTTTTTGTTAGTTTGGGTCCAGACCTCAAAAACACCAAAAAGTAAACTCTAAAACCCGGTGATAAGCCGGGTTTTTTATTTCTCTAATATGATGCTTTGGAATAGTGGAGTAGAACGGATTTTATCAAAAACGGGATCTTGAACCGAACTTTTATCTAAACCTAAATCTAATGCAACTTTAAGAAACTGAATAGCAAGTTCAATCTCTCCCACTATTGCACCCGCTTTAGCAGCTAGAAAAGCCTCGATCGGTCCTGGCTCCTCCTGAAAGATATAGGTAGCCATTTCTATCGTAAGGGGATAGTCTTTCTCTTCAAAAGAGGCTTTAATGAGAATTTTTTTCGATTCTAACGTGATTTGCCCCTTTATAGGATTAAGAAGGTTGTATGCCTCTTTGTAATCTTGTTTGAGATGGGCCATTTTAGCCAGAGCTTCGCAAGATTTGGTATAGCAATAGCCCTCTTTTGCATCTTCTTTCACTTTTCGATAGACTTTTTCCGCCTCGGCTAAATTATGCTCAGACTCCAAAATTTCGGCTTGAGTAATATTTTTTCG
>CAYFOX010000053.1:1890-4767 GCA_964344875.1 uncultured bacterium
TGCTTGAAGATTTCAATCACTTGAAAAAGCAAGAACATGAAGATAATTCCTAAAAAAAGCTGACCGATGAGGAAAAAACCCACCACGGCTGCTGAGGCGAAAAAAATCGATATACCGGCGCTTATCAAGTATCCTCTGAATCCGAAAATCCCTTGACAAATCACACGCACGAGCTGACCACCGTCAAGAGGTAATATGGGCAGAAGATTCAATACGGTCCAAAATCCATTCACAAAACCAAAAAGGAACGGGTAGGCCGCATAGGGGGAATTTTTTACTGCCGGTATACTGAAGATAAAAAACCCTAAAAAACACAAGAAGAGGCTCATCATCGGGCCGGCTAAAACAACCAAAAACTCCTTGAATCCGCTGATCTTAGGGCCCTCAGGATAGGTTAAGCCCCCAAAAGCAATCAATTCGATCCGAGGTTTTTGACCAAACATTTTCGATACAACTGCGTGACCGTATTCATGAACTAAAACCGAAACAAAGATCACCAGAATCCAAAACAAGGTTCCAATAAGATTTAAGGAGTTCAAAAAGCCGATCAGTGCAGCGACTAAAAAGAAGGGCCAGGTAACTTTAACGGGGATACTTTTTCCAAACTCAAACATCATCTGCCCTTAAATTTTTTTATGGCCTCAACTAGCGCGTGGCCCATTTCTGCTGGAGTTTGTGCAACACTTACTCCACACTCTTTCAATATACGTATTTTATCCTGTGCTTTACCTGAACCATTGGAGACGATTGCACCCGCATGGCCCATTCTTTTTCCCTCAGGCGCCGTAGCACCAGCAATGAATGCTGCAACAGGTTTTGTGACGTGCTCACGTATATACCTTCCTGCCTCCTCCTCTTGAGATCCCCCAATCTCCCCGATCATCAAAATAGAATGGGTATTCGGATCTTTTTCAAAAAGTTTGATTGCGTCGATAAAATTTGTTCCGTTTATCGGATCTCCCCCGATTCCAATACACGTTGACTGCCCCAAATTCAATTGGCTTGTCTGATGGACTGCCTCGTAGGTCAAGGTTCCCGACCTTGAGACAATCCCCACATGCCCTTTTTTATGGATATACCCGGGCATAATACCGATTTTGCACTCACCCGGGGTGATGATTCCAGGACAGTTAGGCCCTATCAACCGGCTATGAGAAAGCCTCAAGGCCGATTGCACCTCTAACATGTCTTTAACAGGAATCCCCTCTGTGATGCAGACAATAAGTCCAATTTTTGCATCGATCGCCTCTAAAATCGCGTCGGCCGCATAGGGAGGGGGCACGAAGATCATTGATGCATCTACCTCCATCTCCCTAACAATTTCATGGACTGTATCAAAAACAGGGAGGTTGAATATGCTTTCGCCTCCCTTACCCGGAGTCACTCCGGCAATAAATTTCGCACCGTATGCTATACATTGCTCCGTATGAAAAGCTCCGGCTTTCCCAGTGATCCCTTGCGTGATAATCTTGGTATTTTTTCCAACTAAAACAGCCACCTAGATCACCTCCTCGACTTGCAGCACAATTTTTTTGGCCGCATCTAGCAAATCGACTGCTGCGATGATTTCAAGCCCGCAGTCCTCTAAGAGCTGCTCACCCTCTTTCACGTGAGTACCCTCTAAGCGTACAACGATCGGTATTTTGATTTTGCGCTCTTTGACCACATGGATAATCCCCTCTGCAATCATTTTACAGCTAACAATTCCACCAAAAATATTTACCAAAATCCCCTTTACTTGAGGGTCGCTAAGGATCATCTCAAAACCAAAAGCAATCCTCTCTTTAGTGGCACTACCCCCCACATCAAGGAAATTTGCAGGCTTTCCCCCCTCGTGCTGAATAATATCCATTGTTGCCATAGCAAGACCCGCACCGTTCACCATGCAACCGATATTTCCCTCTAAAGAAACATAAGAAAGATCATTCTCAAAAGCGGCATTTTCTGCGGAGCTATACTGGCTAGGATCACGCATTTCTGCAATCAAGGGATGACGAAATAGCGCGTTGTCATCAATAGCAAATTTGGCGTCTAATGCCACTAGCTGATGACTGGGTGTCAAAACTAAAGGGTTTATCTCTAAAATAGAGGCATCTAACTCATAGAAAGCTTTGACTAAATTTTGTACAATCTTTGCGGCCTGTTTCGCAACGTCTCCTTTAAAACCCATAAATTTATTAAAGGCGACAATCTGGTACATTCTTAATTTTCCTGGCAAGCTAATCGGCAAGGTTAGAATTTTCTCTGGATGCTTTTCAGCTACCTCTTCAATATCCATTCCCCCCTCTGTTGAGGCGATAAGTATCATCTGTTTTTTGGCCCTGTCTATAACAGCTGCCAAATAATACTCCTTATGGATATCGACAGGCTTACTCAAAATCACCGCGTTGGCAATAACACCCTGAGGCCCGGTCTGATTGTTACACATCTTCATGCCTAAAAGGCGTCTGGTAACCTCTTTTATCTCCTGCAGGGATTTCGCAAATTTCACCCCACCAGCCTTACCTCGACCCCCTGCATGCACCTGGATTTTCACCACCGCTTCGTCAAGATTTAGGTCTTTAAGTTCCTCTAGATGGCGAATAACAATATACTCAGGCACAGGGATATGATACCTTTTCAAAAGCTCTTTTGCCTGGTATTCATGTATATTCATATCTCATCCTCTCCCCTCTATATCTCTAAAAATTCAATATAATTCAACTATCAAATTCTATCGGCGTATTTATGTAATTGGTTAAGAATGGGAAACAGAGTTAAATATAATTTTACTTACGAAAATCTTCCGTATACTTAGGGAATTTCCCATCCCTTTTTTCCCTTTTTTGGCTCTACTTGTCTTCACCTATCTATTTATGGTAAGATAAGGGCTTATAG
>CAYFOX010000053.1:4777-8380 GCA_964344875.1 uncultured bacterium
GTATAAAAAGATTAAAAAATTTTTCCTCCATTCGCTCGAAACAATTTTTTCAAAAAAAATGGACCAAGAGCAGTGGGATCGTCTTGAAGAGCTTTTATACATGCAAGACCTAGGGGGATCCCTAGTTGAGGAGATTTTAGAGGGGATCAAGCTTTTTCATAAAACCCATCCGCAGGCTGAAGAGAGGGACTACATCCAATGGATGAAAAAATTTATGCTCTCTTTATTCCCTATGCAAAAAGAGACTCTCCCTCGATTCTATCCAAAAGGATCTTTAGTATTAGTTGTGGGGGTAAATGGCTCCGGAAAAACGACAACTATTGGTCGGCTTGCCCATTTTTATAGCGAACAAAAACAAAAAATTCTAGTAGCACCGGGCGATACTTTCAGAGCAGCTGCAAAAGAACAACTCTCTATTTGGGCAAAAAGGGCGCAAGTCGACATGGTCGATAGCTTGTCAAAGGAGCCTTCGGGGGTTATCTATGAAGCGCTTCAAAAAGGGCAAAGCGGGCAATATGATCTTATCATCGCTGATACTGCAGGGCGATTGGATGCGAAGGTAGAGTTGATGCGAGAGCTTGAGAAGGTCATCCGTACGGCGAAGAAATTGCAACCTGAAGCTCCACAAGAAATTCTCTACATCCTGGATGCTACCCTTGGACAGAATGGTTTAGATCAGTTAAAAGCATTTCTACAGGTCTGTCCTGTAACCGGGATATGTCTGACAAAAATGGACGGCACAGCAAAAGGGGGTGTGGCCCTAAGAGTCCAAAAAGAGTTAAAGATTCCGATCTTATGGATCGGATTGGGGGAAAACTTGCAAGATTTGCAGCCCTTTGATGCTAACCAGTATGTAGAGTCTTTGTTTTAGTGGAAAAAGAGTTACTTGAACTTGTACGTGAATTGAAATTTTTGGTTCATCCTAAAAAGAGAAACCCTGTCGCCGATTCTGTGCAAAAAACACCACAAAAAATGGCTCCTGTTGCAATCAACTCCTCTTTGCCTCAGCCTATCGTTTTGCCGAAATTACGGCCTGAAGAGAAGAAAATAGAAAAAAAAATAGAGTTATCCCCAGCAAAAGCTCCCAACCTACCTCTTCATGATTTGACCGATTGGTATCAAAAAAGATTTAAAACACAAGCAATTACCCCTCTAAGCGATAAACGGGCTTCTGATGCCAAAACACGCTACTTAGATGGAACAAAAGAGGCATCGATAGTTGTTGTGATCCCAAAGAAACTTAAAGAGGGGAAGGAACTTTACAAAGCTATCCAAACCGCGATCCACCAATATCTTGTCCCCTGTATGGTTTTGGCAAAAGAACAATTGAGTAAAGAGCTTGTTGGTCAATCAAGACTTTTGATTTTAGACTTAGAATGGATCAAACCCTTGGAAAAAGAGATAGAATTTGACCCTGAAACAAAAACCCCCACCCTTTGGAAAATTCCTATTTTACCTTTGGAACCTTACGAAATACTCCAAACCCCTCTTGGGAAAAAACGGTTATGGCAAGCTCTGCTCTCCCTCCCCCATTCCTAGAGGTTCTAGTCGATCAAAAAATCGACAAACCCTTATGTTATGAAAATTGCGGGCTTATTCTTTTTGTAGGCTCCCGCGTTCTAGTGCCGTTACGCAACAAAATGGTGAAGGCTACCGTAGTTAGGGCGCTAGAAAATCCCTCATTTACTAAAACAGCAAAAATCCATTCTCTTCTTGAAGAGGAATCTCTAACAGAAGATTTGATGCGGCTTGCCCACTGGATGAGCGAATACTACATGACACCTTTTCAAAAAGTATTGACAACCCTTTTACCCGCCTCGCTCAAAAAAAAGACCCAAAAAGAGGAGCAATTTTTTGTTGAGAAAAAGGCATCACTTACAACTCTCATAGAGCTGGCTGCCTCAATCAGTCAAAAAAATCATCCCCAAAAAAAAGTGCTTGAGGTGGTTTTAAAGCATGATAAAGGGATCTACCTTTCCAAGCTTTTAGAATTGGCTGAAACCTCCAAAAGCCCAGTCGAGACTCTGGTAAAAAAGGGTTTTTTAGCGCTCAAAAAAATTGAGGTCGACCGCTCTTTTTTTCAACATGAGGATTTCCTTTTAGCCCCTTGTAAAACACTCAATAGCGAGCAGACGACAGCATTAAAGAAAATTACCACAAAACTAGATGAAAAGAAGTTCCATACCGAGCTTCTTTTTGGTGTTACAGGAAGCGGAAAAACTGAGGTTTATCTTCAAGCGATCCATAAGGCCCGCTCGATGGGGATGGGGGTAATATTTCTTGTTCCCGAAATAGCGCTTACAACCCAAACGATCGAAAGGCTCCTTTCACGATTTAGCGAACAAATCGCCGTTTTACATCACCGTCTGTCCGATGGAGAGCGTTTTGACGCTTTTAGAGGAATTCTCAGCGGTAAAATTTCGATTGTCATCGGCGCAAGATCGGCCATTTTTGCTCCGGTGCAAAATCTGGGTCTTATCATAGTTGATGAGGAGCAGGATGGCTCGTTCAAACAAACAGAGGAGATGCCCTGTTACAACGCAAGAGATGTAGCTATTGTAAGAGCCAAAAACCTTAATGCGCTTTGTATTTTAGGGAGCGCTACCCCCTGCTTTGAAACATTTTACAACGCACAAAACCTGAAATATGGGCAAAGTACTCTTACGCTGAGAGCGAACCAAAATCCTTTGCCCGATGTAACAATTGTCGACATGCGCCATGAGGACGATAAAAAAAAATGTCGTGCTCTTTTTAGCGATCTTTTGCTTGAAAAGATTGAGGATCGTCTAAAAAAAGGGGAGCAAACACTCCTTTTTTTAAACCGAAGAGGTTTTTTTAAATGCCAAATTTGCACAAACTGCAATCTAACCCTCAAGTGCGATCAGTGTGATGTTTGCCTCACCTACCACAAAGGGGAAAATATTTTGGCCTGTCACCTTTGTGGATTTACCCAAGACCCCCAAAAAGCCTTTTGTAAAAAATGTTGCTCAAGAGAGACCATGCGGTTTCAGGGGCCTGGTACTGAACAGGTCGAAAGGGCTTTAAAGGCTCTATTTAAAGAGGCTCGAGTTTTACGCATGGACCGTGATACGACTCGACACAAAGGGAGCCATGATGCCCTCTATCGTGAATTCAAGTCTCAAAAAGCCGATATCCTGATTGGCACACAAATGATTGCAAAAGGGCTCGACTTCCCCCTAGTCACGCTGGTAGGTATTCTGAATGCAGACTCGATGCTCCATATCCCCGATTTCAGATCTTCTGAGAATGCATTCCAATTACTCAGCCAAGTATCAGGCCGTGCAGGGAGGGGCGATTTTCCCGGAGAGGTGATTCTGCAAACGCGTCTACCCGAATATCCGGTAATTCACCACGCCTCTAAAGAGGATTACAAAACCTTTTTTCATGACGAGCTTCTCTTGCGTAAACAATTCCATTACCCACCCTTTAAAAAAATGTGTCGTATTGTTTTACAGTCCTCTGAAAGTGCCCTTTTGGATCATTTTGGAGGCTATCTAACACATCTGTTTCAAAAAATCAAAGAAACAGATGTGGACATTTTACCCTACACACTTTGCGGATTGACAAAAGCCAAAGGACAAC
>CAYFOX010000054.1:0-360 GCA_964344875.1 uncultured bacterium
AAGTTGTCCTTTATTGACCTCGCTTGACCAACAGCCTCATCAGGAGTTTTTCCTTGGCTAAAAATTAAAACTCCTTTTAAGATATCTAGAAGTTCAGAGAATTCTAGATAATTTAAAGGGTATTTCATGTCCAAAATGGACTCTATAGACGACCATATCCGACAACTTAAGCTCAATTATGATTGGCTTAAGGAACATATGCCCGCCTCTTTTTTTAAAGATAACCCCAATGAAGCCCCTCTAACAGTTGCTCTTAGCATGATAAATCTTTCCAAGCAGGAAAACTTTATCCTCTCAAACTCAGCCGATTTTTCTCTTGCGATCGCTTTTCAAGAGTCCCATTTGGATCTTAAAATATTC
>CAYFOX010000054.1:418-5209 GCA_964344875.1 uncultured bacterium
TTATCTGGCGATACAAAGTTATGAGAGTTATCTCTCGAAAGAGAACGCCCCTTCGCTTAACAAAAAACTCTATGTTGCCGTTCTAAAACATGCTCCTCAACTGCATCGGCAAAAAGGGGATCTTTTGCAACAAAGGGACCTTCTATCCCAAATTCTAGTCCACTACCCCGAACTAGTCCCACAAGAATTTTATGATGTGCACGATCACCTTACGGCAAAAATTTTGCAAGGAATGTCCCCTAGCGAATCAGAGGAGCTCTTCCATCTGATCGCGCGCGCTTTGCTTCGCGACCATTTACAATTTTATCTCGACGACCATTTAAAATTATTTTTTGCCTGGAAAAATGTACCCAAAAATCATTTTTTAGAAAATTTGGCGCTTTTGTGTAAAAGACACAACCTTTGCATAGAAAATTTTTCGGCTAATTTCATCCCACTTAAGGGGCAAGAGGATCTTTTGGTGATGCATCTTCATCTCAAAAAGGATTCCACCCCCTTTAATCGAGAGGATTTTTTAAGGGAGCTAAGCTACCTCAAGTTTGGTATTTATAGGGATGCCATTGATGAGACATTCGTAGAGAGCTCTCTTCTGTCAGGGAATCATGCACATCTTTTACGTGCGATGATCGGGTTTGCCCACCAATTTCTGGTTTATGCGGACAGTAATGTCTACTCAAAAGAGCATATCGAAGAGGCAACCCTTCGCCACCCCGAACTTGCAGCCAAAATTATTCAGCTTTTTGATCATAAATTTGATCCCCAAAACCTCCGAATTGAGCAGTATGAATTAGAGAAAAATCACCTCTTGCAGGAAATCAGCAAAATCGATTCGGGTAACCATTCGATTGATACCCGCCGCAAAAATATATTGAAAACATGTATACTTTTTACCGAACACTGCACTAAGACAAATTTCTACCGAGATAACCGCTCTGCACTCTCATTCCGAATCGATCCTGAGATTCTCAGTTTTACCCCTTATGATAGAAAGCAGAAGTTTCCCGAGCTCCCGTTTGGGATTTTCTATTTTTCCAACCGAAACTTTACCGGTTTTCAAATCCGCTTTAAGGACCTCTCTCGAGGTGGCCTCCGAACGGTAGCTCTAGGGAAAGAGCAGACGGGCTGGGAAATGAACAATGTCTTTTTTGAATGTTACAATCTTGCCTTCACGCAGCAAAAAAAGAATAAGGATATCCCTGAAGGGGGCTCGAAAGCGATTATTTTCTGTGATATTCATCCCCTGCTCCAAGAGGAATTGGAATACCAAGTTAAACTCAACCACTTAACTAAAAAAGAGGATATCCTCAAATTTCAAGAAGAATTTCGTTGGAAAATTATCTACGAATCTCAAAGAGCCTTCATCCACAGCTTTCTAACGCTAATCAATTGCAGCGAAAATGGGGAGCTCAAAGCTAAAAATGTGATCGATTACTATAAAAAACCTGAATACATTTATCTAGGTCCCGACGAGAATATGCACAACTCGATGATCGATTGGATCGCCGAAATAAGTGAAAAAGTAGGTTACAAACCAAAAAAAGCCTTTATCTCCTCTAAACCAAAACTTGGAATCAACCATAAAGAATTTGGGATCACCTCTAATGGATTGCATACCTGTTTAAAGGTTGTAATGGATCACCTCCACATGGATCCAACCAAAAAGCCCTTCACAGTAAAAATTTCGGGTGGTCCAGACGGTGATGTTGCTGGAAATGAGCTTCTTTTGCTCAGTAAAGATTTTCCAAACACCGCAAAAATTGTTGCGATTACTGACGGAACAGGGACTATTCGTGACTTGGAAGGGTTAGATCACTCCGCTCTCGAACATCTTTTTGAAAAAGGGCTGGGGATTAAACACTATCCCAAAGATCTCCTATCTGAAGGGGCATTTTTACTTGACATCACTACAGGTAAAGAGAGCAATGGAATCAAGGATTGTAAACTTTTTTTACGTAGAGAACATAACAAACTTATCGAGGCCTATATTCCCCCATCGGAAAGCTCACAGCTTTTTAGGATGAATCTATTGAAGGTTCAAACAGATATTTTCATCCCGGCAGGGGGAAGGCCAAGGACACTAAATCAAACAAACTTCCAGGATTTTCTGGATGAAAACGGCCATCCCACCTCTAAAATTATTGTGGAGGGGGCAAACCTCTACTTAACTAAGGAAGCTCGCGACGCTTTGGAGGAAAAAGGGGTCATTATCATCAAGGATAGCTCCGCCAACAAGGGTGGGGTAGTCTGCTCGAGTTTTGAGGTTTTAAGCTGTCTTGTCCTTACCGATGAGGAGTTTTTAACCCACAAAAAAGAGATCGTCGAGCAAATTCTACATTTCATAGATGCAATTGCAAAAAAAGAAACCTTATTGATTCTCAAAGCTCATGATGAAATGCACATCAGCTACACCCAAGCCTCCGATCTTATCTCAAAAAAAATCAATTTATTTACCTATCAAATTTTAGATTATCTTACTGGACTTGAGCTCTCCTCAGACAAAGAGGACCCCTTCAATCTTTGCCTTTTTGCACACTGTTTGCCGGTTTTAAGATCCCATCATGAACGGATTTTAAAAAACATTCCCGGGGTGCACAAAAAAGCGATCATCGCCTCCTTTATAGCGGCCAACACTATCTACAAAGAGGGGCTTAATTGGGAGCCTTCTATCAACCAAATCCTCCCTAATTTAATCCAAAATCTTTTGCCCCCTAAGAGTTAAATCTTCTCTTTATCTCCCTTATTTTCATTCTGTTAAAATGATTTTTTAGCATTCAAACTTATCGATTGCTAAATTCTAAGCTATTTGCTACAATTTGGTTTAGATGCAGAAAGAAAAACGAAATAAAAGAGCCCTTGAAGTCCTATTTAGCCTGATTGAGCTTTACCTAAAAACCGGCAAGCCTATCGCTTCTAATACGTTAAAGGACGAATCATTGCCGCACCTCTCTTCTGCAACAATCCGCAACTACTGTGCCGAACTGGAAGAGGGGGGGCTTTTAGAGCAAATGCACACCTCTGGAGGAAGGGTCCCCACCGTCGAAGCTTTTAGACTCTTTGCCGAAAGCTGCTCTCTAACAAAAAAAATGGATTCCAAAGACGAGATGTTTTTTCTTCACCATCTTGAATTTAAAACGGTCGAATTGCAACGCTCTTTAGAACTAGCAGTTGAGGCGCTTTCAGAAGCTACCGGACTCGCCTCTCTAATTACTAGCCCCCGTTTTGATCAGGATTTTATCAAAGAAATTCGCCTTTTTGTTCTCGATTCCACGCGTCTTCTTTCGGTAATCATCACCCAATTCTCCGTTTGTTATACAGATATACTCCATATTCCTAAAAAGCTCTCCTCTTTCTCCGCAAAAAGAATTGAGACATTTTTTCAATCTAAACTTCAACCAAAAGAGGTGATTTTAGAAGAGCTTACCGCTGAAGAGCTTCCGATTGCAATCCAGCTATACCAGGAAATTTCGCTCAGATTTATGGTGCGCTATGCCAACTTTACTACCGATGAGGTCCATAAAGCTGGTTTATACCGCTTGCTCAACTTTACGGAATTTCATGATCCGGCGCTGTTGGGCTCCACCCTTTCTTTGATGGAAAATCCAGCCAAAGTCCACGAGATGATTCAACGGACCATGCGAAAAGATCAAATTAGTTTTCAAATTGCAGACCCTGTCAATCATCAGACCACTGTCCTTTCCATCCCCTACAGAGTGCAGAATAAACGGGTAGGTGCCATCGCCCTTTTCGGCCCGATGCGCATCCCTTACCCAAGGCTTTTTCCCCTCTTAAACCATTTTAGAAATCTTTTTGAAAAACAGTTAGACCAGGTTATCCGTGCCAATAATATCTCTTTAAGGACCCCTGAGACAACATTAGAACACAACCCCACACTCTTTTTGGAGAGCTACAGTCATGAGTGAAGAAACAAGCACCGAATCGGTACAACCTTCCCAAGAGGAATCTCTGGACAGCAAAATGTTAGAGATGACAGAAAAATACCGTCATGCGATCGCCGATATGGAAAACATGCGCAAGCGATTGATTAATGAGCAAAAAGAGGCGATCCAATTTGCTAGGGAACGCCTTATTCTAGAGTTTGTCTATCCCTTAGACTCTTTAGAAAAAGCGCTTTCTTATGAGGCTCACATGTCTCCTGAAGTGCAACAATGGGCATTCGGCTTCAAGATGATTTTAGAACAGTTTAAAGATGTTTTAAGAAACAACCACATTTACAGTTTTGAACCGCTCCACGAAATTTTCGATCCTCGCAGCCACGATGCGATCGAGATGGTGGAATCGGATAAAGAACCGGGCACCATTTTAGAGGTGCTCGCGAAAGGCTATAAAAACGGACCTAGAGTATTGCGGGCAGCACAAGTGAAAGTTGCCAAAGCAAAACTTAAGGAACAAGACCAAGGAGAAAACTCAGTATGACAACAAAAAAATCGAAAATTATTGGAATTGACCTTGGAACCACCAACTCCTGCGTTGCGATTATGGAAGGTTCTCAAGCAAAAGTGATAGCGAATGCTGAGGGGGCAAGAACAACCCCTTCTGTCGTAGCTTTTACCAAAACGGGTGAGCGCCTTGTGGGTGCGGCAGCAAAACGTCAAGCTGTTACCAACCCTACAAATACCATTTTCTCAGCAAAGCGTTTTATCGGTCGCAAGTTTTCTGAGGTGATGGACGAGATCAAAATGGTCCCTTACAAGGTTGCTGCTGCCCAAAACGGGGATGCGGCTATCGAGGCGGAAGGGAAGCTTTTCTCCCCACCCGAAATCAGTGCTCAAG
>CAYFOX010000054.1:5219-8374 GCA_964344875.1 uncultured bacterium
CGTGGGTAAAGGCGCGCGGCACAACCTATTCGCCCTCACAGATTTCAGCCTTCATTCTGCAAAAGATGAAGGAAACCGCTGAAGCCTATCTTGGCTCGGGCGTAACACAGGCCGTGATCACGGTTCCGGCTTATTTCAACGACTCTCAACGTCAAGCTACCAAAGATGCAGGGCGTATTGCCGGTCTGAACGTACAAAGAATCATCAACGAGCCCACGGCTGCAGCTCTAGCCTATGGATTGGATAAACAACATACCGACAAAAAAATCGTAGTCTTCGACCTCGGAGGTGGAACATTTGATGTTTCCGTGCTTGAAATCGGAGATGGTGTCTTTGAAGTGCTCTCCACAAATGGAGATACACACCTTGGCGGTGACGATTTTGATAATGTGATCGTGACGTATTTAATTGAAGAATTCAAAAAAGAGAACGGTATCGATCTACATAATGACCGTATGGCTTTGCAACGTCTTCGTGATGCAGCTGAAAAAGCCAAGTGCGACCTTTCCGGTATGGTTTCCACCGATATCAACCTCCCCTTCATCACTATGGATCAAACAGGACCTAAGCATTTAAACCTTAGTCTAACCAGAGCAAAGTTTGAATCGTTAGCCCATAATCTTATCCATCGCCTAGAGGCACCTTGTCGCAACGCTATGAAAGATGCGGGAATCTCTCCTTCTGATATTCATGATGTGATCCTTGTTGGCGGTATGTCTAGAATGCCAGCTGTCCAAGACAAGGTGAAGCAAATCTTCAACAAAGAGCCACACAAAGGGGTGAATCCAGATGAGGTTGTGGCGATAGGTGCTGCTATTCAAGGCGGTGTTCTCACAGGAGACGTCAAAGATGTTCTCCTTTTAGACGTGATACCACTCTCCCTTGGAATTGAGACAATGGGCGGAGTGATGACACGTCTTATTGACCGCAACACCACTATCCCTACAAAAAAGACCCAAATTTTCTCTACAGCTGCCGACAATCAGCCTGCAGTAACTATTAAGGTGCTACAAGGGGAAAGACCGATGGCCAATGACAACAAGTCTCTTGGCAACTTCGACCTCGAGGGGATCCCACCGGCAGCACGAGGAACACCACAAATTGAGGTGACCTTTGATATCGACGCAAACGGTATTTTAAACGTCTCTGCTAAGGATAAAACCACAGGCAAAGAGCAAAAAATCCGTATTGAAGCCTCATCGGGTCTTTCAGAATCAGAGATCCAAAAAATGGTGCGCGATGCTGAGTCCCATGCTGAAGAGGATAAAAAGCGTAAAGAGTTGATCGAGGCAAGAAACCACGCCGATTCTTTAGCAAACCAGGCTGAGCGTCAGTTGAATGAGTATAAAGAAAAGATTCCCCAACCGATAGCAGAGCAGATTCAATCCTCTATTCAAGAGCTAAAAAAAGCTCAAGAGAGCGACGATGCTGCGCATATCCAAGCCAAAATTAACGAGCTGAATCAAAAGCTCCAAAAAATTGGGGAAGAGTTGCAAAAGCAAAATACTCAATCTCAGGGTGCATCAGCTCATGATTCGCATCAAGGTCACAGCTCTCACCACCAAAAACAATCCAATGAGCCCGAAGAGGCCGAGGTAGAGATCATCGACGACAACAAAAAGTCCTAGAACCTCTCCCCTAACCATCAAAAAGCGCCCTTAACCGGGCGCTTTTTTATTCTATAGGGGTTTGTATCGTTTACATTACCTTGTCATAATAGGAAGGGTATTTCCGGACAAATTCCTCCATACAAGGCTCCAGGAGAGCTTCTATATCAATTAATAGATGTTTTTTCTTTTCCCATTTATGCCCTGTCCCTTTTAACAAAGTTTCCGTCAGAACCTCTCCAATAGCAGCACTTCCCCGTTCAAAAGGCATAGCGTTGGAAAACCACCAATGGAATTGAGCTATGAGAGCGATCTTGTCCTCGCTATTTTTTTCATACAAAACCTTGTCCCATATACCGCTTAAATGATCGTTTATCTCCTCTAAGTACTCTGGTTCTGTATGAATCACATAATAATAATACTTTGGTTGTTCGGGTATGGTGTCATATCTTTTTATTGTATACCAATCTTCCAAAACCTCATTTTGAAAGCGCTCTTTTTTTAGATTATCGACATCAAGATAGACTATACTTGTTAATGGAATCTTTTTTTCCTGAATTCTTCCAACCATTTGATACTCATAATAGTAGTCTGCTTGTTTGAAATAGCGATGGTTTTCCCTCCTTTTAGATTTTTTTAAAATAAGGTCAATTTTTTCAATATGGTCCTTTGCACCAGCATTTGCTAGATTAGAGTAGGCCCCATCCATACGTAATCTCCCAAAGCTCATTTCAGGCTGCGACTTCTGCAGATTGGCTAATTGATGACGCCAGTCGGCCGTTTCGCTTAAAGCAACATAGTAAGAAATCTCTTCGTCCAAGGCCTCAATCAAATCATCGATCATCATCCTTCTGGAAAGCTGAAATTCTCTATGCAAATCCTCTTTGAACTCCCTTAGAATATTAAAATTTTCTAAACCAAAAAGCATACTCGATGGTAAAGCTAGAAAACCTACAAATTGCAAAAAAAACTTTTTTTTATCCATTCCTAATCTCCTCGTCAAAAAACTCTCTAAAAATTCTCCCGTAATCCTCACTATTTGGCTCAAACAGCGCCTCAAAATGGGGAAAAAGACCCTCTTTAAAACGCAATGATTCCCCTTTAGATTTTATGAGACTCAAAACCAAAACACGCCCTATGCTAGTCGAACCCCTAATAAAGGGTTTAGCATGCACAAACCACCAATAAAAAATGCCGAGCTTGAAAAAAAGCTCCTCTCTTGAGGCTTTCAAACAATTTTGGTAAAGCTCTTTTAAAATAGTGTCTATTTCATTGAGCTCTATTTCGTCAGTGTGCTCAAATACAATCGGCTCTCCCCAATCTTTTCCGTAAATTTCTATTAGAGATACACTCTTTCTATAATTGAATCCTGGGTACTCTATGATCTTTGTTAAGGGAATCACCCTATTTTCAAATTCCCCAAAAAATTGATACAGATTAAAAGGGAAGCTTGCGTCAAACGTTTCGAAGTAGTAAGGGACGGTTACCCCCCTACCTAGAAGCTCTCGAGCCCTCCTTGATACATCTGGAAGGGGTATATCTTTAAGA
>CAYFOX010000055.1:0-2275 GCA_964344875.1 uncultured bacterium
AAGAGGGCTTAATAGAGGCAAAAAACAGAAATCTTAGACTTTTGGTAAATAAGATCGCCAATATGAAAAATAATTTTTATACATGGTTTAAAGGTTAGAAAGGTGTGTCCACTATGGGCTCTGATTTTTCAGCATCCATCATCCATATTCTCAACAAAGCCTTTTTATTGGCCAAAGAGGAAAAATTTACCGAAGTAAGCGACGCTCTTTTTTTAAAAATTTTAATTGATGAGGGGGCGGTTTTTTTCTCTTTAGTCCAGGACTTCGAGGCAAGACTCCCCTCTTATAGAGAAAAGTTAAGTGAAGAGATAAAAAAAACGGCCCGATTCATCCACGATGTTGGGGAACCTAAACCCTCTGCCTCTTTACAGCAGCTTTTATTGAAAGCCGAAAAAATTAAAAAACAACTTAAAGACTCTTACACAAGCGAGCCCCATTTTCTCCCCCCTTTTTTAGAAAAATTTGGACTCACTGAAGATGAGGGATTAAAAAAAATTCAAGCATTTACTTTAGGGAGATCTATGGACAGTCCCACAAGTGATCAAACTCTCAAAGCGCTGGAAAAATATACTAGAAACCTTTCTGAACTTGCACTCAAAGGGAAGCTAGACCCGGTTATTGGACGCGATGAGGAGATTTTGCGCACTATGCAGGTGCTTTGTCGCCGCACAAAAAACAATCCTATTTTGATTGGGCAACCAGGGGTAGGCAAAACGGCGATAGCTGAGGGGCTGGCTGTGAAAATAGTCCAAAAAGAGGTTCCGGATGCGATTGCTCATAAAACGGTGCTCGCCTTGGATTTAGCAGAGCTTGTAGCTGGGACTAAATTTCGTGGAGAATTCGAAGAGCGGCTCAAAGCTGTTCTTAAAGAGATCGAAGCTAAAGAGGGTTCGATTATATTGTTTATTGATGAAGTGCACACACTAGTGGGTGCCGGCTCTGCCGAGGGCTCCATGGATGCAGCTAACCTGCTGAAACCGGCTCTAGCAAGAGGTATGCTGCATGCGATTGGGGCCACAACGCTGGCAGAGTACCAAAAATATATCGAGAAAGACCCTGCCCTCGAACGAAGATTCCAGCAAATTTTAATAGAAGAGCCCACCCAAGATGAGGCCCTGGCTATCCTACGCGGACTTAAAGAGCGCTATGAATCTTTTCATGGAGTGCAAATAACCGAAGAGGCTTTGCGCGCTGCGGTGCATCTTTCCTATCGTTATATTAGTGATCGATTCCTACCCGATAAAGCAATAGACTTAATCGATGAGGGGGCCAGCTTGATCCGTATGCAAGTGGGATCTACCCCACTACCTATCGATCAAATAAAGCGAAAAATAGCCTCTTTGATGATCAAATTAGAAAATGTCAAGGGCTCGAAAGCGGATGAAGAATCCATTAAAGAGCAGATTGATCAACACCAACGCCAGTTAAAAGATCTTTCGGATCAGTGGGCTCTTGAGAAAAAGTTCATCGATGCAATCAATGCAAAAAAAAACGAGCTCGAGAAAATCAAATTTCAGGAGGAGCTGGCTGAACGTAATGCAGACTATACCCTTGTTGCAAAACTCCGTTACCAAGATCTTCCGGAATTAATGGGCCAGATGCATGAGATGCAAAAAAAATTGCACGAGCTCCCCTCCAGACTGGTAAAAGAAGAGGTCGATGAGACTTTGATTGCACAAATTGTGGGACGTATGACCTCCATTCCAGTCGAAAAGATGGTGGAAAAAGATAAGGAGACTCTTTTAAAACTCGAGGAAAGACTTCATGATCGAGTCATCGGGCAGCATGAGGCGATTGTATCGATTGCTGAAGCAATTAGAAGAAGCCGTAGCGGGCTCTCCGATCCTAAAAAGCCTATTGGGTCTTTTCTTTTTATGGGTCCGACAGGGGTGGGAAAAACCGAGCTTGCCAAGGCTCTGGCTGAGCTCCTTTTTAATCAAGAGGAGGCCCTAATACGACTCGATATGTCCGAGTATATGGAAAAGCACAGCGTTTCCAAACTCATCGGCTCACCACCGGGATACGTAGGTTATGAGGAGGGGGGACAACTCACCGAGGCGATCCGGCGACACCCTTACGCTGTTGTTCTTTTGGATGAGGTGGAAAAGGCGCATCACGATGTTTTTAATATCCTTTTGCAGGTTCTTGATGACGGGAGAATTACCGATAGTAAAGGGAGAGTCGTCAATTGCCGAAATGCCGTATTCATACTGACTTCTAATATCGGATCTGACAAAATTTTAGAGAAACTTGAACAAAAAGGTGAACTCGATCA
>CAYFOX010000055.1:2285-8238 GCA_964344875.1 uncultured bacterium
AAAACAGATGCAAACCATTCTTGAACCTGTTTTGAGAAGCTATTTTAGACCCGAATTTTTGAATCGTCTCGACGCGATAATCCCTTTTCATCCCTTGAGATTGATCGACATGGAAAAGATTGTATTGCTCCAGATGCAACAGGTGGAAAAAAGGCTTGAGGAGAAAAAAATCCAGCTCTCTTTGACAAAAAAAGCGGTTGAGTATCTAGCTCAAAAAGGCTACGACCCCATTTTTGGTGCAAGACCCTTAAAAAGATTGATTAGCCAAGAGATTGTGAATTTATTGGCGAACGATATTCTTTCCGAGGTTATAAAAGCAAAAAGCCATATCCGTATCGATAGGAAAAATGACAAACTTATAGTTGTAACTGTAGAAGAGACATGAAAGAAATTAGAAAAAAAATTTTACCCCCTATCCTTTCGCTATTTTTAGGGACAATAGGAAATAGCTTTTTTGGTACGCTACTCTCTTTAGATCTCAAAGAGCTGGGTTTTTCCAATCTCGCTGTGGGGGGAATCGTTTCCATTTATTATTTGGGGATGATGCTTGGCTCCTGGTTTCTAGAAAAAAAAATCCTCCAGTTAGGGTTTTCCAAGTCCTACTTCACCCTAATCTTTTTGAACATTCTCTTTATCGCGCTGTTTCCGTTATCAACAGATCTAAGCTATTGGTATCTTATCCGCTTCATTTTAGGGGTGATTCTTGGGGGGGTCTTCGTGATTGTGGAGAGCTGGATTCTCCTTTTAGCCCCACCTGAAAAAAAGGGGGAAGCGATGTCCTGGTACATGATTGGGCTCTATTCGGGCGCCTCTTTGGGACAATTCATTTTAGGGGATACAACAAAACAGTTTCCGTTTAATGTCCTGGTTCCTGTGATTGCATGTTTTTTTGGGATGGTGGTTTTGTTTTTTCAAAATCAGTCTGAAGATATTAAACAAACTGAAGACGTCCCCACATTATCTACACGGACGGTGGTTCAACTCGCTCCACTAGGTTTTTTTGGCAATCTCCTTTCAGGATCTATGCTCAGTGTTTTCTATGGCCTTGTTCCGCTCTATGGAAAAACTCTAGAACTTTCTACCCATGAGATCGGTTTGCTTATGGCAACCACGATCGCCGGGGGATTCATAGGGCAGTGGCCTTTAGGGAGACTCTCTGACAGGTTTTCTAAAGATTTGGTGCTGGTAATCAACGTTTTTGCTTTATTCTTCATCTCGATCCCGATGCTTTTTGGAGGTAACCTCCCTTTTGTCGTATTGCTCTCTATCATGTTTATTTTTGGTATCCTTGCATTCACCCTTTACCCTTTGTCTATCAATAGTCTTTGTGAAAAAATCCCCTCTAATCAGACTATGGGTGCTGTTACCAAGGGGATCATTGCCTATGGAATTGGTTGCGTATTTGGACCTATTGTAGCTCCGTTTTTCATGGATTTGGTGCTTAAGGAGGGGCTCTTCTTTTATTTTCTTCTGAATACAGCCCTTTTTGTCATTTTATTTGGCAGAAGAGCTTTTTTGAAGCTTAGCTGAGGAGAGAATACCCCTCTTATTTTTGTAATGGAGGTTTCTTGAAAAAGACTCTTCTATACGTTTAAGAAATACTGGATCCTTTTTTGCCCTATTTAAGAGAGTTTCGTAGATTTCTTTTATACGGGAAAAGGGGAGCGTTTTTTTAGATCCTACCGGTGTTTCTCCCCCAAAAAGGAGGATATCAGCTCCAGCCTCAATCGCACAGATAGCTGCCGTTTCCAAGCTCTCATACTGTTTTCTCACCGCATCCATCACTAATGAATCGGTGAAGATCAGGCCCGAAAAATTCATATCTTTTCTGATAAAATCGTTCCATTTTGAGGAAAAAGAGACCATGTTTTTGGGATCAAAATCTTTCACTATCATGTGGGCTGTCATGATTGCATCCACATCGGGACTTAAACTAATAAAAGGGGCTAAATCTTCTTTGAGTAACAAAGAGAATTTTTTTTCTGTAACCGGAACCTCTTTATGAGAATCCTCATCGACCGCCCCATGGCCGGGAAAATGTTTTATGACCCCGATGAGGCCTTGCTTTCTAAACGCATACAAAACAGATCTTCCTACAGCGATCACCACATTAGCTGAGTTGCTTATCGTCCTAGATTGGAGTACAGTACTTTTTGGGTTGGTCAAATCTATAACGGGAGAAAAGTTTACAGAAATCCCCGCCGCCTTAAGTTCTTTTCCTATCAGCTCCCCCATAGAGACCAAAGCATTTGGTGTCATGGAACTCCAAAAAGAGGCCTCAGGGATTAAACTAAAGCCATTTGTTAGCCTCTGTACTCTCCCCCCCTCCTGATCCACAGCGATCCAACGAGGAATTCCAGCAAAGGTTTGGATCTGGCGAGACAGACTCTGCACTTGAGGTCGGGTGAGCTCGCCGTTTAAAAAATTAAAGTAAACCACCCCCCCGACGTGAACTGTTTCTATAATTTCTTTTAATTCCTTATTTGCCTCTTCTCCCGCGAAAGAGATCATGAAAAGTTGACCTACTTTCTCCTCAAGAGAGTATTCAACCTGGGCATGAAGTATGCTTAAATTTAAAAGAAAAAAGAGAAAAAATCGGTATTCCATATAGAACAAAATGCAAAAAACCTTCTATAGGTTTTTTGCAAATCTTAGGTACCTTTTTTTAAACGTTAGGAAAAATGTCTCTAAATTGATCTTTCAATGAAGAGGGTACTATCTCATCCACCCCCGTTTTATCGTACATCAAAAAGTACATGCACGAAAACATGATCCCTAAAGCCGGGCTAAAAAGGGCTACTGCAAGGGCAATACCACAAACTAAAGATCTCTTAAAAGAGAGAAAAGAGCGGTTCAAAGATTCTTTGAGAGATTGGAATTTGTGAAAAGTGAGCATCATCAATACAACCTTTACCAACAAAGCTAAAGCGGAATAAAGACCCCACACAATATCTGCAAGCAATAGGACGAAAAAAAAGAGTCTTGCTGCAAGGGCACTGAAAAAACTCCCCTTATCTTCTACAACGGCTTTTGGCGCTTGGGGGATAAAGAGCTGTTCCTCTTTTTGCCCTTGGAGCGTCCCGTAGTCAAAGATATTGTAAATCGCCATATTCCTCATCCTAATTTGTACTTATTGATCACAATACCAAACAGGAGTCTTTTTGGTCATTGTTGCAACTTTGTTGATAAGTTTTGAACATCTTAACTTATTGATTTTCAATGCTTAACCATCAAAATCTGGCCGAAGATTTTTTTCATCAACAATCTTCTCCCCTTTTTCCACAATTGGAGCGTCTTTGAACCAAACAGCCCCTATAGCATAAAGAACAAACGGAATCAAAAGGGTATCAAAAAGCTGAGAAGCTTTTTCCAAAAACGGTTTTGGATAGCTTTTCGACCAGTATAGATCGGGAAAAATTGCAAAAGAGATTAAGGTGATCAACGCGACCAAACTAAGGTGTTTAGCCAAACTGCGGATAGGATATGGGGCATTCAATTTTCGAGCAAGGTAGGCCCATTGCAACCAAAAGCTGAGCGAGGTCGTAAGAGCGATAGCCCAACTCCCCGCATTCCATACAAAAACTAGCAATACATTAAGAATGGTGTTTGTCACCACTGCAATAAGCGTCCCTTTCATCGGGGTTTTGAAATCTTGCGCCGCATAAAAAGAGGGGGCTAAAAGCAGAATCAAACCGGACGGAATCAGACCTATGGTGTAAAAGGCTAAAGCCTGTGCCGTGATCGTTACATCTGCATCTAAAAAGGCGCCCCTACCATAAATAAGACTTACGAAAGGGGGGGCTGCAACAAAAAATAGTAGGGTAAACGGAGCTAAAAGTTTGAGTGTGAGCCTTAGGCTTTTTTTTGTAAGATAGTGATATTGATCAAGATCTTTCGCTTGGTAGGACCTCGCAAGCAAAGGGGCGATTGCCTGGCTTACCGCAACCCCAAAAAGCCCCATGGGAACCTGCTCTAATTTGATTGCATAGCTCAAAAAAGCTGCTCCTTTAGGATCAGCCCATTTAGCAAATAAAAGATCGATTGCTCCATTTAGCTGGGTTGCTGCAACCCCAGCAAGCGTCAACAAGAGAGGTTTCAAAAGTTCTTTTACCTCTACAGAAAAAGGGCGGATAAAGAACCAATCCCTAAAGCTGATCTCGAGGCATTTCATAGTTTTGGGTAAAAGGACCAGCCATTGAAACAAAAACGCTATCGAAATGGATAAAGCAATCCCCTTAAGCGCCTGGGACTGGTCTTGAGAGGCAAACAGGAAGCAACCACCCACCCAAATAAGATTGAAAATAGTAGGGGCTACAGAGGGGAGAAAAAAATGTCCATGGCATTGTAAAAAAGCCATAAATAGAGCATATAAAACGATAAAGACTACCCCCGGAAGCATGTAGCTTGCAACGGATCCCAAAAATAGCATCGTAATCAAAAAAATAGTTGGCACTAAAACGAAAACAAGTGACCAGAAAAGATCTCTAAAGAAAAGGTCGGCCTTTTTCGGTTCTATTTGACGATACTTTTCATAGACTGGGATAAAACCGTTGCTTACCCCCCCCTCTCCCAAAAGGCGTCGAAAAATATTTGACCACCGGTAAGAGATAAAAAAATCTCCAACTAGGGCGCTTGCCCCAAAACAGACGGACATAGAAAGCTCTCTTAAAAGTCCCCCCAAACGACTGATCAGAGTTCCTAAAAAAAAATGGACTGCCTGACGAATCATACTCTCCTTCACCTAAAGCTCTCTTATTCTCTTTAATTATTAAAGATAGAATAAAGTTATTTTACCCTTTTTAGGATCGTGAATCCATGACTATTTACATAATCCTCAAATTTTTCCCATGCAGTATGGGATTGTAAAAAATCGTCTATTGCTCTCTTCATCCCCTTTTTATCTGTGTGGAACTCTAAAACCGGTCTATACCTTTCAATAGTGTAGTCGGGTTCATCCTCATATTCCCAGTGACCATGGGTATGTAAAATGGCTATATACTTTTTTGTTGAATCGGAAAAATGCTCTAATTCGTGGTACAACCTGGAGTAGGTATGATGCGAGTTGATGTAGACTAAATCTGACTCTAGGGGCAGTTCAAATAAAAATTCTGTTGCCTCTACTGTGCAATCGATCGCTTGTGGAATCGTTTTTTTTAGCAGCTTTATCTCCCTAGCACCTACCCCTTTTTGAACATATAAAGTCAGTTTTTTTTCCGGCATTCCATTATCCATGAGCCCCAAAATCAGGCTTAGAGTTCCTCCTCGTTCATAACACCCCACCTCAACGATAGCTGAAGCCTCCTGGGCCAATTCTTTAAGCCTTGCCATGAACGGGCTCACCTCATTAAAAAGAAAGCTCTTATTGGACTCTTCTAGATATTCTTGTGCGATTTTTTCTACCTTATTATGCCCCCCTTTTTTTGCTGCCTTTTTTAGAGAGGCCTGTACAAAAGGGGACCAAACAAATAGAAAGTATAGTGCCAGCTGTTTTGCTCTTAAAATTCGCAATCTATCCCCTTCTTTTAAATACTGTAAATCCGTGACAGTTCGTGTAGCGCTCGGCCAATTCCCACTCTGGATGCCTTACCAAAAAATCATCTGCTGCTGCTAAAAGACCCCTTTTATTGCGATCTACCCAGGCAGGGTAATGACTCATGTCGTTACCATAGGGGTAGGGCTCATCTTGAAATCCCCAGGGTGCATCCGTATCGTGCATGGTGATATACTTCTTCACAAAAGGGGAAAATTTTTCCAATTCAAACGTTAGCTGGGCATAGGTGTGCAAAGTATCGATAAAAAGCATATCCACCTCGATTGGATCAAGAAAGGCGTCATCTTTAAGTATGAATTCGAATGAGATGTTCGACTTTTTTGCATTTTTTTCGAGTTTGTTTAGAGTCATTACAGGGGGCATGAAAAGATCCACTCCTATATAACTTTTATTTTTAGCTTT
>CAYFOX010000056.1:0-6135 GCA_964344875.1 uncultured bacterium
CTTCTCCAGCAGTCGTTGGCTTACCCATGCGGATGGCGATGTTCGCGAATTGTGCGTCATCGGGATCGACAGTGACG
This sequence comes from uncultured bacterium, assembly GCA_964344875.1. Classification (GTDB taxonomy): domain Bacteria; phylum Chlamydiota; class Chlamydiia; order Chlamydiales; family RGXB01; genus RGXB01. Next base: position 78 of record CAYFOX010000056.1, read on the forward strand.
CTAATGACGCCAGCACGCGTGAGTACCTCAAACGAACCTCGCTTTTCGAGATTGTTTTCAACGAGGAAACGAGAAAATACGCGCAGGCCATTGCCACATGTTTCAGCTAGCGAACCATCAGCATTTCGGTAGTCCATGAAATAGCGGCCGCCTTCGCGGACAACGCGCAGCACACCGTTAGCGCCAATTCCCTTATGGCGGTCACAGATGGCAATAACGGCATCTGGAGTGAGGTTTAAAGCATCATCAAAAAACTTTGATTTTTAGCTCTCTAACTGCCCCTTTTTCGAGACAATTTACAGGACACAAAAAGGCTCCTAGAGCACACAAAGAGGAGAAAGAGATAGCTCTAGGTTGAATTGCCCATTTGAAAAGACTTCTATTGCCTAAATCAATTTTTCTCGTATAATACACACATGAAAAATTTTTTAGCTCTTCTTCTCTTTTTATGTTCTCTACAGCTCTTTTCGCAGGAAACATTTGACGTTTATGATGGGAAAATTGTGCGAAAAATCTCGGTGATTTTCGATACAAAAAACCAGAACCCCGAAGAGACGCGCTCGATACAAGACAGACTCAGAACGAAATCTGGAGACGTTTTCTCCTCGTCGACCTTTGATGAAGATCTGAAGATGTTAGCAAAAAATAATCGCTCCGTGATTCCTCAGGTCAAAATTGAGGATAAAATGGTGGAAATCAACATCTATGTATATCCTAAAACAGTCCTTTCCAAAATCGTTTTAGGCCCCTCCAGCTCCGATTTAAAACTATCCAGAAAACGTATTCTTGCTGCTTGCAGCGAAGCCGAACTAGAGATCAACCAGCCGTATGACAGCGAAATTATCGCAACCGCTGTCGCAAATATCAAAGATGCCTATATCAGCTTTGGCTACTATGATATTCGCGTCCTTACCAAAGAGCAGGTTAATGAACTCAACCAAGGAACGCTCTATCTTGACATTTATCCAGGCCCTAAAGGTTTTGTGCATGAAGTAGAGATCGAGGGTGTAGATGACCACCCTTTGCGCCATCGTATTTTAGAGATGATCCAAACGAAACGGCTGACCATGATCAGCTTCTTGACAGGTTCCGGTAAAGTCGACAGAGCCCTTTTGGAGCAAGACCAACTTATCATCCTCCACTACCTGCAAAACAAAGGGTATCTTGACGCAGAGGTCGAGATTGAAGTACAAGACCTTGGGAAAAACCAGCGCAAGGTGATCATCCATATCAAACTTGGGGATCAGTACTATTTCGGAAATATCCGTTTCGAAGGCAACACCTTTTACGAACCCGACAGGGTGCGTGAGGTTATTGCTGAAGATATCGTCAGCGATAAGCCCTATTCACAAGATGAACTCATGGCAATGGCCAAAAAGCTTAAGGAGTTCTACGGAAATGAGGGGATGATCGAAACAAGCGTTCAATATGTCTACGAGTATAATTTTGAGACAAACCGCATCGACATCTTATTTATTATTAATGAATCGAAAGTGTTCAAAGTAGGCAGAATTATCGTACGCGGGAACAATAATACCGAAACGAGAATTATCCTTTCACAAAGCGAGCTCGTTCCAGGGCAAGTATACCGCTCCTACCAGCTTCAAGACACTCAGATGCGTCTACAGTCGCTCAATTACTTCAAAACTGTCGACGTTGTTGCCGTGAAAGAGCCTAGCAAATCTTTAGGTGATGAGTACAGGGACGTGATCATCGATGTACAGGAAAAAGGGACCGGTTCAGCAAACCTTTTCTTTGGATTCAACTCTACTGAAAGCGCCTACGGTGGACTCAACATCACTGAGAACAACTTCAACCACCGGGGTCTTTTCTACTGGTGGCACCAGGGTGTTTCTAAGATTCGTGGTGGTGGAGAGCGTTTAGGCTTAAAAGCTCAAATCGGTTTAAAAGAGCAATCTTATAGCCTAAACTGGACAGATCCAAATTTTAATGACTCGAATTGGAGAATTGGTTTTGATGTGACCTATGGCACCAGCAAAGTGCAATCCAACGATTATACGATTGACAGTGTCGTCTTTCAGCTTTTTGCTGGTTACCCGATTGCTCGTTACGCAGCTCTTGGTTTAAAAGGGCGCGTCAGAGACTCCTTTACCCGTGTGCGGCAAAGTGCCCCCCCTGCTGTTCAAGAACAGCGAGGTAACAACGGAATTGTTGGGGGAGCTGGACCAAACTTCGCCTATGACTCGACAGATAACGGATTTAGACCCCATAAAGGTGCGCGTATCCTTTTTGATACCGAAGTAGACGGTGTTGTGCGAAAAGCAAATGAAGTACCTCGCTCGTTCCCGATCATCCGACTTGCAAGCTTGAACAGCTATTACTTCCCTCTTGGCCGACGAGCTACACTAAAACTTAGGGGAGAATATAAGGTTCTTCTACCGCTAGGCAGAGGCAAAGCTGGGGACGTTCCATTAAGCGAGCGCTTCTTTTTAGGGGGCGTCGACTCCTTAAGAGGAATTAAACCTGGAGCCTTAGGACCCTTGTTTCCCAATAATGCGAATGCTCCCTTGAATAGTGACGGAAGCGTCGTCAATTGGCAGGACGGAAATTCGGAAAACCCCACCGGCGGTATCACTTCTCTCTTGCTTTCTGCAGAGGTTGCGATTAAAATTGCTAAACCAATTGATGTTTTCGCCTTCGTAGACGGTGGATCTATCTCCTTGATGCGCTGGCAGGTTGGACAATTTGTCCCCACCGGCGGTTTTGGTGTGAGACTAGACATCGGAAGAGGCGCGCCCGTGACAGTAGGTGTGGGATTCCCCATGCGCTCAGATGGCGGAATTAAACAAATTTCTGAAACTGTGTTCTTCTCAATGGGAGCCGCTTTCTAGAAAAAAAGAGTTAAATTAAATAAAGGTGGATATGGCACTCAATCGCTGGATCATAAACGTAGCCCTTTTAGGTTTTACTGCATTACCTATCAGTGCAAAAGAAAAAGCCCCAAAAATGGCCTACGGATTCGTCAATTTCGAGACCTGCGTTACAAACAGCCTTCGTGGAAAAAAAGAGCGTGAACTCTTGGACAAGCAGAAGACTGAAATGGAAAAGATTCTCAAAGATCTTGAAGTGCAGTTGAATGATACGCACAAAAAGCGCTCTGACCAAGACTATCTTGATGCTCTCTCTCCCCAAGCAATTGATGAGCTCAACCAGACTTACCAAAATCAGATCGAAGACATAAAAAAGGCACAATCCCAGTACTATCAAGTCCTCCAGCAGGCTCAAGGAAGAGTCTACAACGTCATCCATTCTGAAATCAAAAGAGCTTCTGAAAAGGTTGCCAAAGACCGTAATCTTGAGTCTGTTTTGCAATCAGATGCGGCATTCTTTTCCAACAGTGATCTTGATATCACAGAATATGTCGTAAAAGAAATGGACCGACTATTTTCTCAAGATTCCAAATAAAGCATTAACCCCTCCAAAATGAGGGGTTTAGTATTCCCTTGTAAGAACTCTTTTAGGTCCAAATTATGCTCCTGAAATCCTCCTCATGTAAAACATTTACTCTTCAACAACTTGCCTCTCTACTTGATGCTAAAGCGATAGGTCTCCCGGAAACCGAGATCAGTGGTGCAGATGATCTTCTTACCGCGACTCAAGAGGACATCTCCTTTTACTCCAACGAGAAGTATTACTCACAGTTTGCCTCCTCAAAAGCGGGGATTATATTAGTTGGGCCCGATGTGGAGCTAGTGGAGGGCAAAGCCTACCTCATCCATCCCAAGCCCTCTTTGGCTTTTCAAACTGTCCTACAATTTATTTTTGAACACCGAGATATCCGCTCGGGGTTTAAAGATATCCACCCAACGGCTGTGATCCACCCTACTGCTAAACTTGGAGAGGGTGTGAGGATTGGACCTCATGTTGTGATCGATAGAGAGGTTGTGATTGGAGACTTTACACAAATTGATGCCGGATGCGTGATCTATCCCCTTGCACAGGTAGGAAAATACTGCCAATTCTACGCTAATGTTACCGTACGCGAAGAGGTCATCATCAAAAACAGAGTGATTCTTCAACCCAACTGTGTGATTGGGGGGTGTGGTTTCGGCTATGATTCTGATCCACATCGTGGGGTAGTAAAACTGGAACATTATGGAAAAGTGATTTTAGAAGACGATGTTGAGATTGGATCTGGCACAACAATCGATCGAGCACGCTTTAAATCCACGAGAATTGGCCGAATGACTAAAATCGACAATCTTGTACAAATTGGCCATAACGTCGATATTGGAATGGCCAATTTCATCGTAGCTCAAGTGGGGATTGCTGGATCTACGAAAGTCGGCGATAGAGTACAAATTGGGGGGCAAGCAGGACTTAATGGTCATATTAAAATTGGATCGGATGTCCAGATCGGAGCCAAGTCGGGCGTGATGGCCTCGATTCTTGAACCAGGGATGTATGTAGGATTGCCCGCAGGACCCGCTATGGATCAAGGTAGACTTCATACACGACTAAAAAAGCTGGATCAGCTATTTAAACGTGTAGATGCCCTGGAAAATTCTAGAGGCTAAAAAGGCGTATGATTACAAACTATATCAAACAGACCGAACAGGACCAGTTCCAGGTATTGGATGACCCCAAACCTGGCTGCTGGATTCATGTAGATATGGCTACTAATCAAGATATCACTACGATAGCCCATTTAATCAACATCGATGTAGCAGATCTCATAGACTGTATTGACCGCTTTGAGATTCCTCGCCTAGAAACTTTTGATGATGTAGCGATTGTTATCACCCGATACCCTTCGAAAACTACCACCTCGACCGATATTGGATTATATACCACAACCTTTGCGATGGTATTGTCCAAAGACTATTTTATCACTATTTGTACTGAAAAAAGTTCTCTTGTAAAAAATGTTGTCAATCGAAAAAGTGATCTATTGACCTCACAAAAGACACGCCTGCTTGTCCTTTTTCTAGGCAAAATTACTCAGGAGTATACCGTAAATATCAAACTAATCCGCTCGAATGTATTGCACCAAGAGAAAGATTTAGGGCAAATCGACTCGGATGATATTAATGCGATGACAATTTATGAAGAAAATCTTAACCAGTATCTTTCTGCACTTGTCCCCTTGCGCTCTGTGTTTGACCAAATTAGCGTAGGAAAAATTTCTTTATTGATAGAGGAGGATCAAGACCTTATTGAAGGGCTTGTCCACGCGATTCGACAGTCGGAAGATCTTTGTAAAATCAATATGCGCAGTTTAGCGCGACTTCGTAACTCCTACCAGATCATTTTTACCAATCAGCTCAACAAAACGATCAAACTATTGACCGCCTTGACGATCATTCTGAATATCCCCACTATGATTGCCAGTATCTACGGGATGAATATCAACCTTCCCGGGCAAGACCTTGCTAATGCCTGGCTTTTTATTATGGTAATGATCTTTGGCGGTACGCTTGCCGGTTTTGTCTATTTTAGAAAAAATAAATGGCTGTAACCCTCGAAATCCACCTCTACAAAAAAATATTAAATCCCTTTTTGTCTTAATAGTTTTACATTAAACACTCTCGTTGATTCAAACAATTTCAAGACACCTATCTCCTATTTTTAGTCCAACAGCAAAACGTATTTCCTAGTTGAGACTTCTAAGATGAAATAGTCGAAAAATACCGCTATGTAAGGGCGAAATAGCTGATAAACATTGTGATGATAGACCAAACAGGCCAATAAAAATACCGAACATATAGAAAAAATCTCTCATCTTGCCCAATCTTTTGAATTAGGCTCATCGCTTGCACGGTAATAAGAAGTATTAATGAACCAATATAGATATTTTCAAGAAACGACAAGGTTCTATTTCCGAGATATCCTCTAAAACTCACATACATTAGCAAGACGATAAACATCACTGACCCCCAAACCGGGATGAAAGTCTTAATATCATCACCCAGTTTCCTTGTAATAAAACTCTGGTACAAGATTGCAAGACCAATGAGCAAAGGGAGAAGATAACAGGCAATTACGTGAATAATTCCTCTTTTAAAAACAAATTCGTACTGTAAAAAAGGGATTTCAA
>CAYFOX010000056.1:6145-8079 GCA_964344875.1 uncultured bacterium
TCAATCCCCTGAACCTTAAACCGGTATAACTCCTCAAATTTTCAAAATCGGGGACAAAAAGAATTTTTTCGTTATTTGCGACCTGCAACGGAAGTGTTAACTGCCTAGGATTAAAAGGAAACTCTTTAAATTCTGAGTCATCTATGTAATCATAGTTAAAAAAATACGATGGGGGTGATTTCTGATTGCTTTTGAGGGTATTAACTCCGGCAATTGCCGTGTAGATATATAGTTCTGCATCCTCCTCTAATTCCGTAGAAAAAAAACCTGCCGCATTCACAGTGTCTATCCCCTTAATCCAAAGACCATCCACATTAAGTTTTATCGGTACCAACCTAAGCGGACTCTCATGGAAAAGATCGTAAGATTGTTTTATAGATTCTATCTGGTTTAGGATCTCCTCTTTTTTAGAAAGGAGGTTCTGTTGTCCCTCCTGCATGCGATCTTGCAAAATGTAAAAGGCGAATACTTGAAAAATAAACACGCACAATAAAAAACCGAAAGAGGCAATTGGAAGCGATTTAAAAGAAAAAATTGTATCGAATTGTATAAAAATCCAGAATAAAATCGAAAGAATAAACAGGGTGAAAAAAAATATAAAATGGATAAGAGAACTCTGTTTTGAAAAAAGTACTTTCAAACCCGATGAGCTAGAGATGAAGTTCCATTTAGCTGCTGGGATACTTAAGAGTATGTCAGGATTTGTGGTGATCTGATATTGGTAAAGAGAGTGCCCTTCCTGGTCTGCAATAGAAAAGGGTTGATTGTAAGAATGGATCAATATCTCCAGAATATTATTGATTGTATTTCCCTCTACAACAATCGAGCATGTGCCTTGATTTGCAATGTTTTTCTGAGTTGAGAAAATAAATATTGACCCGAGTACCGGATCATTAATTGGTCCCTCAATTTTGTAGTCCTCTGTATAAGGATTAGGGAGTAACGCGGTGGGTAACCAGTTGAATTTGTTAAGGGTAACAGTCTCTTGATAAACCCCATTTACAGGTTTTTCGTAAAAATTTACCGCCAAAACACTATACCTGTTTAACTGCTCCAAAATTGCGTCATTTGGTCTATCCAACCCATACTTCAAGGTGACAAGAGTATCCAAAACACCTTTAAACTCCTCCAGGTATTGGTTAATCTTTACAACTGAACTCCCTGTTGCAAAGTTAAATGCAGACTTTTGCGCTTCAATTGCATCTTTTTTCTCTTTTAAATAGACGCTACCAAAATACCCTGCTACACATCCAAGCAAAATGACCAAAAAAGTCACTATATGGGAAAAAACGTCATAACACCTCATAATGCCTGTTAGAGAGCAACTATTTTTAGACTCGCAGAAAGGAAGAGTAACACAGCAAATAAGTAAAACAAATAAAACGAACGCCTCGATAAAAATCAGGAGGGAGTAAAAAGAATAGCTTTCGAGTACAAACCCGAATTTTATATCTGGAAGATAAAAACATGCGTAATTTTCGGTGCCAAATAAACCAAGATTCTCCAAAATCTTATTTTCACCGCTAAGTGCCTGTTGTATAACGTCTGAGCTGACTTTTAGATTTTTGTCAAAAATAATCGGACTTCTAGACCCATCCTGATAAACATACATGGAGCTGCTGAAATAGTCGTTTTGCGTATCTTGTAAAAATTCTTCAATAAGGAGATCTGCTCGCATAAAACGAAAAAGGGCAAAGGCCTCGATTTTTTCATTTTTTTTTAAAGGATAGATATAAAAGATCTCGGGTTTAGCACGATTTAACCCACTTATTGTTGCCCACTGAGGTGTCTGAGAGAGAGGTGATATGAGAAGTAAATCATCTATGTTTTTAGTAGAGGGCAGCTGATTAAATTGAGGATCGGTAGTCTTAATAAGTTGTCTTTCAGCGTCAAAAATGTAGATCGTTAGATTACAGGGTAGCCTTGTTGATGGA
>CAYFOX010000057.1:0-5687 GCA_964344875.1 uncultured bacterium
AAAAGCAGGAGCCGATTCTCTTCGCCGCTATGAAATTTTAGCTTGTGGTTATATTCCTTACTTTACTGATTTGGATAAAGTTCATCCAAACACAATGACATTTTTCCCAAAAGAATTGGTCAAAGAGGCGATGGAGCTGCCAGGGGTTTCCAATGGCGCTATTGACCACTCTATTTTTGATAAAAAGAGGTATTTTGAAATTCTTGAAAAGCTATTAGCGCATACAAGAAAATATCTTAATCCCAAAAATATGGCTCAATACGTTTTAGACAAAGTGGGTTGTCCCAACCCAAAAAAAATTCTATTTTTAAGCTGCTATCTAGATGCCGATTATTTGAGATGTCTTATGTATATCGGTTTCAAACAGCTTTTGAAAGAGAGATGTCACGTATTTCCAAAGTTAGAACGCCTTCATGAAGATTCAAAATGGCCAAGGGAGCTCGATTATGGAAGGGGGTTTTCTATTTCTAGAATTTTACCCCCAGAAAAGAAAATAACCCTAAAAGATATAAAATCTGTTTTAAAAAATGATACCTATGATCTTGTCATTGTTGGTAATATTCATCGTATTCCACTTGATAGAATCGAGGTTTTCCAAAGATATGGGGTAAAGATGGTAAATCTTTGTGGATTGGATTTTCATAGGTGTGAATTTAAAGACTTAGACCCCCTTTTTTTAAAGGAGTTTTGTTCTGTGTGAAGATGTTTATCACTTGCAGTTCTTAGAAATGGAAGGCATCATTAGAGAATGACAAAGTACTTACTTTTGCGCCTGCCAGGTGTTTTACTAGTTTTTGGTTTTTTGATCATAGTGCACTACATGCAGTTTAGTGTTTTTCATCCCAAAAATAGAATGGGGGACTTTTTTAATAAAATCAGCGCTGAAAGTTTCGATGTTTTCCTAGTTTCTACTGAAGAAAAACGGGTTTCTAAAGATTTGATCGATTCTATTGTCTCCCAAAAAGATGTAGAGGTAAAAGTACATGTACTAGATTTTTCGGGGGATTTAAATTTTGGGAATTCCGAAAAAGTGGATTACAAAAAATGCGCATCATTAGAGCTTATGGATTTTTTTCATAGAGAAGTTTTAAGTATAGATCCAAGCCATATCGTTGTTGTCATCGACCCGCTGGAAAAAAGGGTACACCCCTATCTTTTGAGAAAAATCAGACATCTCTTTCATAGCCGAGAGGTGAAAGCCGTTTACACTGACAGAAAAGTAAAGCCTACACAAAAGCATCCGGGTTGGGATCAGGCAAAGATAAAAGCCTACCATGTAGAATTAATCAAACAGCTTGATATGGAGAAAATTCGTACTTTGGAGGAGTATCATCAGGGAATTTTTTTCTTAACCGATGAGAACTTTCTTTTTTCCGCAAAACTTCTGGATCCTGACCCTGAAAATATTTAAAAAGTTCAATCGAAAGTTTTTCCTTTAGAGATTTCCCCATGCGCCTACCCCTTTTTTTTCTGTTTTTTACCCCATTCCTCCTAATAGCCAAAGAGAGTTATGTCTCGATTCATCAAAAATTTTCTCACCCTGGGTGCTATGAGCAAAATAGAGATTTTTGTCACAAAGTACACCGTATTGTTTTAAGCGATTTTCCCCAAGCTTATAATCCCTCATTAGTAGAATCTGAGGATGGATATACCCTTTTTTTTCGTTTTGATGAGTTTTCCCCGCATCAACAAAAAAATAGTCGTTTTTCGTGCATGACTTACGTGGGTTGTGTAGAGTTAGACAGGTCTTTAACACCTATTTCCAATATAAAAGTGCTGGACCTGAAAAGTTCTTACGCCGAGGATCCCCGCTGTATCGTTTTTGAAAATGAGCTCTATTTATTTTATAACGACATCAACATCAAAGATCCTTCAAGCAGAAAAATGAAAATGGCGATTTTAGAGCCTAAAACAAAGAGAGTATTGGAAATTGTAGATCTGCCGGGTGCAAAAAAGAGGATAGAGAAGAATTGGACCCCATTTGTGTACCAAAAAGAGGGGGAAAAAGGGGTTTATTTTGTGTATGATCTCTCCTTATTTCAAGTGTATAAGTTAGAAAAATGCCAGGATGATTGGAAAATAGAGCCCGTTTCTACCCCCTCAATATCTTCAACGCAAAAAGAGTTATGGGAAAAGGAGTTTGGCTCACTGCGTGGAGGAGCCCCTTTTATCCAAATCGATGAGGAGTTGTTTTGTTTTTACCACTCCTCTTTTTATGAAAAGAAACCCTTCTGGCAAAAAATCTCAAAAACCTGTTTCTATCATATGGGTTTAATGACTTTTTGCGAAAAAACGTTAGATCCAAAAAGGATGCTACCCTTCCCAATCTTTTATCCCCAGGCGTTTACAACACCCAGAAGGGAGCGTTTCAATAAATGGGTCATTTATCCCTCAGGCGCAGTCTATAATAAACAAGAAGAGAAAATCTTAGTTTCTCTAGGGGAAAATGACCAGGCGATACTTATTTTGGAATTCGATAAAGAGATGTTTTCAAAAAAACTAGTTCCTATAGAAAAATAAACGGACTTTAAGTATGTGGACGCCCTTCATTTCAACGCTTTTAACACTTTCGATCTCTATAGCTGGGACAATCAATAAAAGAGATGGGATTGGGAGGCAATCGATCGAATTAGGGACTGCATTGAAAAACTATTATAATATCCAAGTGGTCCCTTTTGGAGAATGCGGGGAGCTTTCTAAAGAAGAGATGGAGCTTGTTGAGACCGATTTGAGGAATCTTCATCCGATTGTACTGCTTAATACATCGCTTCCCGAAATTCCCCACATGGTGGAAATCTTAAAAAGATATAAGAAGCCTGGGCAAAGATTTTTAGCGTACACCATGATTGAATCGGATTTTGTAGATCCAAGATTTGTCGAATATCTAAATTTTTTCGAGGTCATCATTGTTCCAGACCCCTTTCTAGTGGAGGTATTCCAAAAAAGTGGCGTTAAACCCCCTATTGAAGTGATACCTTTAGCGGTAGATTTGAGTAAATTTATCTCGAAACCATTAAAAAAAACGATCCATAAACCCTTTGTTTTCGGAAATTTTTCGGGTTGTATTTTTAGAAAAGACCAAAAAATTCTTCTTGAGGCTTTTCATGAAGAGTTTGGATCATCAGATGAGGTTTTATTGTACTTGTTTTTTAGGGGAGGAGACACAGTCTGTATCAAAGAAATAAAGAAGTATATTCAAGCTCATCGTTTGAAAAATGTAAAAATAGAATCGGGCCCCAAGAGCACTAAGGCTTATATTGAGGCCTTTGAGGCGCTGGATTGTTATGTCTCCCCCTCCTGGGGAGAGGGTTTTAGTATCCAGCCTCGAGAAGCAATGGCTTTAGGGATTCCTAGCATAGTTTCTAGAAATACCGGACAAATCACTATAGCCGACTCGGGTTTAGCATTTGTGCTCCGTAAACAAGAGAATGTAAAAGCAGTGTATTCTTTGGGTTATAATATTTTTGCTATGGGAAATATGCAGCGTTCGGACAAAGAAGAGCTTAAACAACTTCTGAAAAAAGTCTATATTGAGAAAAATACCATTCTTGATGGGAATGAAAAATTGCGAAATTGGGCGACCCGATATGATATTGAGAAGGGTCCTTTTGTGGCCGAATTTATCCAATTTTTTGAAAAAACTTTTGGCTGAGAGTAAAATGGGTATAGTATTCATTAACCTTTTATTGGGTTCGGCTCTTTTTGCAATGACAATTGCTGTTGATAGCCCAATTTTGCAACAAAAAGAGTGTCTTGAAGCAAATGAGGAGATTTTTTTTTCTGTTAAGAAGGTCGATATTCCCCGACATAAAAATGCTTATAACCCCTCTATTGTCGCTACAAAAGAGGGGTATATCCTTTTTTTTCGGTATGACGAGACAAATGAACATTTTTTTCATCAGAAAAAGTTTGGCGGTTGCACTTACATAGGCTACTGCCACCTTTCAAAAGAGCTTGATGTAGTATCTAAACCGAGGTTTTTAGATCTTAAAAGCGCTTATGCGGAGGATCCGCGAGCGATCTCTTATGGGGGAAAAATTTACGTTTTTTATAATGATATTGATTTCCAAGATTCTCTTAAAAGGAAAATGAAAATAGCCGTTTTGGAACAGGAAAGCCTAAAAGTCGAAACTCTCTATTTTATCCCGGGAGGAAAAAGAAAAGTCGAAAAGAACTGGACTCCAGTAGTTTTCAACGAGGGAGAAAAACAGAGGCTAGGATTTATCTATAGTTTCGACGATCTTTCTCTATTTACCATCGATTTTGTTGAAAAAAAAATTGTTGTAGAACCCTATGGAACCGAAAAAATGGGGGGAAATTATCCCTTTGCATGGCTTAAAAAATATGGTTTTTTAAGAGGTGGTGCACCCGTATTTTATGCCGAAGACCGCTTCTGGGCTTTTTTTCACTCCTATTTCAAAATCAAAACTCCTGTCAGCAATTACGAAGATCGGAAAGATTTTTTCTATGTGGGGGGGTTAGTGACATTTACAATAAAACCCTCGATCCATTTTGACAAAATAAGCCGCTTTCCACTTCTCTATGAGGGGGCTTTTTCTACTAAGAGAGTTCGTTGTTTTGATAAAATGGTGATCTACCCGTCTGGTTGTGTCTACGATAAAGAGAGTCGAGTGGTGCTTTTAGCTGTGGGTGAAAACGACAGCGGCATCAAACTTTTGAAAGCCGATTTAGATCTCTTAAAAAAATCGATGGAAAAGGTCAATCCATGAGACTTTTTTTTAATGTGTTAGCTCTATTAACTTTGTTTGATTTAAGCGCAGATTCAAACCCCAAAGTGGAGAGAATCATCGGATTTATCCCCTATTTTAGGGTTTTCGAGCGTTTTATGGAGACAGAATCGAATACATTTGCGCATACGGAAGCGTTGGTATTTGCAGATCTTATGAAGCTTGTTGTACCAAAAAATATTGTCGTTTTGGGAAATTCCGACGCTATGTACCCATTCATGAGTGCCTACTTTTTGCGCTACTTTGGTGAGGGGAAAGTCCTCCACTACACTTTTATGGAAAATAAAAATGAGGCTCATTTGCAAAAAAAACTGCAAAAGTATTTAAACCGATTTCTATTGAATTCCTTTTATCTGGAAAAATCCGATACGAAAGAACTCCCGGAAAAAATTGACATCCTCATTTTAGATTTTGATACTGATGCAGAACCTTATATGGAGAGACTAAAAGATCTAAAGGGGGGGCTATCTAAACATAGTCTGGTTTGGGTGCAAAGCAAAAATGGGGACACCCCCTCTTTTGAGATACCCTTAGTGCCCCTTTCGATCGATTTGTTAGAGAAAGGTTCTTTAGTGAGGGTGTTTCAAGTGGACATTCAATAGAGAAAGGTTTTGTTAATTTGCTGCTATAAAGAGTGTTTTGTTACTTATTTGGGCTGTTTCCTAGTCTGGTTAGATTAGGCTCTTTTTGAAGAATCATGAGATGCAAGAGGCAATAAAAGAGAGAGGAGCCATATGGCGTTAGATGTTGGATTTTAAAAGCCAATTTTCATCAGATGATCTATTAGCGTGATGCTATTTGCTCATCATCCAAAATCCCGTCAGCCTTTGATGGCAAGATCTAGCTGGGCGCGGTATTTAACGCTTCATCTTTTGAAAATATTACCTAAGGTTATCTTTCGATAAAAAAGACCTATGAGTAAGTTGGAGAGGTTTTGAA
>CAYFOX010000057.1:5697-8025 GCA_964344875.1 uncultured bacterium
GTTTTACCTCGATACGGTAGACAATCAGTAACCCAAATGAGACAACAGCTGTACTCAGTAAAATGATAGGGTGAAACGGCTCGCTGTGGAAAAGGTAGGCGTTTAAAGAGGCAAATAGGGGACTTAATAGGTCAAAAAAGGTGATCAAGGTCTCCGAAAACCTTTTCAAAAGATATCCGTAAAGATTGGAGCAGAGTATATTTGATAGTAAAATGATCAGGATCATCCATCCAAAGTAAGGTTTATACTCAAGATTTGCCCATTGCTGAAGGGGGCTTTGCTCAATAAAAAAAGAGGTTATTAGTGCAAGTAGGCCTCCAAAAAGCATGCTGTAACCATTTATTTTTACCAGACATGTATGCTGATCCTTGAGAAGCAATCTCATTAAAATCCAGCCGTAAACTCCGCAAAAAGAGCCCGCGACGGCTGCAATCGAGGGCCAAGAGAAGAGCGCGTCGATTTTGAAGGGGGCCTCTTGGCCGTTTTGAATCATCAATATAGGTAAAAAACCGACAATAGCAACCACAACGCCCACCCATTTGTTTATCGTCATCTTCTCTTTTAAATAGATGAAGGACAATAAGCAAGATATAAGAACGCATACGCAGGGTGACATGCTGTAGAAAAAGCAGGTTTTAGCCGTGGAGAGGTACTTCAGGCTTAAGTACTCACAAAGATTGTTAAAATAGATGCTAAACAAAGAAAGAATGAAGAGGGATAGGGCCTCCTTTAAGGAAATTTTGATCGATTTGAATCCTTTTAGCATGAGCCCCCCCAAAAGGAGAAATCCATTCTCACCCCTACAGTAAAAATCGGATCTGCATAAGCCACAAGCGCTTTTCCGATAGGAAAAGTTAGATGTCCAAGACCATGTAAAAGGGGAATTAGCCAAATCATTAAACTCTACGAGTATAGGCGATCTGGATTAGAAAGGAAGTTTAAAAAAAGGGGGCTATTGTACGGTTGTTTTTATGAATAAAATTCTAGTAGAACTCTTTTAAGTTATTTAAAAGTCGGGAAAAAAAAGGCTTAATGAGCTTTTACCCCCTTTTTCCCTATTCCTATGTATAGGAATCCCGCTTGTTTTATCTCTTCAGGATCAAGAATATTTCTCGTATCAAACACAACGCGAGCTTGAGAAACTTCCTTCACTTTTTTCCAGTCGATTTCTGTAAAAAGGCTCCAAGGGGTAGCAACTATTATTGCGTCACAACCTGCAAAAACCTCATAAAGGGTCGATGCGATAGCTAGATCGGGAAGAAACTTAAGGGCATTGGTTGAGGCTATGGGGTCAAAACTTGTTACAAAAGCTTTTTTCTCATGGAGTTTCTCGATCATCTTCAAAGAGGGGGATTCTCTAACGTCATCGGTTAACTCTTTGAAAGCAAGACCTAATAGGGCGATTTTTTTATTCTCAAGAGTGCCTAAAGCGTTCTGGAGCCGAAAAAGAATTTTCTCGCAACGGCGGTTATTGGAACCTACTGCCGCCTCAACAATGCTGAGATCTACACCATTTTTCTGGGCGGTTTTCAAAAATGCTAGTGTGTCCTTTGGAAAGCACGATCCACCATACCCAGGACCCGGTTTAAGAAAACTTTGCCCTATTCTTTTATCCAAACCTATCCCTAGGGCTACCTCTTCTACATCAGCCCCTATTTCCTCACAGAAATTTGCAATCTCATTTATGAAGGAAATTTTTACCGCTAAAAAAGAGTTAGAGGCATATTTGATCATTTCAGCAGAGGCAATTGAGGTGGTGCAAATTTTGGCTCCGTCGTCCAAAATCGGTTGGACGATTTCGGTAAAAAGTTGTGAGGTCTGTGGATCCTCAGCTCCAATCACCACGCGATCGGGGTGCATAAAATCGCTCACCGACGAGCCCTCACGTAGAAATTCAGGGGCATAACCGATCGAAAATGGGGTTTTAGAGGTGTTGTGTTCCGTAATCACCTCTTTTATTTTCAGCACAGTCCCCATAGGGACCGTGCTTTTCACAAAAACTGTCTTGAAAGTGCGAAGATTTTCCCCAATCATCTTTGCTACAGCAAACACATATTCAAGGTTAGCTTCCCCGCTCAAAGTTTCGGGAGTTCCCACAGTAATAAAAATAACGTCACTTTCTCGAATGGCATTTTCTAAAGATGAGGTAAAAAAAAGGCGATTTTCCGCCCGATTTTTTATTACAAGCTCTTCCAGGCCTGTTTCATAAATGGGTATATGACCCTGTTGCAAAGAAGAAATTTTGTTGAAATCTACATCACAGCAGGTCACCTTGTGACCAATTTCAGCAAGACAAGTCCCTAAAACCAAACCTACGTAACCGGTCCC
>CAYFOX010000058.1:0-6228 GCA_964344875.1 uncultured bacterium
CCGTAGTGTCCCGATTCGCGCCACCGAGTTGCATATCTTTCATCCCACCTATCTGCCTAAATGGTACCTTGACGCTCTTCTCAGACGCTCCCCAAAAGTTAAATTATTTTTTTACGTTCTCTCCCCCTCTCCCCTTTTCCTTTTTGATCTTGTCCAGGAAAAACATCTACTTCAAGACGTTTGCAATCAAGCCTACATCGACGATCAGTTTAGACTACTAGCAAATCTTATCCCCTATAAACTCCCCCTTTTTAAAACGCTGGAGAAATACTCCGAAAGCGCTATCGATCTTTTTTTAGAGCCTAGAGGGAATACAAGCCTGAAAAAGCTGAAAAGAAACTTATACAATCAAACGAAAGAACCTCTGGAGCCGGATGCCTCCTTAAATAGCATTCCCAGCTTAAGCCCACTAGATGAGGTCAAAAACTGCTTCACCCACCTGTACACGCTTTTAGAGGTGAATAACGATCTCAAACCCAGCGATATCACCATTTTCGCCGACCTAAAAAAATATGGCCCCCTTTTAGAGCTTGTTTTTGCTGATAAACTCGCTTTGCAAATAGATCAAGTGCCCCTTTTCCGTTTTGCCCCTGAGGTGAAAAAATTTTATCGCTTGTTTCAGCTGATTGACGGCCCATGGACTCTAGCTAGCCTTAGAGCCCTTTTTATTCCGGATGAGCTGTGCACCTGGCTGGAACATGTAGGATTTTATCAGGGATTCTATCCTGAACATCAGAAAATTTTTTCCGACACAAAAGGGGACTTGGGAAAATCTTTTGTCGAGTGTTTTGAAAAACTTCTTGATCGACTCGTTTTTTCCTCAAATGGTTTAACCCCCTCATTTCCCGTTTCTTTAGGATTTCCCCTTTTGGAAACCTATGATCGGCTCGAATCTCTGTATAACGACACCCTCTTTCTGAAAAATTTCCAGGCACCACTAGACAGATGGCTGGAACGGCTACAAGAATTTTTTTGTCAACATCTTGGCGTTTTGCCATCCCATGATTTTTTTAAGGAGTGGTTAGGTTATCAACCTCTAGTTTCTGAAGAGGAGTGTAATTTTTCTTTCATTCGACAAATTTTCTACGACCTTTTTGAGTCACTAAAAGGCCCCCTTCTATTAAATGAGGGGGATTGCATACGCGCCAGCAATCTAAAAGAGGGGGCAATACTCCCCAACAAAGTCCTTTTTGTTCTCGGAATGGGACTGGAGGATTTTCCGGGATACAGGCAACTATCCATGCTCTACCGGCTGGAAAAGTTTCCCCCAACCCAAGGGATGATCGATCGTTACAAATTCCTGGAGATTCTTTTAGCTGCCGAAGAGCGGCTTCTGTTTAGCTACTCTGCAAAAGCCCCTTCCACCCTTTTAGAGGAGATCTTTCGCCCCGTATGAGAAACCTAAAAGAACTGAAAACTCTTCTCTGCGACCCCTTGAAATTCTATTATGACACAGGGCATAAAATCTCCTTTCCCTATGCTGAAGACCCCCTTAAGGAGCGTCTTATTTTCCCGTCCTATCAAATAGACTTTCTCAAGCAATCGCTGTATTTTCAAGAGATTGATACGCTTTTTGATGCATTAGAACCCCTTGCAAATATGGGTAAAGCGTCCCTTATGGCCGATCTTGAAGAGCAGAAACGCTTGATTGATGAGCAACTCAGGCTGCATCAATTGAATAAAAATTCCCTTTTTAGCATCGAGGTTCTAGACCCCATTAAAGAACCGTTTTTCCATCAAAAAGTCTATTTCTATCCCAAAAAAACTTTTTCCGGAGCTATCCGTGTAGTTTCAGAAAAAGGGATCCTAATGAACCTTAAACGGAAAAAAGGCCTTCCAGAATTTAAAGAGCTTTTGCCCCCTTTGCTTCTTTTATCCACTTTGGATACCTCTATACCCTTAAAAGTACTTCTTTTTGAGGGAGAAGAATTTTGTCTAACCAAAAGTGAAGCAGAAGAAATTCTCGCATGTTTAACAGACCTTTATCCCATCGCTTTGAAGAGGCCGCTCGAGCTGCCAAAAAACCAGTCTGAAGGTTATGGGTCCTATAGCAGCATAGCCCCTTTTTTTGAGGAAGTAGACTCCTCTACACTCACCCACCTCAATACTTTGATCAAAGAGTTGTATGATAGGTTTTGACGTCTTAAATAAAAATCAATCAATTCTGGGAAATCTTCTCATCGAAGCCTCTGCAGGCACGGGAAAAACATTTACCATTGAACACACAGTTTTGCGTCTAGTGAAAGAGGAAAAAATCCCGCTCCATAAAATCCTTCTTTTGACTTTTACAGAAGCTAGCCAAAAAGATCTGATGGTGCGCGTGCTAGGCAGGCTAAAAAAAGAGAATTTTTTTGGTTTTTTAGAGGAGATGCCGATACTCACTTTTCAAAAATTCATCCACCGTTTTTTAAACAAACAGCAGGAGCAAAAAAATTCCCTTACTCTGCACGAGGAAATGGAGCATTTTTTCCGCTCTTTGGTTCCCTACAAAGAATTTGGCCCCAAACAGCTTGCCAAACTCCTTTTCCCACCACGCTCCGACACGAACAAAGGATTAAAAGAGCTGATCGATAGCCCCCCATTTTCTGGAGAATCGATCCGTTTTGATGAAGCCTGTGCAAAAATATCCGCTCTCATCCAAGGATATGGAAAAGAGCCTCTATTGAGTCTGTTAAAAAACTTTAATACCCTGAAAGAGGAAGATTGGGAAATTTTTACCCTTTTTTTTGAACACCCTCAAAAAGCTCTAGACCGGCAGCTGTGCAAAAAAAGTAACGGCTTTTCCAAGATCGTACCAAAAAATATCAAGGCAAAAAAAGCGATTGTGATTCCTGCAGAAATCGGAATGCTTTCCTCTTACATAGAAAAAATTAGCGATACCCGTAGACAATGGGCTCTTTTAAAGCAGCTTTTTGAGGCGGAAAAAAAACAACAAATCGGCAGCTTCTCGCTCGATTTTGATCTCTTTTTACAAAAGCTGGAGGATCCCCTTTTTTTACAAGAGGTTTCCCTAAAGTTTGCAGCGGTGATTGTCGATGAATTTCAGGATACCGATCCCAGACAGTGGGAAATCCTCTCAAGGCTTTTCTTTAAAAAGCCCCATGTCAAAACGTTTATGGTTGTGGGGGATCCAAAACAGTCGATCTACAGGTTTAGAAATGCCGATTATGCCTCATTTTTTGCTGCAAAAAAAGCCCTTCAAGAAGGGGAAATTTTTCAACTTACCACCTCCTATCGCTCATCAATTCGTCTTACCAACGCCACCAATTCTCTTTTTGAGATAGCTCCGCGCCCTTTTGATCCAATCGAATATACCAGCGTTTTGCATGGTCGCAAAGAGGAGGGGGCGCTAGAGCCTTTGGAGCTGGTTGTTTTTGAAGAACCTCTAAACAATAAAGAGCGTTTGTACGAGGTTATCCATCCCTGGATTTACTCTATTCTTCAACGGGAGGATATCCAGCCCCATCGGACCGCTATTTTAGTAAACCATCGGTATGAAGCGACCGCTCTGGAGCAGTTTTTGCGAAAGCACCATGTTCCGGTAAAAAGGGTAGATAAAACCCCTCTGAAAGATCGACTCTGCTTTCAGCAGTTCATCCAACTTTTAAACTACCTTAAAGATCCATTTGATAAAAAAGCACTACGCACCTACCACTTCCTCCTCACAAAAGAGCTTTTAACAGATGAGGAGGAGCCCCTATCTTCCTCGTTTCTCAACACGATTGAGGATCTAAGAAAACTGAGACAAAAAGCGCTCGAGGGGGATTTTAAGCCCCTTATTGGTGCCTTTGAAAAAACTCCCCTATTTCCCCTTCTTCTAGAAAACCCCTTTTGTACCATTCAAGATGTCGAAGAGCTCTATGAAAAAATTTACTACCACAGTGAAACTCTTAAAGACTTTGATGAACAAACCGAAGGGGTGGAGATCATTACTACATTCTCTTCTAAAGGGTTGGAATATGAGACTGTTATTGCCCTTTCTCTTGCTACAGATGATCTTAAAGATGAGCTGAGCCAAGAGGATATTCAGGAAAAAATGCGCCTTTTTTATGTAGGATGTACCCGCTCAAAAGAAAAATTGATCCTTCCGCTGCTTTTGTCTAGGCAAAGTACCGTCTCCTCTTTTTTACAAAAAGCATGCCCGGATCTTAGTTATGACAACTTGAAAAGGGTATTTGAAAAAACTTTGGTTCATGTCACTAAGCCAGCTATTTGTGTCGGTAAAAAAAACCTCCCCTTAGTAGAGCCGGAAGATTTTCTTTTTGCTTTTGCACCGAAATTTTATCCAAAAGAGGAATTTTCTCTCTCCTTTAGCTCCATGGATTTTGAGGAAACAGCGATAGAAAAAGCGGTTCAACAGGAAAATGAGCTACCCTTAGGAGGTGAATCGGGTCTATTCATCCATAAAATTCTTGAAAGAATTTTTTCAGACCAGGCTAAAGAACTCACTAAAGAGGTCGTTGAACCGATTGTGGAGAAGGCCCTTTTTTTAACCCCCTACACCCCATTCAAAGACTATATATACCAGAAAATCGATTATGTTTTGGAGCTTGAGATCGATGGGGTTTGTTTGAAAGATATCCCTCCCTATAACCGGATTGCTGAATCCCCTTTTTCTTTTTTTAGGGGAAACCAGCGCGTAGAGGGGGTTTATGACCTTCTTATTTTCATCAACGATACTCTCCATATTATCGATTACAAACTAACCCACCCCAGGAGTTTGACTACTAAAGAGCTCATGGAGGCTTTTCACTACGATGAGCAGGGTAAGCTTTACAAAGAGGCTATACAAACCCTGTATCCTTTAATGAAAGATAGAGTAGAAATGCATTTTATTTTCTTGCGTAATGAGGTCCACTATGTCCTCTAAATGGAGTCCTCCATCCCGCTCCCTTCTCGAAGCTTTACTGCGTAAAACAGGCTCTGGTGCCTACGGAATCCCTTTTGTGGAAAACCCCACTTATCCCGACAACCCTTTTGGTTTCATCTATGAAAACGGTACTCTTTATCTTGAGCGTTTTTACAAGCAACAAAAACAGCTAGAACATCTGATTGAGGAGCGCTCTTCTCTGGACATCCTCTCAATCCCTATCTTAGGGGAGATTGACGATCGACTGAATATGGGGCAAAAACAGGCGCTTCAAGCAATTTTTGCCACTCACACCCTTCTCCTCCAGGGGGGGCCAGGCTCAGGAAAAACTTTTACCATCTCCCGTTTGATTCCCCTTTTTATGGGCTCTTTTGAAAAAATGTTGCTCCGTAAGCCCCGTATTCTTTTAGCAGCTCAAACAGCAAAAGCGGTACACCATCTGGCGAAACAGCTTCCAAAAGAACTCCAGGAGGCGGTGCAAGTAGAAACTCTTCACAAAGTTCTGCGCCTTTCGAAAGACCTCAGAGCGCCTCTGCCGACTCTGATTGATCAAGATCTGGTGATTGTAGACGAATCCTCTATGATCGATGGGGCTATGATGAATCTTTTTCTCCTTTCTTTGAAACCTACAGCAAGGGTCATATTTGTGGGAGATCCCCAGCAGCTCCCCCCGATTGAAGGGGGGGCTCCGTTTAAATGGATGCTCTCAAGCAAAAAAATCCAAACCTGCTTTCTTGAAGGGTCGCATCGTGCAGAAAATAGACAACTCATCGATGAGGCGAATGCCCTATTTAAAGGGGAAAAGCCCAAAACCCAACCTCTTGACTCCTTCAAGATTGAGGAGGTGCTTTCCCGCTTTTTCCAACCCCAGGAGGCAAAACCTGAGGCCTCTTTTCTGACAAAATACAAGATTCTCTCCTCAATGCGTGTAGGCCCATATGGATCTATCGAGCTATCCAATCAAATTCTCAACCACCTTCAACAGCAAAAAGGGCGTTACCTGCTGGTTCCAATTATGATCACCCAAAATAGCGATCTTATGCAGCTCTATAATGGACAGGAGGGGGTGCATCTGTTGGATAAAAAGGGGAAGGAGCAGCTCGCCTATTTCCCCCACCTGGAAAAACCTATTCCTCTGGCGCTTTTGCCCCCGTATGAAATAAGCTATGCCATCTCTATTCATAAAAGCCAAGGCTCAGAGTATGAAGAGGTTGACATTCTACTCCCCTCCTCAAAAGAGCCCCTGTTGACCGAGCACTTATATACTGCCATCACACGAGCTAAAAAAGCTTTTCGCCTCTTTGACTGAATCGGTTTTATTAGCAGATCGCACTCTTCCAATAAAACTAGCTTTTGAA
>CAYFOX010000058.1:6238-8014 GCA_964344875.1 uncultured bacterium
TAAAAAAACATATAGTAGTTAAGCTAAACTAATATAGATTTACATTTTGGGAGAAAATTATGTCCTCTATTCCTAAGCTTGAACCTGCCCGTTTTTTGGACTTAGCTGTAGAAGGTAATGCTCCTAGTCCCTCCCCAGTTACAAAGACTTGGAATTTACCGGAAGAAATCGTCAGAGAGGTATTCTCTCATTTATCTGCAAAAAACAAAGTGAAATTTTCTTTAACATGTAAAGACCATCGGATCACTTATTTAGCTTTACTTAACGAGCAAAAAGCGATTCTAAAAAAATTTTTTGATAAAACGAAAGGGTCTCTTTATGATCTCTCTGCACATGAGGGATTGCTGAACCAATCCACTACATATGGGGAACTTAAAGAGGGTTTAAAACAGCACCAAGATCTTCTCAAAAATGCTATAGCACAGTTCAAAGAACCTCTTGATCTCGATCTAGCGGCATTAGAAAA
The DNA here is from genome assembly GCA_964344875.1 of uncultured bacterium. Taxonomy (GTDB): domain Bacteria; phylum Chlamydiota; class Chlamydiia; order Chlamydiales; family RGXB01; genus RGXB01. Next base: position 6,705 of record CAYFOX010000058.1, read on the forward strand.
CCTGCATGAGCTCTTACCAAACCCCTCCCCTATCCTGCATTTATCAAGAGAACTTTTGAAAAAGCTTAACCCAAAAACAGTCGATAAATTAATAGATAGAGTCGTTGCTAAGGACCCTGCAATTTCTATCGACAGATACCCCTTGCTATCCTATTCCCCTAAATGGATCCTCGCCAAAGTCCAAATAAATCCCTATTTTTTCAGACACGCTTGCCCATCCCTTCGCGCTGACAGAGAGTTGGTATTGGCTGTCCTAAAAAAAGATGGAAGGTCTCTTGAAATTGCTTCCAATACTCTTCAAAAAGATCCAGAGATCGTTAAAGTTGCCGTTAGACAAAACGGGCTTGCTCTTCAATTTGCTGATGCAACTCTAAGAGAAAACAACGAGATTCAAAGAATTGCTGTGAACCAAGATCCCCGAGCCCTACGTTATGTTTCAAACGATTTAATCGACGATAAAGACCTAGTTCTTAAGGCGGTGTCGCGGGATGGAAGAACTCTAAAATTTGCCTCCGATCGGCTCAAACAGGATAGACAAATCGTCGAGAGAGCCATCTCACAAAATGGGGAGGCTCTCAAGTACGCTCACTATACACTCAAAGCAGAAAAAGAGATCACGCTTACTGCCGTAAAACAGAACGGGGAGGCCCTTTTCCATGCTTTGCCCTCTCACAAAAGGGATAGGGACATCGTGCATGCTGCCGTTACCCAAAATGGGCTGTGTCTAGAATTTGCCTCAGAGGCTCTTCAAGAGGATTACGAAATACTTTTAGCTGCCGTTAGGCAAAACGGATATGCCCTTGAGATGGTACCAGAAGCCTTTAAAAACGTAAAAGAGGTAGTCCTCACAGCAGTCCTGTGTTGCCCACTAGCTTTGGAATTTGCGCCCAGTACCATGAGACGGGATAAAGAAATTGTGCTTCCTGCCGTTAAACGAAATTGTGTAGCTCTTTTCTACGCGGATGCATCGTTACTTGAAGATCGCGAGATACTGCTCGCAGCGGTAAAACAAGACGGAATGTTGCTGATTCGTGCTACAGAAGCCCTAAAAAACGATCGAGAATTAGTCCTTTATGCCATTCAAGAAAATGGATATGCTCTTCGATACGCATCGGCTGAACTCCAGCTGGATCCAGAGCTCCAAAAAATAGCCGAAGAGACAAAAAAGTCCTACATCCATGCACCCTTTTTGCGGTCCTAACCCCTGGTTCTTACACCTACTCAAGAGAGCTCTTTTAAAATAGGTGCCTCTTAAGAGATGTGCATTGGGAAAAAATTTTTTCCGAATGCACTAACCCACTCTTATTTAG
>CAYFOX010000059.1:0-387 GCA_964344875.1 uncultured bacterium
AAATTCATGGAAGTTAACCCCTGTAGATATAACCCCTATAGATTATATCCGAAATTTATAAGGTAACCTTTTGGACGGCACGAAAACTCTCGCTGCTAACCTGAAACATAATATCTTTTCGTACGTTTAAATAATCTTCAAAAAAACCTATCCGATATCCTATAAAACACTTCTATGGATATATAATACATCTCCAAATAACCCAGTAGGGTCCAAGGGATCAGATGCCCTTATAAATCCAGAATCAATCAAAAATCGATCTACATCTTCATACAGAATTTCTCCTGAATAAATAGGATGCGTTTCTAACTCAACAATAATGTACTTTACTTTGTTGATTTGATCACCAAGTGAGCGAAGAACCTGATATGCCGCACCTTGTACGTC
>CAYFOX010000059.1:397-739 GCA_964344875.1 uncultured bacterium
ATGCATAACAAATCAATGTTCTCAATGCCTTGGGTTTGCAAAAATTCATCTAATCGAACAGTAGGAACAATAATTTTTTCTTGAACTAATCCTTCTTCAAGGATATCTGGATAATTTCTAGCATTGGGGTTAAATTCAAAAAAAGAAGACGCTCCTATATTTCCGTCAATAACACGATAAAAAGCTAGTTCTCCTGTTTTATCCCAAACACCGGCAGGAACCAAAGTAACATTAGGATTCAAACCAATATTTTTTCTACAAATTTCAATTGCTGTCGGATTACATTCAAAAGCAAAAACATGGCAACGACATAGGTCGCTTAATTCTATAGCATCTTTGGCA
>CAYFOX010000059.1:749-1855 GCA_964344875.1 uncultured bacterium
TTGATGGGAGTGTTTTTTATATTTTGGGTAAGCGGCATGAGCTGAGGTAAACAATAAACTCATCCCCAAACATGCATAAATAAATTTTTTCATAACCATACTATATAAATATATTTGAATTTATACAATCTATTCAATACAAACAATAGAAATTTTAAAATTCTGAGATTGCAAAAGTTTTGTACAGTGCTAAGATTATATTTTCTCCAAAACGAATAAACGAAAAAAGTTTTTAACTCAGACAAAATTCTAAGCTTTGATTTTTTTGAAAAGTATAGAAACTTTACAACTCTGCCAATCGAAAGTTCTGAACCCGTCAAAATCTTCAAAGGTAATTGAAGACTATCTTAAAGAGAAAGGAGTAAATTTCTCTTTCGTGCCTCTTTTCTTGCACGAGATTCATAAACTAACAAAAGAATCCACATCTAGGCTAACTGAAGCTCCAGAAACTATAGAGCAGGTTCTAAATCTGGATACCGATAGAACCACGCAAAGACGGTATTGGTTCCAGGAAAACAATATTCTAAGATTCAAGTGCACCCTTCTTCTGCTTTGGGCCCCTTTAAACCATCTTGCAATGGCCGTAAAAAGGGGGTTTCGACTGGTAACAGCCTACCATTTCAGAAAGGTGAAAGTCATGAAAAACACCTTTAATCCAAGACAAATTAGACCCTATCCCCTTCTGAATCGGTTACAAAAACAAGGTAGCGATCTGCTAAAGATTGCAGCAACCCCCTTTCTAGTCATCGCCCTTGAGCTTTCTGCTCTGTATGGAATTGTCTTTCCAAAAGACGGAAGAAAACTCTACGCGTCCGTAGAAAGGCTGTTCTTCTCTAAATGCAACATGAAAGCTATAGATCTTTTGTCAAGAAAACCGGCTCTTACAGCTCCGTGTTTTCAACCCGAAGCGACCCACCATGCCCTGGGTGGTGATACTCAAAATGGGAACAACTGGTAAAGGATTTTGTTTTGTCCCAACTAAGACTTTTTCAAGATTTTTCACCTTTACGGGAGCTTTTAAATCCCTGGTAATTAATCTAATTTTTTTTAGGCTTAGAAACTAAGTGTGAATTAGTATAATTCAACGAAGCGTCAATTAACCCGTT
>CAYFOX010000059.1:1865-7930 GCA_964344875.1 uncultured bacterium
TCACCTTTACGGGAGCTTTTAAATCCCAAAATAACAGCTTTACACCCCTTGGCGTCGTAGACGGGACAGTTGTCACTTTTAGTGGCAGATCGAGTAAATACCCTCTGAAAACCATTTTCAATTTTTTGGTTTAGCCGCTCCTCTTGAAAGATTAAGAGCAAAGGATCTACGGGTAAATGCTTTTGTGCTTTAATTGAACTAGATGCTTTAGACACTTTTTCTTTCTCTTTATGAGAAATCGGTTTTGAAACTTCGATTTTGTCGAGTTTAAAACTGCGAAAACTAATCATAGTCTTTTTGTTTCCGATCGGGTTTTTCAAAAGTTCAGGAACGCCGCAAGGGGAAAATTGGACTGGCCCTTTTTGCAAACGCCATTCCATAAGAGATTTAAGGCGTTCTTCAAAATAGCGCTTTTCTAGACTGCGTGAAGGGATCAAACTATCGAAGCAAACACCATCTAAGCTCGAGGTTCCCTCACCGAATTGAGGAGAACTATTTTCAGAAATACTCAAGATTCACCTTTCGTCACAAAACCAAAATCTAAAATATAAAAAGGTAGGATTCATTCCTATAAACGCACAATTATTGTGATTCAGGCCCTTTAATTTCCACCTTAAATCCTATAGTCCGGCATAGAATTTTCCCCATCCGAGCTTTCGCTGGCTGAAAAATTCTCACTAACCGACGGCATAGTATTTTCCCAGCCCGAGCTTTTGTTAGCTAAAAGATTTTGAATAACTGATTTTGCAAAATGCGGATTTGAGCTTTCTAATTTCTTTGGAGGGGGGTTAAACCCAACTACTACATTACGAGCATCAGACGCATAAATTGTTAAACTAGGTTTAGGGGTAATTAGGAAACAGACTCCTTCTAGTACTGTAGATTTTTTCCTTAGACGTGCTACCTGGACTAATGCCTTTGCGTAAGCTGTTAGTTGAACTGCTGCATTTTGTTTCAAATTGTTCATTTCTTCCTCCACAAAGGAGCTTTCGGCAAATGCCATCTCGCTCAACCCTATTGGATCTAATTCGCGAATGTACTCTCTGTTTTTAGGAGCGTCAACACAGATCAAAGTCTGCGTATTAGAGCTGCTCCAATTGGAAATTTTTTTTGTATCGACAGGTGGTTGGTCGGGGGTTCTTAAAACGCCCTTAGGAGAAATATTTTCTTTCGCTTTAGGAATCAGAATGCATTTTTGTTTAGGTTTGCAACTCTGCTTTGGAGAGGACAAATCACGTACTAGGGTTTTTAAAGAAATTGGCTTTGCCTCAAATGCTTTGTGATCTAACTGAACTTGCCAAGCCCGATCCTTAACCTTAGATCTACGATTGTTAGACACCTTAGATCCACAAGAAATAGATTGACCTAATTCGTCTATTCGGGTTGCACCTATATCATCCATAGGGAATAGTAAATCACTTCTTGAGGAAATAGAAGTATTTGCACCCATTTGCATTTTTCAAGATCTATTATATAATAATATTTTATAAAATTATATATTTATTATAACCTTCATTGTTTCAGATAGTTAAAGAGAATGGGTCTTCATTAGGACCTCTCTTTGTTGGTTGGTAAAGATTTTTTAGAGTAAAAGGGGATATAATTGGATAATACAACAACCTAAAGGGTTCAAAGGGGGGGGGAAGGTTACTACAAAACAGAAATGTTTTAAAGCGAATAAAAAACTTTTCTAGGGTGAGATATCTGTCTCTTTATAGATCTTCTTGAAATAAGCTAGTAGTGCTGCTTGTCTGTCCGGAGAATAGTGAAACAGATTGAAAGGGTTATTAAGAGTTTTTTTTACAGCTTCGAATAGGTCTTGCTTTTGATTTGGATTTTTTAAGGTATGGAGTTTCATCACTAAATCATCGATCAAAACCTCCATCAGACTAGTGTTTTCTCTTAAGAAAGCGGTTTCTAAAAGCAACATGTACAGGTTCAAAAAATCGGAAGCCATCGTAGGACTGGTAAAATCCCAGTCGGAGTTGTATAGGTGTAAACTTGGTAAAAAATACCGAATTATGTCCCCTCTATCTTGTTGTACTGCCTGCAAAAGAAATTCTTTGATTAGGGGGTGTATTCCAGATAAAGAATGTATGTAGTGCTTTTTTACCTCAGCCAAAAATATCTTGAGGTTTTCGCTCTCTTCTTTGGTAGTAAAAGGGAATCTAAGGGCAAGACTCAAGAGAAGTGTATCAACATCTTTTCTGTTCATTATTCCATTAGCAACTCCTTGTATTTTCTGATCCAAATAGCCCATTCCTCTTCTCCCCTTTTGCGCTGTTGGGGGAGTGACACTATTTGATTCAGACGGGGAGCCAATCGGTGTGGCCATAGTAAAAAATCTCTTGTATTCCTAGTCTTCGCAGTAGCAAATTCCTACAATCTTTAGAAAGAGATTTTTTTTAATAGAAAGTTTTACTTTTCGTCTTTTTCGGCTAATGAGGAATAATAGGACGATTTTTTTATGAGCGTTCCTACTCCCAAAAGAACCATTACAAGCGTCAACCAGTCATAATTTTCGCTGTTCGTAGGTATCCATCGAGATATCAGGTCATAACGGGGGTATTGCTCCTGAGTTGAGCTTTTCTGGATAAGCCTTGCCGATACTGTTGTTCTCCGATCGAATCTCCCGATCAAATCGGACCAGCCTTTGGTAGAGGGCTTTTCAAAAGCTATTAGAGATGTTTCGCTGGATACGCCCCCTTTTTGAAAGTCTAAACCAAAAAGCTCAAGCTGGGTTTCGCTAGATAAACATCCTGCAGCCTCTTGAATAGACTCAAAATGGGCCGGTTTACCATAAAGAGTTTCCAAAAATAGGGCTGGGCGGTTATTGGATGCATTCCAAATGAGCCTAACCATAGCTCGCGCCTCGATCCCACCCTGCGCATTTTTTACAGCAATCATCTTAATGACCCCTTCATTGGTGTAGTGCAGAAGGGAGGGGTTTTTATTTGCAGTATGCATGCAGCTATTTGAAACCTCGTCTCCACATAAAAAAAGATCTGTCGGATCGTCGGTGAATAGAACCCTGCACCCCCCCTCAGCAGTAGGAAACTCCCTGTTATTTTTCCATTTTTCCCAAATCTGGATGGTTGTCTCGTCCCACATCCCCTGAAACGGCAAATTGGCATAGCGAGAGCTTTGCTCGTTGAGTACCATTCTATCGGTGAGCTCTAAAAATTGGGGCATGAGCTTTTGTTCTTGTGCACCCGAATAGTACCTGAACCAGGCTTCTCTCAATCTCTCATGTAGTATTTTTTTCATAAATTGCTGTTTGTATTCGCTCGACATTGTCTGCAAGAAAGGGAGTACTTTTTCTAATAACCGAATGTCAAATGAGGGTACCTCTTGAAAAGAGGCTAGATTTAGCCCTAATGCGAGTTGCATGACGCTGATGCGATACACAATCTGATTTGCGCGCTTGTGCCTGGTAGATAATTCCCCTTTTTCCTCACTTGTAAACTGAAAAATGCTCTTAACGATTTGTATTTTAGCTGTAGGATCTAAGGGAGCCAAATCTAGAATCTCTAGAAAAGAGAGGAGGTTATCCAAGGCATGGGTGTCCCCACTTTTCAAAATCTCCTCTGCACGCTTAAACATTTCTCTTAAATTTTCAGCAACAAGGGTATTTTGATAACCATCCCATCTTTGGATATAGAGCATAGGGAAAAAAACAAAAAATTTACCCATCTTGCTGAATTCGCTTTTCCACCCCCGCACTAAAGAACCCTTTCCCCTTACAAAAGCCCTTTTGAGAGAAAAACTCCAAAGAGAAGCTAACGAAAGAAAATTGTCTCTTTTGTAAAATTTTAAAAGGTCTCGCACCTTTGAAATGAGTTTAGTAGCCTCCTCGTCTACCCCCCCCTTTTTGAAACTAAAGGTTTCTAATTTCTCTAAAAATAGATGCAGCTGTTTTGGGTCAAAATTTGCTAAAAAGAGGGCAAGCTCGCAGCTTTTTCCCCGGATCAAAAACTCTTCTATATAGGGTGAAGCTAGAACCTTAGCCGCGATGGTTTTCGCAAGAGGTTGTAAAATAGACTCCCCTAGAAGACATAAAAGCTTTTTTTGACGATAAAGCAGGTCTAGGAAAACATCCGCTTCTTGAGAGTTCCAATTAGCCTCTTTTAGGTATTCATGGGGGTTTTGGTAAAGTGTACTAAATTTTTCCACCCCATTTTCCAACCTAAGAGCACAGGAAAAAAGATGGGAAGCGACGTTTGCAGAGACCTTTGTCTCCATCTGTAAAAAGGTGCTAAATAGATGATCTTGCATATTCGTTTGCACAGCATCGATAGGATGCGTGAGAAAATCCCCCTCCTCAGAAAATCTCCCCTGATCATGTTTTTTGGGGAAAATGGAGTGTAAAATCTCTATTTGCTCTTTATCTGACAAATTTTCTAATTTAGAGGTCAAGATTTTTTGGTATTCTTGAGCACCATTTTGCCAAAAATAGCGCAAACAAATCCTTATGTTTGTCGGAGTAATATGCAAATTCTTCCATAACTCCCCCTGGTTTTTTTGGGCACATTTTTCAAAAAACAGATCTTGAATTTCTTGATCCCAGTGGGTGCGAACAAGGGAAAATGGGTCTTTTGCCATAAAAAAAAGGGAATCAAGGGCGTTTTTATCTAAACGGGATAAGGAAAAAAGATCCCCTAACTCCAAAAAAGGGGACAAATGCATCGCCAGTAAAGCGGCTGCTCCTCGCGGAAAAGGTTTTTGCTGGTTGAGTTTGACAAGAGTTTGCAGCTCTTGGAAAAGAGAAGCCTCAGGGCCTAATTTTTGCATCTCTAGCATCTTAGATAAGAAATTTTCCCATCCCCCTGTTTCTTTTCCGTAAAGCAAATGGGAACCTAAGAAAAGATATAGCTCTTTATGTTTTACCATAAGAAGGGCTTCAGACGATTGAAAAAACTTTTTAATCAGGTTTTTTAACTCTATATTCCCCTCTTCAGTCTCTGAACACTTAGCTATTTGCGTCATTAAAGAGATCTCCTTTTGGGAAAAATCGGCCTCTGGAAGGGGGCTCAAGCGGAAAAAAAAGTCCTCTAAGAGAGAGGTTTCATTTTTCATCACTAAAAACTTTAAAAGCTGCATACGCGTGGTAAGGCCCCCTTTTTCGGCAACTTGAAAGATCCACTCTATTGGAGCCTCTTTGAGAACCGATCGATCCAACTTTAGCAACTCTTCCAAAAAGGGTGTTTGGCAAAGTAAAGAGGATCTTGAATCGGAAAAAATGGTTTCCCAGGTTTTGTGGGTTTGCGTCCAAAGAAGAGACGTCAAATTTTTTTCTTGTCTTGTAGCCACTAATTTAAAAAGCTGTAGCAAAAAGGTGTCAGAATCAATTTTCCATGCGCCCAAATTCTCTAAAATAAAAGAGGAAACGATGGAATTTTGCGATGCAAAAAGGGGGTTTAAAAAAGGCTCTTCTCCTTGGTTTTGCAGAATCGAGAGCATCTCTTGAGCTGTTTCCAACCGATGATGCTTTGCTACAAGATTCCAAAAAAAGGGGGAAAAAGCTGCCCTTTGACAGAGAAACTTGGAGGCAAAAGGGGCTATCAATCCCTCAAAACGGGGCTCTTTGATTATCAATTTTTCCATCTCTATAAGAAATCTATCCTGAACAGCAAAGGAAGAATTGTTTAAATTGAGGGTAAAACTCTCAAGACGGGGTAAAAATTTCTCCAAAAGCGAGGGCTCTTTGAGGAAATCCTCAGGATCTACATAAAGGCTCGAATAGCGACCCCCTATGAGAGACTTAGGAAGATGTAGGGCTAATTTTGCCCCTAACCCTGTTTTTCGAGGCTCAAAAGAAAAATTATGAAACTGGCGGGAGCTTAAAGATTGACCAAACCCTTTACCCAAAAAAGGTTGGAAGAGCTGGCTTCTAAAACCACGACCCACTAATAGTTTAGGCGAAGACCGAAAAAAACCAGAAAAAACAAAAGACCTTACCCCTTGCCCCACCCCTAGCATGTCTATCCTTTAAAAAAAATACACGCTTATTTTATATGTATTTTTATAAAATTTACAGCAAAAAGAGGCGGGGGCATTTGTTTTAT
>CAYFOX010000060.1:0-5707 GCA_964344875.1 uncultured bacterium
GAAAAAGGGGGGCAAATCGGGGACACCGGAATGATCGGATCTTTTGTTGTAGAGGCGACAAAGACTCCTGTAAAAGGTCTTATTTTACACGAGGGTAAAGCGGCAAAAACGATCGTGTTGTCAGATGTTCTTGAAGCCCAAGTCAACAGTTCGCTTCGGACCGAAATAGAAAAGCACCACACCGCAGCGCACATACTCCATTATGCTCTTCAGCAAGTAGCAGGTCCCGCAGTGCGTCAGCAGGGCTCTTTCGTGGGATCCAATCGACTACGCTTCGATTTCAATTCTCAAAAACCACTCAGCGAGTTAGAGATTAAAGAGATCGAACGGATTTGCAATCAAAAGATCAAAGAAAACCATCCTGTGATCGCATACGAGTCCCCCTACGAAGAGGTGAAGAAAGAGCCTAAAATCAAACAATTTTTCCAAGACAAGTATGATCCGATTGTGCGTGTTGTCCAAATTGGAGATTTTTCTTATGAGCTTTGTGGCGGAACACACGTCAAAAACACTAAGGATATTCTTCTTTTAAAAGTGATCAAAGAATCTTCGATCGCATCAGGTGTGCGTCGTATTGAAGCTATTTGCTCTCAAGAGGCGATTTCTCTTTTGTTACAAAAAGAGTCGACTCTTGAAAAAGCGAATCTTCTGCTTAAGTGTCCTCAGGATAAAACACTCGACACCCTTGAGGCTGTTTTGCTCCACTACAAAAAGATGCAAAAAGACCTGGAGGAGCTCAAAGAGGGGGAAAAAAGAAAAATCTTCCAAGACCTTCTTCATGCACCCCAGGGGAAGGTGATTCAGGAATTGATGCTCGATCTCAAAGATCTTGTGGATATCGCCTGTCCGCTAGCTAAAGGTAGAAGTGAAGCGGTATTTCTTTTTAACGAAAATAGATTCGTGCTTGCTGCTCCCCCAAAATTGGACGCAAAAAAACTTTTGGAGGAGCTTAAGGGTTCTATAACCATCAAAGGTGGCGGCACAAAAGAGTTTGTTCAAGGAACCTTCGACATCCCTTTAAAAGGGGAGGCTCAATTAAAACATTTACGAGGATTGCTTGAAGCCGTTTGCTGCTGACGGGCTCACCTCCAGTACGAAAGCCCACTTCATCGAAGCAATTCAGAAAAAAGATCCCCTCCCCTACCTGATCATCAGTGAGGGGAATCCCGATCTTTTTCACGACCTCACCTATTTTTTTCAAAAAGAGCCCTTGGAGTTAGTGGCTAAAGAGGCAAACCTTGATATAGAGGGTTTGCGCTATAAGGTCGTGAAGGCTTTTAAAGAGGCTAGCGATTTTCCCACTCTAATAGTCTCTATACAAACTCTATTTGATCCACTCCCTAATCCCGAATCGCTGGCATTTTTTTCGCTTAAAGAGGGGCACACGCTTCCGTTCGACCCTTTTTTATTTCAACTTGAGGCTTTTGGCCTACACCGAAAAAAAATCGTGGTGGATAAAGGGGATTATGCGATTCGTGGAGGTCTTGTTGATCTTTTCCCGATAGATGCCTTGGAGCCGATTCGGGTAGAATTTGATGGGGATAAAATCGCCTCTTTGCGCCATTTTGATCCTGTTTCGCAGCGCTCAACAAAAGTGATCCAAGAATTCCAATTTCTGCCTACCGCTACGAAAGGATCTATCACCCTTTTGGATCTTTTCCCCAGCCCTTTTCGGGTTTTTTTAGACCATCCGACACATCTTGAAGATCGGATGGTGCAGCTCAAAGTCGAACTAGCCCCCTTTTTGGAAAAGGCTGAAGAGGTCTATTTTCTTTTCGACGAAATGGTGGAAACTCTACTGAAGGATACCGAAATCGCCCCTGTTGGTCGTGAATTTTATCAGGGGAAAAAAACCCCCCTTATTGATTTGGAGCTATTCAAAAAAACCTACCGATTAGAGCACGATTTTTTATTTTATGAGCCTATTGAGGCGCATTTAGATCTCAACAAGGTGGGACACCAACTACACCAGCCCCCATTTGATAAAATGGTAGTCCACCTTTTGGCGCAAACCCCGGTAGAGGAAAAATTTTTTGAAGAGCTTCTCCCCGACCGTTCCAAAAATTGTGTGATGCAAAAAGGGTACCTCTCTCAGGGCTTCATCTATCGGCAAAAAGAGCTTTTCTTACCCCACACAGAATTTTCAAAACGAAAAAAGATCCACCGCAAAAGATGGCGTGTCCATAACCATGTCCCTGTAAGCGAATTTCACGAATTGGAACCGGGTGACCTTGTTGTCCACTATCATAATGGGGTAGGAAAATTCCTTGGTTTCGAGCAGATGAGTAACCATCAGAAGGTTCAGGATGATTTCATCGTTTTAGAATACGCCAACTCCTCCAAACTCTACGTTCCGATGTCTCAGTCCCATTTAGTAAGCCGTTATATTGGTGCTAAGGAGGATCATCGTGTCACCTTAAACGCTTTGGGAACCAACACCTGGGCCAAAACAAAACTAAAAGTCGAAAAAGCGATTGTAGGTTATGCCCGTGAGCTTCTCCACCGTCAAGCGATGCGGCAAATCAAAGGGGGCTTTCAGTACCCTAGCGACTCGTTAGAAATGGAGCTTTTTGAAGATGCATTTGCATTTGACGAAACCATCGATCAGATCAAAGCTATTCAAGATATCAAACAGGACATGTGCTCAACCGACGGAATGGATCGGCTTATTCTAGGGGACGTGGGTTACGGTAAAACAGAGATTGCTATGCGTGCAGCGGCAAAGGCTGTTTTAGACGGGCACAAGCAGGTCGCAGTCCTCGTACCCACAACTGTTTTAGCTGCCCAGCATTTTGAAAATTTTAAACTGCGTATGGAGGGATTCCCCATCCGCATCGAGCTCGTATGCCGCTTTCGTTCCACAAAAGAGATTAAAAACACGCTTAAAGAGGTCAATGAGGGAAAAATCGATATTTTGATAGGCACGCACCGTATTATCTCCAAAGATGTTCTTTTTAACGATTTAGGTCTCATTATTGTTGACGAAGAGCAACGTTTTGGTGTGCGAGCTAAAGAGTGGCTGAAGCAAGCAACGATTGGGGTGGACTGTTTAACCTTATCGGCAACACCTATCCCCAGAACCCTGCATCTTTCTCTTGTGAATGCGCGTAAAATGTCTGTGATCTCTTCCCCCCCTTCCGATCGTTTGCCAGTCAAAGTTGCTGTTGTGGAGGAGAGCGATTCGGTGATCCAGGATGGTCTCGTTAACGAATTTCAAAGGGGTGGTCAAGCCTACTTCCTTTATAACAGAGTTGAGACCATTCACGAAATGAAAGATAAGCTTCAAAAGCTTGTGCCAAAAGCGCGCATAGGGGTTGTTCATGGTCAAATGGATCCAGATGCTATCGATGAGATTTTTCATGGCTTCAAAAAAGGGGCTTTAGATCTACTGCTTGCCACGACAATCATCGAAAACGGGATCGATATTCCTAACGCAAACACCATATTCATACACCGTGCAGATACCTTCGGCATCTCTGACCTTTACCAGCTCAAAGGGCGAGTAGGGCGTAGCGATAAATCGGCTTATGCCTATTTCCTCATCCCAAAAGGTGCGACTATGAAGGAAACCTCGACCCAAAGAATCAAAGCGATTGTGGATGCCTCAGGGTACGGAGGGGGATTAAAAGTAGCGATGCGTGATTTAGAAATTCGTGGTGCAGGAGATATTCTTGGGGTACAGCAATCGGGTCATGTGGCATCGATAGGTTTTCACCTCTATTGCAAACTGCTCAAGCGGACAATAGACCTCATGCGCGCCAATAAACAAACGAACTTCACTGAGACAAAGGTGGAAATCCCCTATGAGGCAAAACTTCCCCCCTTCTATGTGGATGATAAAGGGCTTAGGATGGAGATCTACCACCGCTTCGGAGAGTGTGTGGAAACCGAAGAGGTGCATGAGCTCTATAAAGAGATTCTTGACCGTTTTGGTCCGGCTCCAATAGAGGTTAAATGGCTCTTTGTAGTAGCCTTAATCCGCACAGAGTGCGCTAAATATGGGGTTCAACTTGTCAAACTCAAAAATTGCACTTTAGTGATGGAAACAGAAAAAAAATCGGTAAGCTTTCTTGCCCCTATTTTTAAAACCCCTAAAGAATTCAAAGAATTTGTGCTGCAAAAGCTTTCTTTATTCAATTAAATTGAATCGATGAGTATTTCTTCATGGTCAAATTAGGCTCTTATTACTCTATTCCCCCCTACCCGGGTTTTGCTTTTTCCATGCCCGTCGCCTTCACCTTAATCTCCAAAATTGTGTATTCCCTTATAGCTCATCTCACAAAACTTTTGATAAACGCATTAAGTTCATTTTCAGGCTCGATCCCTTTTATCCAGAAAGCAACCCTAAAAAAAGCGGGGCATCTCCCTTTTGCTCCCCTCTTTTACCAGACCTCTTTTTTCAGACACGAGGAGCTCTCATTAACTGTTTACGACGTTTCTGGAGATGGAAACTGTTTTTTTTACTCTCTACATCTTTGTCTACAGGCGATGGATCACCCAAGTAAGAATCTCACCCCTGAAAACCTAAGAGAGGCCATGACCGATTATATTTTTAATCACCTGGGTAGTGATCCCGATATTGAACAAAATTTGCGCCTGGAATTATCGGAAATTGCAGATCAAAAAAGGGGGGAGCTGCAAACTCGGTTGCTCTCGTTAAAAGAACTAAGACAACAGGCCTTCGAAAGATCTAAAGATAGGATGTTGCCCCAAGGGATAGAGTTCTGGAGCGATGTCAGCGCCAGCTGTTTTTGCCCCAATACAAAAGACCCAGAACTAGTCGAGATGATCCGTCGTCAAACCCAAGAACTCACCTACGAGATCAGCAAACCGGGCTACTGGGTAGGTCATGTAGCTTTGGATATCATGGCAAAAATTCTGCAAATTCGTATATCTGTCCATAATCCTGCCCCCTTTTTGCCTGTGGTTTGCGAACTGGGAAACCCCTCTCATCCCCAGGTCGATCTTTTGCGAGCACCAAATCATTACCTTGCAATTATTTACGATAAAAACCGCAATTTAATCAAAAAAATGATATAATAAATCTATATTATTTAAGGGGTTATTATGTTTAGAGCTGCAGCATTAGGTCTTGTTTGTTGGGGAGCTTACTCTCTGTTTTCTAATAGAAATGCGTCGCCTGAAGCGAAAAATAGCTCAAGCATTTTGTCTTTCTTTCGATCATTTTTCTCAGTGGCCCCCAAACCGGCCATGCCCCTAAATCCTCCCCTAGTAGAAGCTCTTGAAGCGAACTCACCCGTTTTAGCGAACTCACCCGTTTCTCTAATCGCTTCCACAGCTCTAAAATCCCCAGAAATATCCCCTGTAAGTAGCAGATCTCATTCGCCTGAGGTAGCGGTTGCCCATGACAAAGGGTTTTTTATTGCCTTGCGACCCCAAAGCCCCCCAACCCAACCTACCAAGGAACCATGTGAGCCCTTATTTACTAAGGTAGAAGACCCAAAACCTCCCTTGAGCACCGTCCTCTGCAGATCGCCTGAAAAACCAAAATTTATCCAAAACAGAATGCCCGCTGATGGAAATTGTTTTTTTCATAGCCTTGAGCACCATTTTGGAATCTCACACACAGAATTAAGGGGAATGGTAGCTAGATTTCTCGATGAGAGTAGTAGCAGCCTTCCCCCAGAAATTGCATGTGGAATACAACACGAATTAGCTGCAATAGCCGCAGGGCTCGCTTTAGATA
>CAYFOX010000060.1:5717-7881 GCA_964344875.1 uncultured bacterium
GTCCTAACGATTAACTGCCTAGAACAATTGGGTCAAAGGATTGACCTTAATGATACATTTTCGCATGTGAAGGAATTCCAACCATTTATCGAGCACCTTAATTTCACAAGAGAACTAAATGAATCAAACACTAAATATCTAGAACGGTTGATTGATACTTTGACTCACTATGCAACTAAGAGCGGTCCGTTAGTCCAAGAAGAGTTAAATTTATTTAAAAAACTTATATCCGGTGATAAATTTCATGCGGGCCAGGGGGTAATCGAAATCATGGCATTTCAATTAGGGGTAGAAATTGCTGTGTACAACTGGAATCCAGTTACGGGAGAGTACGATACTCACCCTGAAGCTTGCTCCACTTACAAAGGTGAAGCGACGATACACCTTCAAAGGGAAGATAATCACTATAATTACCTAGAGCGTAAAAAATAGAAGCTCTAACATCCTTTGCGTGAATAGGTTCTATCTTATTCATAATTAGGGGTTTTGCACTATTTGTAATTTAATTTATTATATGTTACAATTAGAGAGAATATTTGGGGGGAATATGATACCAGCGGACAGTTCAAGGGGTGGGCTTCATTCCCCCCTAGAGTCTTTAAACGAGCAAGAGGCTTTGGACAAGGCCAGTTTAAAATTTATTAGCGATAATATAAAGCAACTAACCGGCGAGGAAACAGTTGCCAGCTACTTAAAGACTGAAGATAAATATTTTGCTAAACGCTCAGTAAAGTCCGGCCCGGTAACGAGAACCCCGATAAACGCCCCTATTCGCCCGATCGCAAAAGACGGGAACTGTCTATTGAATGCTGTTCGGGAAGGGCTTAAACTTGGCATTAGCCATCAATCTCTTAGGCAAGAGGTTATTCAACATATCGATACAAAAGCGCTTCCTTTTAAAATGGAACTTTACGAATATTTTGATGCTTGTAGTCAAAACAATCCCCTCTTTGGGAAGTATCCGAAAGAGGCTCTTTTGGAGGCGTTGCTTAGCGACATCTCCTCTGGAAGCGGAAATAAAGAAGCAATTTCCTACGCCACAACGGCTTACCTCAATACTATAAAAAAGGATAAAGCTTTTTTAGGCGGTTCGGCTCTTGAGGTTTTGCATCGCCGCTATCAGGTGAACTTGGATATAAGGGACAAAGATTTCCAAAAAATTGAGCAATTTTATCATCCAAATTTTCGTAAAAACCTAACGTTACGTCTCATGAATCAGCATTACGATATATTTGAAAGTAGTAAAGGCTAAGCTCTCTTTTTCTTCTTTTTTTCCCTTTCATCAAGAAGTTGCCTTGCTTTTACCAAAATTTCTTCTCCGAGGCTGATGTGAAGTGGCATCTTTTCTCTATAGAGTGCTTTTACTGAATCGTTAGATTTAGCTCTTAACAGCGGTAGATCAGAGATCAGTAAAAGAGCTCCAATAGATAGCTTTCTATAGTATCCGCCAATAAAAATTGTTGCACATTCCATTTCAATTGCCTGGGACCTTGAGGTGATCAATCTCTTTTTAAATTCGGGATCAAACTCCCAAAAACGGATATTGGTGGTATGGGTGATTCCGATGTGGTGCATGAGATGATGTTCATCAAGAATTTGAGATACGGCGCTCGAGACGGTAAAATTTGCCATCGCGGGGACTTCGGGAGAAAAATAGTGGTGGGAGGTCCCCTCTCCTCGAATCGCTGCGATCGGCATAAAGAACTCGCCCACCTTGTATTTTCTCCTCAGTCCTCCACAAAGTCCAAGCATCAAAGCCGCTTCAACCTTGATATAAGATAAAAGATCGACCACAAGCGCCGCAGCGGGAGACCCGATTTTAAAGTCACAAATAGTAATCTCGTTTTTAGGGTCATGTGCCACTTTGAACATACTCCCCTCATAAACCTCTACCCCATGCTTCTCGGCAAAATGTTGTACGTAGATGGGGAAGTTTGTCAAAAGAACCAGCGGTTGAAATAGGGACGGGCTGCAGCCCGCATAGCGCTCCAAGGTTTGTAGAGCATATTCTTTTTCATTCAACGGCTCCTCTTCTAAAAAATGATGCTCGGTATCGTCGCTGGCTTCAACATGGGCTCTGAGCCTGCTGATATCTTCCTGATCGTCCATTATAATAGCAAAAAATCCGTAATTTTATTAATTTTTGTATACCCTCTCAAAGATC
>CAYFOX010000061.1:0-332 GCA_964344875.1 uncultured bacterium
CATGGTAGGCTCGATAGGCGGGTAGTGTGTCATTGCTATACGTAGCTGTGCCGAAGGCATTTGCGAAAGGCTGTTTTCCAATTGTTCATATTCTTGAAGAAATTTTTTTTGGTCCTGCTCGGTAAGAAGCTTAGCTTTGTAGTTTGTTCCCGGGACAAAATCCATAATCGACGCGGAGCTGATCTCTTCATTATCCCAAAGGCGACTTCCTCCGATGGAAACACCTGAAATCTCCAGAGCGTTTTTGTTGATGAAGGTGATGGAAGGGTCGAGAAATTCGGTGAGTTTTTTATCTGAGGGCCACCAATAGTCGTGATTTCCCTTCAAAAGGA
>CAYFOX010000061.1:342-5171 GCA_964344875.1 uncultured bacterium
CAAGGCTCATAGCCCAAGAGATATCCCCGGGTAACAAAACGAGGTCGTTTGGGGTGACAAGACGGTGAAAATTATCGTAGAGTTTTTGCTCATGCTCATGCCAAACTTGCCATTTATCCCCCATTCTTTTTTGGGGAACACCTAAAGCTAAGTGCAAATCTGCGATCGCAAAAATATTCATAAAGAGTGCCTAAAATCCTCTTTTTTAAAAAGTATAAGGCATTCGGTTTGGGGAAATCAAGGTTCTAGGGCTAAAAGCGGTAGTTTTTAGGGATATGGGCAAATCTTTTTGTGACTATGATCCCATCCACAAGAATGATATAGGGATCCTCAAAATTTTGGAGGTGTTTTTCATTCACAAGAACAACCCCCTCATCCAGGATGGTCTCGGCGTCTAAAAGGACATTTTTTAGCTGGCAACCGTCATGAATTTTAGTGGAAAAGGTCTCGTATTTTGTCGTGTTATAGGGTTGGTGCCCCACAACTACTGAATGTTCGATTAGGCAGTTTTTCCCAATCCAGCTTTTAGGGCCAATAAGAGAAGAAAGGATAGCTGTCCCCATCCCGATTTTAGTCCCCTGGCAGACCATCGATGCATCTATTTTGTTGGAGTGGAATTGGGCTGGGGCTGTGAAATGGGGAGGCACCAGGATAGGGTGGTGGGGATCATCAAATTTCAACCCGGATTTTCCGGTAGCAAGAAGCAAACAGGCATCAAAATAGGATTTTACCGTGCCAATATCTTCCCAATAGTGCTCATAAATATATCCCCCGACATTTCCCTTGGGAATGAGGTTCGGAATCAGGTCTTTGCCAAAATCGTCCCCTTTCTGAGTAGAAAGCAGGTGGATGAGGGCATCGGTTTTAAAAAGGTAAAGCCCCATCGAAGCTAAAAAAGGGCGATCCCCCTCTAAAGAGGCTAGGGGATCTAGAACATTTGGATCTTGGGGTTTCTCGTGAAATTCGGTGATAAAATGGGATGAGTTGACCTTTAAAATTCCGAGTCTTGGGGCATCCTCTCTTGTCACCGGATGGCAGCAGATACATAGATCGGTAGAGAGTTTTTCAATCAAATCTTTTACTTTGAAAAGATCCATATTGAAAAGCTGATCCCCTGAAAGGATCATGGTATATTTTGTTTTCGCTCGTACTAGATGGTCTAGATTTTTTCGAATCGCATCTGCAGTACCCTTGTAGAACAACAGATTTCCGTTGGGGTCCTCCTGGGGGCTCAAAATACTAAGCTTATAATGGGCGTTTGGATCGATTGGATAGTGGGCATAGATATAATTTTCTATCGTATCGGCGAGGTACTGGGTAATCACAAAAATCTCTTTAGGTCGGGATTTGATAGCGTGTGAAAGAGAAATGTCAATAATACGCATATCGGCGAAAGAGACGGCCGGTTTTGCTACATATTGCGTGAGAGGTTTAAGCCTTTCCCCCTTGCCCCCGGCAAGAATAATGAGGGTGAGATCCATAACCTCACTCTAAGCAACGGGGTTAAATTGTCAACAAAGCTCTTCAAATCATCAAGGAAATTTCTTTTCTGTGCGCCTCTGAAAAATGGGTTTCTTCTAAAAGCTGAGTCAATAGCGAGGAGCGCTCCTCTGTGGGAAGATGATCTAATAGGAGAATCAAATAATTGATCAAAGCCGGATGCTTGATCACCTCGCTATCGCAAAGCTGATCGATTGCAGCAAGGCCAACATCCTCATTTTTTAGTAAATTAAGCGCTTTTGCAGCATAACTGGATTCCAGGTTAAAAGGACGCTTTTCTAAAATGTTGATCAAAAAATGTCTCGAGTCTGCTTCAAAAGAGGCTAAAGCATCCAGTAAGGGATCCTCATTTTTGTTGTTTTGTTCTAAAAGAGCATGAAAGAGGACGGGGATCGCTAGAGGATCTTGTATCCCCTTGATAGCATCGGCTATTTTAGGAATAGACGTACCGAATCCGGGATAGAGCGGATCGTTATAGAGGGGGTTTTTCAGAGCTTTTATAAGATAAGATAGCGATTTTTTGGATTCCAGAACAAGTTCATCAATAAGAGGGTAGGGGTCATCACCTACATATAAAATCAGCTCATTGACTTTTGCTTCTATCGAATCGGGGGCATCATGCAGCGTCTTTTGCATTTTTTTTAGCATGTTTTGCGCATCCCTAACCGCCTCTTGGGCTTTTGAAGGTAGGAGCAAAAAAAGATCTTCTGTAGAATGCTCCATCAAATGGAACACTTTTTCAAGATGTTCTCTAGGGAAGCTATTAAGAGGATGGGAGGGATAATCCTCAAGTGCTTGTTTCATTTGAGAAAAATCCCCATCAAAGTGGGCATACCCCATCATGAGAATTTCTAAATCTACAGCATCAGTGAAAGGCAGTTTGTTTTGCATGTTCTAAAAACTCTTTTGCGTTATAGCTGGACCGAACAAACGGGCCGCTATAAACCTCTTTTAATCCCAGCTGTAATCCCTTTTGACGAATTGTGGAAAACTCCTCTAAAGAGTAAAAGCGCTTCACCCTCCACTTATTCACGTCAGACTGCAGATACTGGCCGATAGTTACCATAGAGGTTTGGCAAGATTTGAGATCCTCTAAAGTCTCAAAAATCTCCTCCATGGTTTCACCCAAACCTACCATAAAACCCGATTTTGTGACCAAGCCAGCGTTGTGGGCTTTTTTTAAAATTGCGAGAGTTCTGTCATAAGTTGCCTTATGACGCACTTTTGGGGTGAGTCGTCTACAGGTTTCTATGTTATAATTGAATACATCGGGCATGGAGGAAAAAATAATTTCCAGTGCAAAGTCCTCACCTGCAAAATCGGAGGTGAGTAGCTCAATAGTGGTTTGGGGGTTTAAGAGGCGAACTTCTTCGACAATTTTTTTCATTTGCCGGCTTCCTCCATCCTCTAAATCATCGCGCGCGACTTGAGTGATAACCACATGGTTGAGTCCAAGCTCTTTAACCGAGGCGGCTATTTTGCTTGGTTCTAAAGGATCAAGCGGTTTCGGTGTTTTGGAAAAATCAATCGCGCAGAAACTGCAGTTGCGAGTGCACTCTTTACCTAATGCAAGAAAGGTGGCAGTTTTTTTTGTATAACACTCATGTCGATTTGGGCATTTGGCCTCCTCACAAACGGTGTTGAGTCCAAATTTTTTTAAAATCGCATCGGTTTCAAACCGTGCATCGGACGGTTTTACCCTTAAACGGTAGGTGGGGGGAATGCGTCTGTCTAATTGTGATTCAGCATCAAAGGGGTCCTTCTCCATCAAACTAAAGCAGCCTTTTGTTTTTTCTTTTTTGGAAAATGGATCTGCTTATCGACCACCATTTCAAAGGGCTCTACCATCGCTTCTGCATAGGTGGGGTGGGCAAAAATAGTTGTATCAAAAGTATCAAGTGTAAGCTCTTGAGTGAGATAAATGGTAGCTATTGCAATCATAGTTGTGGCTTGTTCCCCCACAATCTCGACACCATGGACAGCTTTCGTTTTTTCGTCATAGTAGACGGTGATAGTTCCTAAAGTTTTAGCACTAGCAACCGCTTTACCGTTTGCTCCGTAAGGAAAAATCTGTTTTGCCCCCTCAAGAGTTCCGACAACAGCGATCTCGGGTTTTGTAAAAATCACTTGAGGAACAAGCTTGGGATCAAAATGCCGATTTTTGTTGAAGATAGCATCCACAGCGACTTTACCTTGGTAGGACGCGGCATGTGCAAGCATGAAAACACCATTTACATCTCCGATAGCAAAAATATTAGGGATGTTGGTACGCATCTGTTCATCGACCTGGATAAAGCCCCTTGTATTTGTAAAGACTCCCGCTTTTTCGAGCTTCAGCCCTTCGGTAAAGGGTCTTCGTCCAATCGCAACAAGGACTTTGTCAGCCTGAATTTTTTGGTTATTGTCTAAATGAAGCTCAACCTGTCCATTTTGGATCGAATAACCGGTAACCCTTTTTTCAAGCTCTAAACGTATTCCCATAGATTTTAAGCTTTCGGTAAGCTGCGCTGAGGGGGAATCACCAACCGGTTTGATAATTTTATCGAGAGCTTCGATGATCGTCACCTCGACCCCAAGACCTCGCATCATACAGGCAATTTCGCAACCGATGTAACCTCCTCCAATCACAGCTAAAGTTTTTGGAAGTTCTTTAAGATCTAAAATAGAGGTGGAGCTAAGGATGTACTTATCGTCAAATGGGATACTGGGAAAAGAGGATACTTCAGAGCCTGTCGCTAGAATCATGTACTTACCGTCAATCATCTCGGTACCTGAATCGCTTTGGACTCGAACACGGGTGGGGGATTCAAGAGAGGCTAAGCCGTCTATGAGTTCCACCTCATGGCTTAAGATTGTCGTCCTTAAACCCGATTGCATCGTTTGAATCACCTGATCTTTACGTGCGCTCATCTTATCGTAATGCACTTTGACCGGGCCTTGCACCTCAATACCGTGCTTTTGAGCCTCTTGGGTGATGGTTCTATGCACCTCTGCGCTTGTTATAAGAGCTTTACTAGGAATGCAACCCCGATTTAAACAGGTTCCACCTAAATCTTTTTGTTTTGAGATGAGAGCTGTTTTGAATCCTTGATGTGCAGCATAAATCGCTGCTACATAACCGCCGGGGCCGGCTCCAATCACTATCACATCAAAAGTGCGCATCAGTTTTCCATCCATTCAGGTTCGACTATTTTTTTAGTATAAGGGAATTTGTCATCCTAAATCAAAAGGTTTCATGGAAACTTTCAAACCAAAAGTTGAAAGAAATTTCACGCAACTGTTATTGGGCAAAAAAACCCGAGAAAAAAACGGAGCAAAAGACTATATGT
>CAYFOX010000061.1:5181-5449 GCA_964344875.1 uncultured bacterium
CCTTACTGTGGTACACAGATGGAAAAAAATGAGGTGAAAGAGCAAATTCCCCCGCTCTACAAAATAAAAAATGAAGAGCCGGTTGTAGTTTTACAACCTAGTAAGGGAGCAAAAGGCTCCTGTTATCCTATTATTGTAGGGGGAGTTTTAGGCCCGTTATCCCTTTTTTTATGGATCATCGGGGGGCCGCAAGGTGTGGCAATTACAATCCAGACCGATTGGATGCCCTGGATTTTTTTATCCTCTTTTAGTCTTTTGGTGTTTGGAA
>CAYFOX010000061.1:5459-7849 GCA_964344875.1 uncultured bacterium
GATCAAAGGGGAAACTAGCGACTCCTAAAAAGCAATTTTTATACCCGCATGCCCCCCTGTAAAAAAGGTCGATGAGCCGTTAAAGGGGAGTTTGTTTGACCCTTTGTTAAAATAAATCCAATCTCCTCCAACCGTGATTGCTGTTAAAAAACGGTCATCAAAAAAAACCCCCACCCATTCCATCCCAGCCTGTAGATCTATGCTAAATCTACTAAATGTTTGGGTAAATTTTTGATTGGTGAGAGTCCGATCTAAAAAAGTTTCTGATTGAAAATCCCTGAAATTACCGGCGTACCAAGTTCCCAGAGCCTCGCCCGTTAAAAAAAGATTTCCAAAAAGCGGAAAAAAACCGGTGACTCCAAATTGCGGTCCCACGCCATAAAACTTTGAAGAACGGTAGAGAATATCGGTACCGGCAGCAAAAGTACCGCCGTCATAAGTGACATCATAACTTTGGTTAAGCCACAAGTTTCTTATCCCTATCTTCGGATAAATAAGGATATCTTGGCTCAAAAGATTGAATATCGCGTAGGCATCGATAATCCAAAGATCTATATTTCCATAGATTGAGGAGAATCGAGTGTAGTCGCTGGGTAATTGATCATTCCATAAAGTGAATAGGGGATAAAATCCGTTGAGCGCTGGAGTGGTAAACCTTTCGTTAAGTGCCCCTTGATAGGAGGTGAATCTTGCCCCCACTTCACCAAAAAAAACATCACAATAACCACTTAATCTGTAACCTGGTCTCCATGAGTAGGTGGGTTTATCTATTCTATTCGAGAGAAAATCGGTGGTGGTAAAAACTGGAGTGGAATGGGTAGCAGACGAAAAATCATTTTGATAAGTTGTCCAAAAAAGAAATTCTCCCTCGAGTTCTATATTGGTAGAACTAGAATCTGCACATAAAATGGGAAAAAAAGAAAAAAGAAAAAGAACAGTTCCTATTGTGGAAATTTTTTTCATGGTAGGCCTCAACCTCAACAAAATGGCACCCTTGCTATTTAAACCTCATAAGACCTAGTTTTTTTTTAAAATTCCAGAGATTACCGAACATCTTCAAAAAACGGGGGGGGGTATTTCCTCTTTTATAGATTTACTGTTATCTTTTTTTAATCACCTTAGGTAGGTTTGCTATTTCACGGAGGGTTGACTAAAGTTTGTCCTTCGAGACTACCAAATGTAAGGGTAATATAAGCGTCTTCTATCGTGTCAAATGTGGTTTTGCCGACAAATCCTAAAAGGTCATCGTTTTTGAACGCATAAATTTGGGGTTGATTGGTAGAAAAAGCCTGATGGATTGCTTTTGCGTAAAGGTCATAGAAGGGTCCCGACTGAGAGGGGAATGCCGTCTGTATAAAAGTATTTGTGTAGAAGCTGGCTTGGTTTGCCTGAAAAAAAGCGCTATTGAGCGTCTGACTTGCACCATCAACCGGAAGAAGTCCGCTACTAAACGCTGCAGTGAGGTTATCTACCAATTCTTTTTGTACATCTGAAATTGCCCCAAACGGACTGTAATCACCCGAAAAAAATCCAATGGAGTCAGCGGGAAGATTAAGTGAAGAAGATAAAGTGACTGTACCAGAGGTGTATTGGAAATCAAAACTGTAAGGGGTGAGGGTCGCTGTTGAGCCAGACATGGGGATATTATAAGGGGGTGAGACACCTGAGCAGTCGATAAAAAGTTTATTCGAACCATTAGATTGGTAAAATGTTTTCCACACTTTATCGGTCCAATCAAAAGGTTCTATGAAAAGAGTAGAATCAGATAAGTAAGTTTTAGGAAAAATGGGAGTTGGTGAGGAATAAGTCATGGCTAGTTGTGTGGAAGAAAGTCTTAAGTTGACTGTCGTACTTCCAGAAAGAGTATTAATAAACAAATTACCCCATTTGTCTAGGGTTGTTTGATCATATGCAGATTTTAAAATTCTTTCAAAAGCGGTAAAACAAGAGGATCTGCTTTGCCAAAACCCGCAGTTTTGACTGGCACTACTCGATGTAGGTTTTGCAAGGAAGAGCTCCAGATACATAGGGAGACCAAAAAAATCTACCGCACTCACATAGAATTGGCTGTTTTGCCCTGTGGGTAAAAAAGCACAAAGAGCCTTATCAAATAGAAGATTATAGTTCGGGTTTGATGGATTTAGTGGTTCAATTTTTTTAAAATCATATCCACCATAAGCATTTAATTCGACATCCAGCTTAACAGCCCATGTTGCGGCATCCCCTCCAAGGGCGCCAATTGAAAAATAGATTTCTCCGGAGTCAAGATAGGGCAAGTAGAGATAGCGGTTTCCATTTAGTTGGGGAAGTTGACTTATTTTAAAAGCATAAGTAGAGGAAGTGCTTGATGCTGTCGTGCTCGAAGCAACGGGAGCGCGCGCATGAGCATG
>CAYFOX010000062.1:0-5444 GCA_964344875.1 uncultured bacterium
GCCCTTCCACAAATCAACCCCTAATTGCCCTCTTTCTTTTTGGTTTTATTTTTCTTATCTCTTTTGGTCGAATCGGCTACCTTACCCTTTTTCTTCATGACACCTATTTAGAACAATCGAAAAGCCCCAGAGAATTATCCATCCACTTAGAACCCGATCGGGGGACTATTCGGGATCGCTTCAACCGCCCCTTTGTGATCAATCGTATCGCATATGATGTCGGCGTCACCTTTGATAAAATCACCCTTATCCCCAGAGTAAAAATTAAAAATGGGCAAAAAACTTTTCCAAGAAAAGAGTATATAGAGCAGCTTTCGACTTTTTTAGCACAAACGCTTGAGATAGATCGTCAGGGAGTTGAAGACCTGATTTTTTCCAAATCGGCCCTTTTTCCAAATACATTTTTCCCCCTCAAACAAGATGTCAACGAAGAGACCTTTTATTTCCTCAAAATGGAGGAGAGAAACTGGCCGGGGCTCGATGTAAAACACCGCTCAAAACGGCAGTACCCCCAGGGAGCTGTTGGGCTACATATCCTGGGATCTATCGGTCCCATTCAAAGCGCACAGATGGCAGCCATTCAACACGAGATGCATACTCTTAAAACTTTCTTCCAAAAAAGGGGAGAAAAAATAGCCGTTCCCTTGCCTTATGGATTTATCTCAGTGCAAAAAGCACAAGAGCGCTATCAGGAGCTGCAAAAATTGCATTATCGACTGAACTCTTACATGGGGCGAGGCGGAGTGGAGGAGATCTACGACAACCACTTGCGGGGGTATCCGGGTAAAGAGCGCTTTGAGGTGGATGTAAAGGGGCGCTTTATACGAAAGCTCCCCGAATCGGTAGATGCACTCCCTGGAAAGCGGCTATTACTTACCATCGATTTAGAGTTGCAAAAACATGCCGAAGAGCTTTTAATTAGAAATGAAAAAGAGCGTGATGAGGAATTTAAATTATTGAGCATCGATCACAGTAAAATAGCCTCCCCATTTATCAAGGGGGGTGCAATCGTTGCTATCGATCCAAAATCTTCGGAAGTTTTAGCCCTCGCCTCCTACCCAAGAATGCACCCTGAAATGGATCCTAAGATGTGGCTAGAATCGAGCGATCACATCCTCGAGATTTTTGATGGGGAAAAGCCTTTATTGAAAGAGAGGCAGGATCCAAAGACCAAAGAGTGCTTTTTCTCCTCCACATATTTGACCTATGAGATGTTTTTAGATCAGGTTCTTTCCACCGACTGTCAGATAAGAAAATCTCTTTCTAGGCTCCACACCGTGGGAAAAATGCTCTTTTTACAACAGGCTATTTGCTCTTTTTTACACCACTTTCAACAACAATCGGTCCAAGTTCTTCTCGACGGTCTTTACGGAAATGATACTAAACAGATCCAGTTTGTTGTCCCCCCCGATCTCATTCAAGAAAAAGAGTTTCTTGATCCTTTATTTTCTAAAATTCGTCATTCAAAAGACCGTTTGTTACTTTACAATCTATGCCATCTATTTGCCCCCTTGGAAAATTTTAGTGACTCGTTGAAGATCGCTTTAAGCGATGAACCCATCGAGCATTTTGTCGCGTTATGTCAACAAATCCGCAGGCTAGAAAAAGAGGTGATTCGACAAAGCCGCACCCTTTTCAAAACCACCTACATGCCTATTTTTAGAAAAAACTACTTCTCCTCTTACCTAGGGCAGGTAAGGAAAAAGGGGGGTAAACTCCCCTATCTAGATTATCTAAAACCAAAAGAGGAGGAGTTTTTTCAAACCTTTTATGAAAAAAATCGCTCTATTTTGATCTCTTCGGCGCTTTTAGGTGCCAATATCGCGCCTCTTTACGACCCGAAGTTTCATTTGTGCAAGGAGCTGGCGAAAATCCCTTCGGTTCCACAGATCCAACGCCGACTCCAAGATTTTCCAGCCCACCTCATCCAAAGTCTGATCCATGTAGTGCGCACAAGCAAAATGTTGGAAGGGCACGAAAAACAGCTCGCCCAGGCATTTTATCCCAAACATGGTTTTGGATTTAGCCGCTCTTTTGCCTACCAGGAATCGGCCCCTTTGGGCTCAATTTTTAAAATTGTTTCGGGTTATGCCGGACTTAAAAGGCATTTGGAAAAAGAGTTGGACTTCACTAAACCTTTTGATCCAAATCCCCTTACTATTCGAGACGAAGGGCCAAAGGGGGATCCAGCAGATCCTAAAAATGTTTTGGGATATCTTCAAGACGGCACCCCCATCACCCGAAATTTTCGCGGAGGCAGACTCCCCAGAAGTGACCACTCCATCGGTAAATGTGATTTGGAACGTGCGATCGAACAATCCTCAAATATCTATTTCTCCCTACTGGCTGAAGGGGCTCATGAAGAACTTTTGCAAACCTCAAAAGCGATGGGTCTGGGGAGTCGTACCGGGATAGATTTGCCGATGGAAATCGGGGGAACTTTACCGTTTGATCTAAGCTACAATAAGACCGGCTTATATGCTTTTGCCATAGGCCAACACCTTTTGACCGTCACCCCTTTGCAAGTCGCCAATCTACTGGGAGCACTTGTAACCGAAGGGCAGGTAAAAAAACCCCATGTAGCCAAAGCCCTATTAGGGGCCTACACCCCAAAACAAACCACTAGCCAACGTTTCAAACAATACTTTGCCCCCTTCCATATTGAACCTGCTATTTTCTCAGAGACTTTGAACCAATCGCTTCAACCATTTGTTCTCCCTTTCGACCCTGTGACCTTGCAAGCATTTGCTTTTCCGCGCGAGCTCTCCCATCCGCTTTTAAAAGGCTTGCATAAAGTACTCAATGGAGAAAGAGGAGGAGCAAGGCCCGAGGCGATTCGCACCTATTTCAAACACCCTGAGCTAAAAAAAGATTACCTAAAGCTTAGACCATACATGATAGGAAAAACAGCTACAGCCCAGATCAGTTACCGCCCCTTTCTAGATAAAGAGGGGGAATCGGCTCTTGTGAAACACACCTGGTTTGCCTTGGCGCACTTTGAGGAAAACTCCCCGATGTTTGAAAACCCGGATCTCGTGGTTGTGGTGTACTTACGTTTTGGGGATTATGGGAAAGAGGCGCTCCCATTGGCTGTCGAGATGACCAAAAAGTTCCTGGAGATTCAGCAAAAACAGAGAAGTACTCCCTAAATTTTTTCAATTATTTCTGTAGCTACAGGAAATTCTTGTGGACAAGCATGAACAGCTTTGAGAAGTCTTTTTGCCGCTAAGACTGCCGACTCCATATAATCTTTTGTACGGGCTAAATAGGTCGCCATGATTCCCCCAAGAACATCCCCTGCTCCGGCTGTCGCCAACTTGGGTTCAGCCTCTAAAATAACATAAGGTTTGGCCTCTTTGGGATCAAAAATCCATGTGGGGGCACCCTTTTCAAAAAGGACAAAATCCTCTTTTCTGGAATTGCGTAAAAACCGCATTTCGGCCCCATTTGGTGTGACGATTGCAAACGGCTTTTTCAAACGGTGGACATAAATGCCAATCGCACCAGCATCTACAATCAGAGGCTTGGGGTGATCACAAAGGTAGTCGAAAACCGCATTTACAAAGTCTTTTTTTTCGTCACTGAGTCCAGGCCCAATGACGATAGCATCAAGTTTTGGAGCCCATAAACGAAAATCTTCTATTGTTTGTTTAGAAAAAACGGCCTCTACCAGAGGAAGATGAAAATCCTTATCGCAAAAAAGCCGCACCATCCCTGCCCCAGCTCTATGTGCAGCTTTAGCGCACATGTAGGCGGCCCCCTCCATTCCTTGAGAGCCGGCGATAACACCGACGTAGCCTCTGTCATATTTATGGACCACTTTAGGCATTTGGGGTTCCACAAGAGCCGAGAGGTTGACTACTCTACAAACCTCCTCCATCTTATCCATAAAGCCTTTTCCCAGACCAAAGTCGACCAACTCGATCGTTTTATAAGACTGATATCCTGCTCCTACCATGTGGCCCAGTTTATAAGTCCCTATCGCAATGCAATGGGTAGCTTGTATGTGAAACACACTCACATAGCCTGTGTTTGCATGCACACCAGAGGGGATATCAACAGAGAGTATCGGCAAACCGCTCCCATTTGCGACTAATACCTGTTGGGCTTCATCGCCCAGAATCTCACCGTGAAAACCGATGCCGTACAGCGCATCTAAAAGGATTCCGCCGCGGTTAAGATGCCCCAACCCCTCATAGAGTTCATATCCCAACTTCTTGAGAGTTTGCATCGCTGCAATTCCATCTTTACCGTTTTTGCCTTTTCCTATCAGACAATGGACTACTGGAAGTAGTCGATGCTTTTTTGCATAGCGATCCACAGCCAAGGCAACCTGTTCTCCGGCTTTTTGATTCATAAGCCGAGCTTCATGGCCGCCAGCTAAGGCAAGCTCTTCAACACGCCTCTCCTCTTCTGAGGAGACGACTTTATCATAAGGGATTTGGTAGGGGTTCAAAAAATCTTCCGCACTTCTTGATCCGCACCATAACCTTCAAATAAAATCTTGTAAACGATTTGGGCAATCGGGAGTTGAATCACGCTGTGGATAGCTTGAGCGGCAAATGCCCCCTCCACTACCATCCCTACACTCCCTCTTGCCTCTTCGGGAGCCATGCCGTGGGCTATATTCAATCCACACTGGAAATTTCGACTTTTTTCAGAGGTACAGGTCAAAATAAGATCGGCTAACCCCGAAAAATTCTCCAAACAGGTTTCACTGATTCCTTTGTAACGTAAAAGCTTTTTCATCTCCTGAAACGCTTTTGTAATGAGGGCGGCTCTGGCATTTTTCCCGTATCCCAGCCCCTCAACCAGCCCACAGAGAATCGCATAGATATTCTTCATAGCACCACTCAGCATGCATGCAACCGGCTCATCAGACTCTTCCGTATGGAAAAAATCTTCGTCAAAAACTTGAGAAACTGCCCTTCTTAACCAGGAATCTTGGGAAGCGATAGTGGCGCAAGTTGTCAATCGCGCTAAGACCTCATCTGCAAAAGTCGCTCCGCTTAAAACGGCTAAATTTTCTAAACCGACCTCTTTTGCGATTTCGTAAAGGGTGCGCCCCTTGTGATCAATCCCTTTAGAGGTGATTAGGATCGGAACTTTACAACCCAAATCTTTTAAAGCCTGCATCACCGGTTTAAACCCTTGCGATGTCACCGACTCGATCAAAAGATCCGCATTTTCTATCGTTTCCTTAAGATCCTCGTGCATTTCCAAAGGATTTGTCATCGATACGATGGGGAATCTGGGGTGTTTTTTATGAATTTGTATCGAAGATACTACCTCTTTTTCGATAGAATACATCCGGACTTCCACATTTTTAAGGGCCTGAGATAAAGCAAATGCCCAGGCTCCGCTTCCTAAAATTGTCACTCGCTTCATTTTCATTGTAGGATCCTCAAAGCCTCTTCTAACCTGTCCTCCCCAAAAGCCCTTTT
>CAYFOX010000062.1:5454-7765 GCA_964344875.1 uncultured bacterium
GATCGGGCAAAAATGGGATTGGCGGTGCACCTCCACCACCTCGTAACTTTTTGCTAAGGGGAAAAAGTCAAACACGAACTTCTCTTGCTTGGTGACTTTTTTCCCATCATGGATTTTTTCAATCAAGTGGATCTTTACCATGCTATCCATAAGAGCAGCCCGCTTGAAAAAGTCGATTTTGGCAGAAAAAATTCCTGTATAGGCAAGTCCCAAGCCACTTTTTTCTACTGTATACTCTTTCACACTAAGCTTATCTCCAAGAATTATAGTGCCCACCGATTCGCTAGCCGATCTTTTTTTTACCCCCAGGACAATCAATTCCGCATTCCCCTGCAGATAGGGAAAATCGGGTTGGCATAAGGGATTGTCCACAGGACAAACGACTACCCGCTCTACCCGATTATTTAAAAAATTTTGATAGGAAGAGCTTGAGTAGAAGGCTCTGAAAAGATCCCCATTACCTATGGGGCTCTCCATTTCAAGCCCCTCAACAGGTGCCGACTTCTGAGAAAAAAAAGTGATATTCTTGTCTCCTAACTCCAAAGAAAGCACGTGTTCTTCAATCTTTTTGTGATTCTTTTTGGAGGTCATGATAGCTACATTTTTGGGACATTTTTCCAAAATTCTTTTTAAAAGGGAGGAATTATGTAACTCGATACAACCTTTAGGAATATCCATTTGAAGGCGGGTTGCGTCACCGGCAGCCAAAATCACCACACCATATTTTTTCATGAAGAGCTTTTTCTTTGGATTTTTCAAAAGTCTAGCAACTGCTCGGTTTTAAACAAAAAGGGTTTTTCAGAAAAAAATAGGAGTTCCAAGGAAAACGCACTTTTGAAGAACAGTTTCTAGAGATATTTAGAGGGAGAATTTGTGGGTAATTTCTCCTCTTTTCTCGCCAAACAACTCCAAAAAGGGGTATATTCTGAAACCTCAAGAGGAGCTAAAAAGCAAGTATGCCCTTTTTAAGTCTTTTTATTTCTCTAATGATTACAGCAATTTGGGGATTAAACTTTGTTGTGATCAAATACTGCCTTGTGGAAACAAAACCGCTGACTTTATGCGTATTGCGTTTTTTTCTCTCGAGTGTTCCGTTTATTTTTTTTGCAAAAAGACCAAAAACCCCTTTTTGGCTACTTGGCCTCTATGGAATCGTGATGTTTGTCATCCAATTTGGGCTCCTTTTTTTAGGGCTTTATTTAGGGATGCCGGCAGGTCTTGCCTCCCTTTTATTGCAAATTCAGGTTTTCTTTAGTCTTTTTATCGGAATTTTTGTTTTCCAGGAAAAGATTCGGCTTTGGAATGTCGTAGGCTGTTTGATCTCTTTTATCGGAATAGGGATTGTGATTGCCCATCTAGACAGCTCAATATCCATAAAAGGGCTTCTGCCGATCATCGGAACCGCCGCCTGTGCTAGCCTAGGAAACTTGATTACCAAAAAAATGGGAAATATTAACAGTATTTCTCTAGTTGCTTGGGGTAGCTTCATCGCTTGGCCTTTGTTACTTTTACTATGCCTTCTCATCGATGGTCCCGAAATTCTTTTACACACACTCTTTGATCTTGAGATCGATTTTTGGATTGGCGTAGGATATATCACCTATCTCTCTACAATCGTGGCTTACGGAGCATGGAGCTGGCTTGTTGCAAACAATCCGTTGAAAGCTGTTACCCCTTTTACCCTTCTCACACCCATATTTGCCCTCATTGGGGGAGCCCTCTTTTTAGAAGAGTCCTTGCCCCCTTGGAAATTGCTCGCAACAATCTTCGTACTATCGGGTCTTGCCATCAATCTTTTTGGGAATTATGTTTTTAGATCACCCCCCCCTGTAAGATTAAAATTCGATTGACGCATTTCAATAAAAAAGGGATATTTTATAGGTAAACTTACCAAAAATATCTATTTGGTGAAACACCGTTGCATCCTAAACTTTTTTTAAATTAGGAGGTCCCATGGAAACCATCCCCTTTATCCTTTTCGGCGCTCTAGGTCTTTTTTTTATCCTCTCCATCAGGCTCTATCAACGTTGCCCATCCAATAAAATTTTAGTTATTTATGGCCGAGTTGGTTTTGGTAAAACCATCCAGTGCCACCACGGTGGTGGCCGTATCGTTTGGCCCCTCATCCAGGGGTATGCTTTCTTAGATCTAACACCTAAAACGATCCATATTTCTTTAAAAGGGGCGTTATCTCAGCAAAACATCCGGGTGAGCATTCCCAGCACTTTTACGGTAGCTTTAGGAGTAAACCCTGAAATCATGCAAAATGCCGCTATTCGTCTTTTAGACTTGGACGCGCGCAGTATAGAGA
>CAYFOX010000063.1:0-2993 GCA_964344875.1 uncultured bacterium
TCTTATCTCATGACGCGCCTTGTTAATTAAGGACTGGGCTAGTTTGAAAAGATCTTTTGTTTCGACCAAGTAAGATTCTGTTGTCAACGGTTTATGCTGATTTTTCATGGGATAGTATGTACTCCTTGACTGTGTTATAACATGTTTCTAGATCTAAATTAATGACCTGTTTGTCGTAAAAATTTTTTTTTGCCATCTCATAAGCGGCCCTCTCGATTCTTTGGTTGATCTGTTGGACAGAATTTGCACCACGACGCTCGAGTCGCTCTCTCAAAACATCTAAATTCGGAGGGAGAATAAAAAGGGTAATCAAAGGGACCTGGGCATTTTTTAAAGAGAGCATTCCATCGACGTCAACAACAAAAACCAGAGGTTTTTTTGCCTCCGAAATCCTCTTCATTCTTGTTCCATACAGATGACCAAAGATCTCCTCTACCTCTGCAAACTCTGCCTGTTTCACAAGTTCATGAAACTCTTCATCTGTGAGAAATTCGTAATCCAGACCATCGATCTCGTGGGCCCTTTTCGGCCGAGTTGTGCAAGAGATACTCCGCTCACATATCCCCTCACGGATCAAACGTTCAGCTATAGTTGATTTCCCCACTCCGGAGGGTCCGGAAATGACTATATGCTTCATTTTATTTTAAAGTCTCCATTCGATCCAACATATCCCAATCCATTTGTTCTAGCAAGAGCTCCTTGGGAAGTTGTGCTTTTTCTATTGAAAGACGCACAGGGGCAAAGCTTTTTCTATGAATAGGACTCACCCCGTACTGGTTAATCCTCTCGAGGTGCTCTTTTGTCGCATACCCCTTATGCTTGAGAAAATTCCAGCTAGGATACTTTTTATGATACTTTTGCATCAGACGATCCCGTGTTACTTTGGCTAAAATCGAAGAGGCTGCTATTGAGGCCGATTTTTTATCTCCGTCAACAATTGTTTTATGAGGGCATCGCAAAATGGGGGCGATATTTCCGTCAATCAGGACAAAATCGGGCCGTTTTTTGAGCTTGCGTAAAGCC
The DNA here is from genome assembly GCA_964344875.1 of uncultured bacterium. Lineage (GTDB taxonomy): Bacteria > Chlamydiota > Chlamydiia > Chlamydiales > RGXB01 > RGXB01. The sequence goes on from CAYFOX010000063.1 coordinate 1,024, forward strand.
AGCTCCATCCCCTTTAAGGTGGCCTGTAGGATATTTATCCGATCAATCTCTTCATGATCCAAAATACAAATCGAAAAAGCGACATCCTCTCTATGAGACAGTACGTTGTACAACTCCTCCCGTTTTTTTTCGGTCAATAGCTTACTGTCCTTTAGTCCTGCAATCGGGAAATCGTTGGGAAGAATACAAGCAGCAACTACTACGGGGCCGGCAAGGGGGCCACGACCCGCCTCATCGACACCAGCTATACTATTGTAACCAGCCTCTCGTGCACACTTTTCATAATGATAGAGATCGAAAGGAGCCTTAAAAGGAAAATCCTCAAAATGAGCATTCTTTTCGGTGCCTTGCCTAAAAGCAATCTTTGCACTTTCCGAATCCATATTTTGAGGATTTCCCTTTAAATTTGCGGTATTAGATCCTTAAAAAGAAAAGATCTATTTCCCTCTTGGACGAATCTTATCCTTAACGCGAGCTTTTGCACCTGTTTTGTGTTCGAGGTAGTTCAGCTTTGCACGACGCACTTTACCGCAGCGCTTCACTTCAACAGTGATTTTAGGGCTGTGGACAAACATCGTTCGTTGTGTTTTGTAACCACCTGCAACTCTTAAGACCGTGAAAGTCTCGGAGATTCCATGACCTTTACGGCCAATTACAGTACCTTCGTACACCTGTGTGCGCTCTTTTTCACCCTCTTTGATTCTCAAGAGAACTTTGACGGTGTCGCCGGGAACAAAATTAGGCAAGGATTCTTTCACATGCCCTTCGTTAATTTTTTCAATGAGTTGGTTCATAGTTTTTTTTCTCAAAATTCAAGTCGGGTCGAACCCGAAGTGTCTTAGCCTTCCCCTCTTTAGCTCTCCACTCAGAGATCTTTTTGTGATCCCCTTGGGTTAGAACTTCGGGCACTTTGACCCCACGAAATGCGTAAGGCCTGGTAAATGAGGGATAATCAAATCCCCCGTCGTTTGTGTGAAACGAATCTTCAAACGCTGAGAGCTCATCGCCAAGAACACCGGGTATAAATCGTATCAGGGCATCCATGACAATTAGTGCTGCAGGGCATCCAGAAGTGAGTACAACATCGCCGATGCTGATCTCTTCGGTGACATTCAGGTCAATGACTCTCTGGTCAATCCCCTCATAGTGCCCACACAACAAAACTACATGCTCTTTTTTTGCCAGCTCTTCAGCTTTTTTAGCGTCGAAGAGCTTTCCTTGAGGCGTCAAGTAGACAATGTGAGCGTTCTCAGTTCGCACGAAATCTATAGCTTTTTGCACCGGCTCAGGCATCATCACCATCCCCGGTCCACCACCGTAGGGGCGATCGTCGACTTTGCGATGTTTATTATCGGCAAAATCACGGATATCAACCCTTTGGATGTCCACTATCCCCTTTTCCTGGGCCCTTTTCAAAATACTTGTATTGATAGGACTCGTAAAGAAATCGGGAAATAGGGATAAAATGCTAATCTTCACGTTTCTTTTTTAACTGCTTTTCTCTTCTATTACGGATCATATCCAAAATTTCAGGGAAGCGGGTTCTAAATAGATCATGCACGCTATCAGTGAGTTCGGCGCCTACGCTTACCCAGTACTGCACTCGCTCTTTATCAAAATGCGCTTTTAAAGAATCTTCTACCTGGTGAGGGTCATAGCTGCCTAAATTTTCGATCAAACGCCCGTCTCTAGGAAAGCGGGTGTCCGCAGCAATCAAGCGAAACTTGGAGCAATTTCTGCGACCGGTTCGCGACAAACGGATTTTCACTGCCATAATTGGTTTATAGTCTCCTTAAAATGTTTGACATTCTACAGTAAAACGGAAATAACGAAAAGAGAAAATAGGTTAAAAAAGGGCCCAAACAGGAAGAGAGAGTAAATTTTCTTTTTGAATTCCAGAATATTTTTTTTAGCGACCGGACTTACCCTCAAAACCTAGGGCACAAAGCAAGGATTGTTCTCTAATACTC
>CAYFOX010000063.1:3003-7696 GCA_964344875.1 uncultured bacterium
ATCTAAAGGCAAAAAGAAAAATATCTTAGATTTCTTTAGGGACTCGACGAGCGCGAGCCCCAATTTTGGACAAAATTTCGTAGGAAATCGTACCTGCCGCCTTGGCCCAATCATCAACAGTAGCGCTCTTGTCGTCCCCAAAGAGTATTGCGCGATCTCCTGCTTGCACCGTTGTTTCTGCACCCAAGTCCACCGTAATCTGATCCATCGACACCCGACCTATCAGTGGAGCTTTTTTTCCGTTGATGGTGCACCAGATTGGTGTTGGGCCATCCAATCTTCTCGGGATGCCATCGGCATATCCGAGTGCAATCAATCCAATAAATCGATCCTCAGAAAGTTGGACCGATGCCCCATAACCGATGTAGGTCCTTGCAGGGACTCTTTTCACCAAAATAACGTCAGCACTTAGTTTCATCACCGGTAGCACGTTCGGACACCCCTTAAATCCTTCCATGGGAGCATAGCCATAAATAAGTATGCCAGACCGTACCATATCATAGTACAGATGCGGAAAATGGATTACTGCTCCCGAATTCGCAATATGGCGTATCCCGGGAGAGATCCCCTTAGCTTTGAGGTATTCCAAAGCGGTTTGGAATCGCTCACTTTGCTTCTGATTCAAAGGATGTTCAGGCTCATCAGAGCACGCAAGATGCGACCAGGTTCCTACAAGTTCCATTCGCTCTTCACCAATGAGTTTTCCGATTGCACTCACTAAAGCAGGGAATTCTTCCAAAGCTCCCCCTCTCGTCATCCCGGTGTCGACCTCTAAATGGATTCTTGGTTTACACCCCAAGATCTCCGCTTGGGAAACAATCGCTTTGAGTTGCTCTAAAGACGAGACCGATAGATCAATTCCTAGTTGGAATGCCCGCCTGAAATCTTCATTAGGGGGCGATAACCACGCTAAAATGGGTACAGTGATTCCCCCTTCACGCAGCTTGACTGCCTCATCCAAAAAAGCGGTGCCTAACCAAGCAGCACCGCCAGAAATAGCAGCGTGCGCCGAAGGCACGATTCCATGACCATAAGCATCAGATTTTACCACTGCCATCAAAGGGGTTTTGGTAAAACGAATAATAGAACGGGCGTTGGCTGCTATTTGGCCATAATCTATTGTCGCAACAATATTCGATTCAGACACGTGCTTTCTCCATCAATACCATGAAGTCGTGCGCCGTTTAAAAGGATCTTCGAAAAGCAATTTCTTCTGCTCCACTTCTAGACGTCACCCATTTCCTCTATGTAAATTCTTTTTTTAGCTTTGATACATATGTAAGTTATCTAGAAAAAAAAAGGAATCACGGGAGAAAAATAGATTAAAAAAGGCCTCCAAACCCTCCAAAAGATTTAAATTTCTTTTTCAATTGGGGGATGTTTTTGGAAAAGAGCTTTGCTTGCTTGAATCCTTTAACCAACCGATTGACATCGTCGATCATCGTCCCTGACCCTTTTGCAATACGTTGCCGTCGCCCATGGTCAATTTCGGTCTCGCCCTGCCTCTCATGGACAGTCATGGATAAAATAATCGCTTTCGCTTTTTTGGAATCTTTTTCAAAATCGAGATCGTCCGGAAGTTCGGGCATACCCGGGATCATCTTTAAAAGCCCCTTCATAGGACCTAGTTTACTAAGCTTAGTGAGTTGTTCAAGGAAATCTTGATAGGTAAAAGAGCCTTGTAAAAGTTTTTTTTCCATATCGGGTTGTTCATCGCCGTCAAAGGTGTTTTGCACCTTTTTGACTAGATTAATCACATCCCCCATCCCTAAGATACGGTCAGCCATTGAGGCTGGATTGAAAAGCTGAATATCTTGAATTCCCTCTCCGATACCCTCAAACTTTAGGGGGCACTTTGTTACCTCAAGAATGGAAATCGCAGCCCCAGCTCTTGCAGTTCCATCAAGCATGGTCAATATCGAGCCTGTAATCTCTACAGCCTTATTGAACTCCTCTGCCGTTTTTACCGCATCCTGCCCGGTTGCTGCTGAAGCTACAAAAAGAATCTCGTCAGGATTTGTCCTTTTTTTGATTTGGCAGATTTGCTCCATCAAAGCCTGATCGACATGTAACCGACCGGCAGTGTCAATCAAAACAAGATCATGCTCATTTTTTTTGGCATACTCAAGCCCTTTTTCGACCACATGCAAAGGATCTTTTTCCTCAAGATTTGCATAGACCGCAACGTTTGCCCTGGCTGCCAATATTTTGAGCTGTTCTATCGCAGCGGGTCTTTGTAGATCCGCAGCAATGATCAAAGGGCTTTTATTGTATTTTTTTCCTTTCAGCAGGTTAGCTAACTTGACCGCTTGCGTTGTTTTTCCTACTCCTTGAAGACCTACAAGCATCCATACAGAGGGGCTCCCTTTCATCCTGATGGAGGGCTCAGTAGAACCCATCAACTCGACAAGCTCATCGTGGACAATTTTGACAAACAAATCTTTAGCTTGAAGATGATGTGAGGCTATTGAACCTAAAGCCTTTTCTTTTACCTTTTTTACAAACGCGCTCACGATGGGGTAGCTTACGTCGGCATCGAGAAGCGCCATGCGCACATTGCGCACCGCTTCGGAGACATTCTCCTCAGTAAGTTTGGTAACGCCGGTTAAAGAAGAAAAAATATTGCGGAACTTATCCGATAAACCTTGAAACATGCTTTAAGATTCTATGAGAGGTTCAGACTGAAAAACAAGTGAAAAAAATCGATCGTGCCCACTATAGTCCTTCTCGACTTTGAGGTGATGGTAAAACGGGGCGGAAAAAATCTCTAAAAGTTTAGGCCCCTGGCGAAAACCTATCTCAAAATAAACAAAAGCTTTTTGTTTTAGCACTCTAGGTAAATCCAACGCCAAGCGCCGATAAAAGTCGAGCCCATCCTCGCCTCCAAAAAGGGCCATTTTCGGCTCTTTTAGGGCCTCATCATCCATGAAATCCACCTCATCTAAAGCAACATAAGGTGGATTGCAAACTAAAAGGTCTACCTTAATCCCTTTATCTATGAAAGGGTCCAGTAGATCCCCGTGCAAAACACAAGCTTGAACTTCATTAAGTGCTAGGTTTTTCTTCAAGATTTCTAAGGCATCTAAAGAGAGATCAGAAAAATAGGGTTTCGATGTTTTGAAAACAAGACTAAGAGGAATACCGATTGTGCCGCAACCGCAACAGATGTCCGCAAAAGATCCAGGAGGATTATTTTTGTGAAAGAGAGCTATTTTTTCGACCAGTAGCTCGGTCTCAACTCTTGGAACTAAACATTTTTGAGGATCAAAAAGAAGGCGACTGTGATAAAACTCAATCTCTTTCATAGAATTTTCAAAAAACCTGTTTTGGATATTAGGGTAAAGATAGGGAAAGATTCGCGCCGCTATTACAATGCTTCGCTCAAAGCGCGCGTGGCCTCATCAGAAAGTAGAGCATCCGTCACCTCATTTAGGTAACCATCCATCACTCTATCGAGGTTGTAAGAGGTAAAATTGACACGATGATCGGTAAGTCTGTTTTGAGGAAAATTGTATGTGCGTATGCGCTCTGAACGCTCTGCAGAACCCACTTGGTCTAATCTTAATTTAGCCCTTTCGCTCTCTCTTTCCTGCCGCTGTTTATCCAACATGCGTGCTTTCAATAGAGTCATCGCCTTGGCTCTGTTTTTGATTTGCGAACGCTCCTCTTGGCAGTAGACAACCATTCCTGACGGAACGTGGGTGATACGCACAGCAGAGTCGGTGGTATTGACGTGTTGTCCACCCGCTCCTGAAGATCGGTAAGTATCGATTTGCAAATCTTTTTCATTGATATCAATCTCCTCCTCCTCATCGGGCTCCGGCATGATCGCTACGGTAATGGTAGAGGTATGGATGCGCCCTTGGGCTTCGGTCTTTGGGACTCTTTGTACGCGATGCGTACCCGCCTCAAATTTCATAAATTTGAAAACGTTTTCCCCTTTTACAGAAAAAATGGCCTCTTTAAGACCACCCATATCGGCCTCGGAGATGGACATGGTTTGAAAACTCCAACCTTTAGTATCGGCATACATCCGATACATCCGAACGCAATCGGCCACAAAAAGGGCCGCCTCTTCTCCGCCGGTACCGGCGCGTAGCTCAAGAATCACATTACGGTGATCGTCTGGGTCGGGAGGAACTAAAAGCTGAACAAGCTCTTTTTCTAAAATAGGGATAGAGATCTCCAAACGGTTGATCTCTTCTTTAAGCATCTCCTTCATGCCAGGATCCTCTTCGATCTCAAGAAGCTCTTTGCTCTCTTGAATCCCGTTTTGAGAGGAGATGAGTGTGTCTTGGGTCTGCTTGAGCTGCGAGAGTCTCGCATGTTCAGAGGAGAGTTTTTTGAACTCTTTGACGTTTCTTGCCACCTGCTCAGTGGAAAGAAGCGCTTCAACTTCTTCTAGACGATCTAAACGCTGACGTATTTTTTCTTGCAGACCCATAGGATAAGGGAGTTTATGCCCCTTTTTTGCCGTACTTTTTCAAGAACTGCGCAGCTCTTCCGTATTGCGAGCCTTTTTGCCCTTTGTCCCCAAGATAAAAACTGTGGGAGTGGGAGCTAACAGCCAGCTTCACCATAGGGTACTCTTTCCCCTCGTGACTACCTGTCAAATTTGTTTTACGTGTGGAGTTAACCACAAACTTGTCCCCTGTCGTCTGGTCCTCAAATAGAACCGCACGGTATTCTGGGT
>CAYFOX010000064.1:0-7633 GCA_964344875.1 uncultured bacterium
GGACCTTTGTCGCATGAAAAACCGTCTTTTTTTTCGGACGCCATATAGCCTTCACTCTTCAGAAACCCTTGATATTGATAGGCATAAGCGTTTTCTTTCACAATCTTCTTTCATTAGATTGCATTATGGGTTTGAGAAAATCGATCCAACGATAGAGCAAGATCTTCTAGCTTTGCCTCAAGAGCATAAGCTTTTAGAAAAAATGCAAGAGATCTTTGACGGGAAGGTAGTAAACACCATTCATGGTTATCCGAGTGAAAACCGCTCTGTCAGCCACATGAAGTGTCGAGACCCTTTTGATGCCTTCAATCAAACTGAAGTGAAAAAAGCGATCCAATTTGCCAAGAGTTGCCCCTATAAACACATCGTCGTTGTGGGAATTGGTGGATCCAATCTGGGAACCGAGGCGATTTGTGTAGGATTAAGCACGAATACGAAAAAAAGAGAGATCTTTTTTATAGCAAACATCGATCCAAGAAATACAGAGGATGTTCTACAGCATGTAGAACTGAAAGAGACCCTCTTTATTTTTTGCAGTAAATCGGGGGGGACACTGGAAATCCAATCCAACTTGGAGCTGATGAAAGAACTCTATCAAAAAATGGGTGTTGAGGCCAGAAAGCATTTTGTATGCGTGACAACGCCAAAAAGTCCCATGGATGATTCCAAGACTTTCTCTGATATTTTCTATATGGAGGAGAGTGTTGGGGGGCGTTACTCGGTTACATCGATGATAGGTGTTCTCCCGTTGGCATTAGTCTATGGAGAGGATGTTGTCATCGATTTTTTAAAAGGGGCTCATGCAACGGATTTAACCTTATTAGAAAAAGATCCCAAGAAAAATCCGGCCCTGATGGACGCCCTATTAGCCTACTGGAATACAGCAGTACTGGGGGCAGAAGGGACTTTGATTGCTCCATATGCCTATGATTTACGACGTTTAACCTCCCATTTTCAGCAGCTATTTATGGAGTCGAATGGAAAGTCGGTTACAAAAGAGGGGGAATTTTCTCTAAAACGTACCCAAAATATCGTTTTTGGTGGAGTTTTAACCAATGACCAACACTCGTATTATCAGGCTGTCCATCAAGGAACTTTTCATCTGGATATGACTGTAGTGGGTTTTTGTTCATCGCTTTCAAAGGTCAATATTGAAAACGATCACACCACCCTGCATCAAAAGCTGAATGCGAATCTTTTAGCACAATCCATAGCTTTAGCCACCGGACTTAAAACCGATAATCCAAATACTACTTTCGTAGGAAATCGGCCCTCTAGAATATTGATGATGGAAAAACTAGACGCCTTTTCTTTAGGTGCTTTACTGGCCCATTTTGAAGCAAGAACTATATTTTTCGGATTTTTACTTGGAATCAACTCTTTTGATCAAGAGGGTGTACAGCTTGGAAAACGTTTAGCTAAGGATGTGATTGAAAAAATGAAGGGGCCAAAAAAAGATCCCCTCGTTGAGCATATCTTGGTTTGGTAGAGTTGTATTGACCGTTAGACGAAAAAACCTCAGGAGTTTTTTAACGAAAGACTTTCGAGGTTTTCTACCCCGTCTGACCAAAGTTTTATAGCCTCTTTTAATGGCATTCTTGAATCGGGATCTAGAGCTGTTAGACCCTGGATAACCGCGATTATCGGCTCAGGATAAGCATCTAAAAAAGTGGCTATTGCCTCATTAACAAACTCTTTGCGAAAAACTTGAAATTCACTGAAGGGTTTATAATTCCATTCATCCAGATAAATAGGGGGCAAAAAACTCTCTTTATGCATTAAAAGAGCGTCTTCTAAAAAGATATTGGTGAGCGTCGTAAAAAGAGTGCTCCCCAAGGTGTAAAGATCGATTTTATCCACCGAAAAAAGGGTGTTTGGTTCTGGAGCATTTTCTAAATATAGAGACTCTCCCAGAAATTTTTTGGGCATATACTCGGGGGGTGTGAATTTTTCTGTACCGCAAGATTTAGAGGAGAATCTATTTATTTGAGCGAATCCAAAGTCGCAAATAAAGGGCTCTTTATTATCAATAAGGATGTTTTCGGGTTTTATGTCACGGTGCATGATTCCAAGCTTATGAAGCGAGGTAAATTTTTTTAAGATCTTGAGCCCTAAGGTAAGGCGTTCGGTAATGGGGTAATTGTTGTTATTATTCAGGAAACTTAAAAGGTCCCCATTTTCGGCGAATGGGCTTAAGAATTTTGAGTCGTACTCAACATTTAATCCTTTTCCACAGGGGTATTTATCCTGAAAGGGATTAAGTCCTGAGGCGACGGAAGCTACGACACGAATACATTTAAGAGCTAGATTTTTATGCGCTGCCCTTCTGTGAAAAGAGAGCTTTTGTGATTCAAAAGGTTGGCGTATCTTTGATGAGGCTTTTTTCGGTTCGAAGAGTAAATATTTTTTAAATCTACCCCTTTTACTTTTCTTGAGACAAGGGTAGGGGGTATTTTGTCCCGAGTCTACAATACGTTGTCGGTAGACAAGATAGTTTTTTTCTTTCAAACCACTGTTACCCTCAATAAGAAGGGTGATAGGTTCTATCTTTTTTTGTTGAATAACTACCTGTTTTCCCGATGTTGTTTTGAACATGGAGCCGAAAATTTTTTGTATCTCTTCAAGAGATTCGGTGGAATCGACCATTGGTTCCAATGGGGAGTCAGGATCTTCACTTGCAAAAAGAACGTGGACCTCTTTTGTTTCCTTAAAACTTTTTGGTGAAGAGAGTGGAGAGGTTCTAGATGAATCCTGCAAATAGCGAGCAAAGGTCGGTGTGATGGGTGTAGCCGATCTTTCTTCTATAGAGGTGGGGGTTGATGATCTTGAGGAAAAAAGATAAGAAATAGCAGTTTTAAAAAAAGACATACAAATAAAAAATTTGGGATTTATGTTAAGGCTAGCAGGAATTTATTTCCATATATTTTGTCTTTTAAAAAGGGGTGGAGGAAACAAAAAAACTATAGCATGAAAATCGGCAAAAAAAACGAATAGAATCTATTTGTTTTAGGTTTTTTTTAGGAGGATGTCCATATCTCTAAAGCACTTTTAATAGACATGCGTTGATTCGGCTCCAATAACCTTAAAAATCCTTTGATTACACGAATCTTATTAGGTGGCAGCCCTCTACTTGGGTCGTCTAAAAACAGGTCAATTGCAGTTTGCTTTTGTGTAAAAAACTCATGAAATGTGGTTTTCTCATCAGGATTAAAGCCTCTTTTTGCATGGTGTTCCAGCTCGGCTTCAAAAGATTTACCGGTGATTATCTCAAAAAGAGTGATACCCAGTGCATAGAGATCGGTGTATTGTAGATCTACTTCCGTAGCACCCATCTTTTGGGCCATTTCGGCCTTTCTGGAGGAAAAAAACCACTTGCGACAAAGCTCAGGGGCAACGAAGGCTCTTGTCCCACACTCTCTATTGGTAAACCTTTCATCAGTTGCCAACCCAAAGTCGATAAGTTGCACCCTTTTTTCTTCACCATCTTCCCAATCTACAACCACATTCTCCGGTTTGATGTCGCGATGAAAAATATTTAGATCATGCATACGATCGACATGGTGCATAAGCTGTAGACAAAACCTATCTAATTCATTCGGGGAGATTAGTCGTTTCCATCGTTGATAGTAAGAGGTAAAATCCCCGCCTCTGGCGCGTGCGACAAGCATGTTCTTCCCGTCGAGATCAGGAGTTGAAGGGTAACTCGAGTAGGACTTACCATTTCGCTCAATCATCATTTCCGGCAGAGAATTGTCAACAGGAAGGCAAAAATAGACTTTTGGTGTGATTTTCGCCTTTACCATTTTTTTCATGATCTCTACATATTTGGGATTGCGGGGTGTTGGGACTATATTTTTTGATTGCAGAAGCAAAAGATCCTTTTTTTCGGCCACTAGAGGAGTGACCGAATTTTCAAGAGATTTTATTGGAAAAGCGGTATTTAAACTCAATGCCTCGATAGTTTTGAAAAGAGGTCTTTCACCTTCAAGCTCAGGCTCTTTGAATATTTTGAGCACTTTGTAGACTTTTTGAGTCAAATTCTTGGCATTTTTCATGTGGGAAAAATAAAAACACTCACTAAAGGCCCTATAGGCTTCCTTTAGGTTTTCTAGTATTGTCTCTAATTTTTTATCGTTGGGGTTTGGCAAAGCTGGTTCACAGGCGCCAAAAAAACAAGAGCTGAAAGTCTCGACGGTTTTCCCGCCAAAGCACCAAGGGCTGTCATCACCGTTACCTCTTGGACATTTGGGGGATAAGAGAAGATCACTAAAGCTCGAACGACTCTCGGAGCTAAACCTTGTCTGTTGAAAGGTTTCGTCCAAAACGGGGAAAGTCTTTTTCAAAGGGTTCTTTGAGGGTTGAGGTTTGGAATCCATAGACGTGGTATCCTCAAGTGCGCTATACACCGATAAGCCTAATAATTCGGCGAATGGGTTGGCTGTTTGTGTGCTAAAAGATCCGCTCATTTTTTGCTTTAACCATTTGTTTAATCCGTATGATTATAACAGATTTTACATAAAAAACCAATTAAATGAGCGAGACTACATCTCATTAAACCCTAGCAAGATAGGCTTAAGAACTCCTCTAGGGAAAAAATAGTAGAAGCTTTTGCTGGGGGATGAGGGACTGTTAGAATAGATTGAGGAAGTTCTAATGTCCGCTCAAGGAGCTGATCAAACCTAATTTTATCGAGGTGAGCTCCAAAATCGTCAATGAGGAGTAGGGGAGTTTTACGGGTCTTTTTTTCAAGCGCTTTAAGCTCTGCAAACCGTAAAGCTAGAACCAGCGCCCTTTTTTGCCCTTCTGAGGCATGACAATACGCCTCTTTTTCCTTGAATAAGATAGAGAAATCCTCTCTGTGAGGTCCTTTAAGGGTAGTGCGACGCTCGATTTCTTTAAGACGACTTGAGGGGGAATCATCGATAAAAGAGGGGGTATATTCTAAGCGAACCGATTCGTTTTTTTGTAGCAGCAACAAATTCTCACTTTTAAGAAAAAAATTGAGTTCATCCAGAAGATCTGAGCGCATTTTCTGGATTACTTGAGCGCTGGATACCAAAATTTCTTCAAACGGGGGGATTACTCTGATCGCATGGACCTTTAAAGCGGCATTTTTCTGCTCTAAAGCATCCATATAGCGCTTCCAGTGAAAAGCGTACTCTTTAGAGGATTGACATAGGATTTGGTTTAGGTATTTGCGTCTAAAAGAGGGACCCCCCTCGATAAGAATAACATCTTTAGATGAGACAATCCCTACAGGGATATTCCCTAAAAGCGGGCTAAAACTTTTATGAAAAGTCTCATTTAAACGGATTTGTTTTCCGTTTACCCCAAAACGGTAGCCGATCTCATGGTCGACACCATCCTCTTCAAAACCAAGGAGAATATGGGCATCCTCTTCCCCGTCTTTCAACATCTCTTTAAAGGAGTCTGTGCGAAAAGAGCGTCCTAAAGTAGCTACAGTAATAGCCTCTAATAGGTTTGTTTTGCCGATTCCGTTTGGCCCCACAATAGCAAACATCCCCTTTGAAAAGGGGACGCTACAAAATGCGTGTGAGCGAAACTTGTGGACTTGTAAAGTTTTAATCATCCTCTTTCAATCGCATCGGCATGACAACGAAATCGACTCCTGCTGAAGCAGGATCTAAAATAAGACCTGGCATGTAGGGGTGGCAGATTCCTAAACGGACTACATCTCCTTTACAATGCTTAAGCGCTTCCATCACATAGTGGGGGTTGAAGGCGATATCGAGCTCTTTGGCAACATCAACTGCCATTTCGACCTCACCCTCGCCATATTCCGGGCTTTGGGCCCGTAGACGCATCAAACCGTCTTTAAAGGTGAACCGTGCTGAATGGCTTGTTTCGGATGTGAATAGAGCAATCTGTCTTAAAAGTGCTACCCACTCTTCTTTGTGGATATTGATCATTGTGAGCTCATTTTGATCGACAAAAGCGCGCGCATAATCTGGGTATGGAAGCCCTATCAATTTTGCAATTAAGCATACCGGACCTACTTTTAAAAGGATCTTTCCATCCAAAAACGAAAGGGTTGCCGTCTCGTCAAAGCTGAGTAGATCGATCATCTCCTGCACAGCTTTGAGCGGGACAACAGCTGTGATGTCTTGATCAATTTCGATTGATTTCTGGAACCGGGCAAGTCTTTTCCCATCGGTTGCAACAAAAGTAGCCACCTTTTTTTCGATCTTCATCAGTACCGATACGCAAGCAGGCTTTCCGACCTCTTCCCTTGCAGCAGCAAAGGAGGTGCGAATGAGCATTTCCCTAAGATCATCGCTCTTGACATCGACGGTCAACCCGGTCATTTGTGAGGGGATTGGGGGGAACTCCCCTTTGTCAATTCCGTTTACCTTGAAATGGGAAGATCCTGCGCGGATTTGAGCGATATTCCCCTCAACGGTGATTTCAATCATCGGGGTGGATAGCTCGCGAATTAATTGAAAAAAACGGCGTGCAGGCAAAGTAATGGCTCCTGCGATCTCCACTTGGGCAGGCATCGAGGCTTGTAAACTTACGTTTAAGTCGGTAGCGCTCAGTGTAATCATCCCATCGCCCGCTTCGATAAGAACGTTGGACAGGATGGGGAGGATCGCTTTTGCAGGGACAATCCTTTGTGCGACAGAAATGAGGGAAACCAATTGCGACCGGTTCACGATGCACTTCATTCCGATAGCTTCCAGTGTACTACTCATAGAGCCTTTGCTTAAATCTTTTGGAAAAGATTAGTAGATAAAAAGAGTCGATGTCAACCGATTTTTCAATCCTCGAGATAAAATACAAAAAGTCTAGAAATGGAGATGTAAATAGTAAAAAAGTATAGTTAATCTTCCTGTCCTTAAAAAAATGAGGTAAATCCGGTTTTTAGCAAAAGAGTCAAAACAACCTAGGAAAAATTCCTTAAGATGCAAGGGGAGAAAATCTTTTAGAAAAGGTCGGATCGCTCGCTAGATACAAGCTTTTTGGAGAAAAGAAATATGCATACGCTTCAGCGGTAACGTTTCGGGTTTTTGTATCCAACTGGATACGGCCTGCCAGAGTGATGTGATTTTTAATCTCGCCGTTTTCTCTAAGGACAAACGGGGTTATGATAGACTCGATAGATACAAGATTTTCCTTGGTTTCCAGACTTAAAAGCCGTGACGAAAAGACGCTCGATTGGGATAGCTCCAGGGTGTTTAATTCTAAAAAAAGCTGACGAAAGAGTTCATTAGGGAATCCCTGAGCCAGTCCAAAGTGCACAAAATTCGTAAGGCCCTTATCCTCTCCAGTGAATGCGATCATTTTCTCAAGAAAGGGGCACTGTTCTAGGGGGGCTGTATTCCACTTAAGTAGAGTGTCGGAGGATCTCAAAAAATCGATTTCAAACTGGTTTTTTTCTTTTTCAAAATCTAAATCATGGACGTAAGTATTTAACTCTTGTTGGACCCTTGCTGAAAGGTCGACAGTTTTTTCAATAAAACTTTTTTTGAGGGGAATAGAATTAGAGAAAATAGATGTAAAAAATTTATTTAAACATCGGAAAATAGCTAGACATACCGATTGAATCTTAGAGAAAATCGAAGATCCCCCCTTTTTGGGGTGGCAATCGGCTGCGGAAAGCCCGTAGCATTCC
>CAYFOX010000065.1:0-710 GCA_964344875.1 uncultured bacterium
ATAAGCGTAAATGAATACAACATGTAGTGTTGCGAGGAATCATGAGTGAAGAAAAGACAACCACCAGTTCAGCCTTGATTAATCAATCCTGGGTGAAAAATAACAACGGTATTAGTTTAACTGTTGTCAAGCGTAACGGCCATGTTGTTCCGTTCAATGCCCAGCGCATACATCGTGCGATCGAGTCTGCATTTAAGGACGTAAAAAAAACCCCAGACGTGACCAATTTCTTGCAAGAGATCGGTTCTTTGACCGAGGTGGTCGTCTCCTCGTGCATACAGGAAAGCAATCAGGGAAAAACACTCACGGTTGAAGGGATTCAAGACCTTGTAGAGATCATCCTGATGAAAAAAGGCTATCATGATGTAGCCAGAGGCTACATTACTTACCGCAACGAGCACAAAGCTATTCGGGAACAAGGGATCGATAGCGTCCGTATTTTTAGACGAGATGGCTCTACTTTAGTTCGCCTCAATCCGGTAAAAATCGCCTCATCGATTGAATTTGCTTTGCGTACCGGACACTTAAACGAGGGTATCGCTGTCCCTGAAAATCTTTTTGAAATGGTCAATCCCCTTACATCGCTTATTTTGGAAAAAGTGCTCCAAAAGTGGCAAAACCAGGAGCTCGTATCAGTGCACGTCATTCAAGATCTCGTTGAAGAGGTCCTAATGGATAAGCGCCATTTCAGCGCGGCAAAAGCCTATATC
>CAYFOX010000065.1:720-3365 GCA_964344875.1 uncultured bacterium
TCCTTAAACAGGCAAATGAGGGAAAAGTCCATCCAAAAACCGAAACACGATCGGCCAAAGCCCATATTTTCCAAGTAAAAACTAAAAGTGGCGAGCCACGCTCCATCAGCGAAGACGAGATCCGCAACAAAATCGCTTTTGCCTGCAAAGGATTTGAATCGATTATCCAGGTAGAAGAGCTTACGCAATCGACAATCCATAACTTCTATGAGGGGATCCTTGAAGACGAGGTGGATCAAGCTATGGTGTTGGCAGCCAGGGCTATGGTCGAAAAAGATCCATGCTATGCAGAAATTTCGGCCAGATTGCTCCTTGATATTGTTTATCGTGAAGCGCTCGGCATTTCGATGATGGATCCCTCGTTGAATCGCAGGCACAAAGAGTATTTTCCCAACTATATCCGCCGTGGTATTTCACTCGGTCGACTTTCCCATGAGCTGCTTGATTTCGATTTGGCAAGACTGCAAGAAGCGCTTGAAATTTCGAGGGATTTCAGTTTTAAATATCTTGGGCTACAGACTCTCTACGATCGCTATTTCATCCATCATGAAAGAAGGAGAATGGAGACACCCCAAATTTTTTGGATGCGTGTGGCGATGGGGTTGGCTATCAAAGAGGCTAATCGCACCGAAAGGGCGATCGAGTTTTATCATACCCTTTCTCAATTCCACTTTGTATCGAGCACCCCAACTCTTTTCAACGCAGGTACGCAGCACTCACAACTAAGCTCATGCTATCTCTCCACTGTGATGGATGACTTGGAAAACATTTTCAAGATCATTTCGGATGATGCGCGCCTCTCCAAGTGGGCGGGCGGCCTCGGGAATGACTGGACAAATGTGCGTGCTACCGGTTCGCGCATCAAAGGGACAAACGGAGAGAGCCAAGGGGTGATTCCCTTCCTAAAAGTCGCAAACGATGTAGCCGTTGCAGTAAACCAAGGGGGTAAGCGCAAAGGAGCGATGTGTGCCTACCTTGAAGTATGGCATCTTGACATCGAAGATTTTATTGAACTTAGAAAAAATACCGGTGATGAAAGAAGGCGTACCCATGACATGAATACAGCTAACTGGATTCCCGATCTTTTCATGAAAAGGGTGCATGAAAATAAACCCTGGACACTCTTTTCTCCTTGCGATACTCCCGATCTTCATGATCTATACGGTAAAGAATTCGAAGAGCGCTACGAGCATTATGAAAGGCTCGCAGAGGCCGGGAAAATCGGTCTATCCAAAAAAATAGAGGCGACCGCTTTATGGAGAAAAATGCTGGGGATGCTTTTTGAAACAGGTCACCCTTGGGTGACTTTCAAAGATCCCTCAAACATCCGCTCTCCCCAAGACCATGAGGGGGTTGTCCACAGCTCTAATCTTTGCACCGAGATCCTTTTGAACACCTCAATCAAAGAGACCGCTGTTTGCAATCTTGGATCGATCAACCTTGAAAAACATATCAACAACGGTAAACTCGACACAAAATTGCTCGAAAAAACGGTTACAACCGCGGTGCGTATGCTTGACAACGTGATCGACATCAATTTCTATCCCATTCCGGATGCAGAGTACGCAAACTTGCGGCACCGCCCGATCGGTTTAGGATTGATGGGATTCCAAGATGCACTCTACATGATGAATATCAGCTATGCGAGCCATGAAGCGATCGAATTTGCAGATTCCAGCATGGAGCATATCTCTTATTACGCAATCCTAGCCTCCAGCCAACTGGCTAAGGAGCGTGGCACCTACCAAACATACAAAGGCTCCAAATGGGATCGTGGTCTTTTGCCGATCGACACCATCCAGCTCTTAAAAGATGAAAGAGGCGGGTTTTTAGAACAAGACACGACAACGCGCCTGAATTGGGACGTAGTACGCTCCTCTATCAAGGAGAATGGAATGCGCAATTCCAATACGATGGCGATCGCACCGACCGCTACTATCGCCAATATCACAGGGATAGTGCAGTCCATAGAGCCCTCGTTTAAAAACATCTACGTCAAATCGAACCTGTCGGGAGAATTTACAGTCCCTAATGTACATCTGGTCAACAAGCTCAAAGAGCTCAATCTTTGGGATTCTGAGATGATCGATGATCTTAAATATTATGACGGTTCTATTCTAGAAATTGAAAGAATTCCTGACGAGGTGAAAAAAGTCTACTTGACCGCTTTTGAGATCGATCCTACCTGGATCATTGAGTGTGCGTCACGTCGTCAAAAATGGATCGATATGGGGCAATCCTTGAACCTTTATATTGATCAGCCAAGCGGTAAAAAGATCCATGATATGTATCTACTTGCTTGGACGAAAGGGTTGAAAACTACTTATTACTTACGTAGTAGAGCCGCAACCCAAATCGAAAAGTCCACTACTGATATTAACAAGCGTGGACTCCAACCGAAATGGATGAAAAGCGTCTCCGCTTCGGCCAACATTAAAGTAGACCGCAATACAGAAAGTAAACCCAAGGTTTGCTCTTTGGATGAGGGTTGCGAAAGCTGTCAATAAAATACAAGTAGTGCTTCGACCACCCAAATGTGGTCGAAGAGAGAAATATTAAGGGGAATCAGAATGAAAAATACAGAACGATTGAAAGCTGATCAAAAAAGGCTAATCAATAACAGTAAAGTAGATGTCAACCAACTC
>CAYFOX010000065.1:3375-7384 GCA_964344875.1 uncultured bacterium
ACTCATGCCCCTCAAATACCACTGGGCATGGGAGCATTACCTAAATGGATGCGCAAACCATTGGATGCCAACCGAAGTATCGATGCAATCGGACATCGAGCTTTGGAAATCTAATCGCCTGACTGATGGAGAGCGCCTCCTTGTAATGAGAAACCTGGGATTTTTTTCCACAGCAGAGAGTTTGGTAGGTAACAACATAGTCCTCGCTATTTTCCGCCATCTTACCAATCCAGAGGCGCGTCAGTATCTCTTACGCCAAGGTTTTGAAGAAGCGATCCACACCCATACATTCCATTACATAGTTGAATCTCTAGCACTGGATCCGGGTGAAATTTTTAATATGTATCGGGAAATCGACTCGATCAACGATAAAGATGCTTTTGAGATGAAAATCACCGAGGCGGTTCTTAAAAGCGATTTTACCACCGAAACCACAGAAGGGGCTCAAAAATTTCTTGAAAACCTGATCGGGTATTATGTCATCATGGAAGGGATCTTTTTTTACAGCGGTTTTGCCATGATCCTCTCATTGCACCGCCAAAATAAAATGGTCGGTATCGGTGAACAATTCAAATACATCCTGCGTGACGAAACAATTCACCTCAATTTCGGTATCGATCTTATCAATACGATTAAAGAGGAAAATCCACATCTTTGGACAAGTACGTTTCAACAACACATCTATAATTTGATAGAAGAGGCCGTAGAACTCGAGATCCGCTACGCCAAAGACTGTTTGCCTCATGGGGTACTCGGTTTGACAACCGGTATGTTCAAAGAATACGTCGGCTATATTGCAGACCGACGCCTTGAACGCATCGGTCTTGAAGCCCGCTACCACACGAAAAATCCCTTCCCCTGGTTAAGTGAAACAATCGATTTGGAAAAGGAGGGGAACTTCTTTGAAAGAAGGGTTACCGATTATCAATCGGCCTCTAACCTCTCTTGGACTTAAGATAAATAGCCCCCCCAAAAAAAGGGGGGGTGTTTAAAAAGTAGGTGGAAAGGAAGAAAATAAAAACGCTATAATCCTAAATTCAAATCTTTACACGTATAGGAATAGGGTATGCAAATCCATAATTTCAAATTTGAAGAGAGCCATTACATCGATGAGATCTGCTCAACCTTTTTAAAATACGTTCATCCAAGCGGCCTCAAGGTCATCAAAATCAATAACCTTGACCCGCAAAACGTCGCTTGTATCCATTTTCAAACGATTCCAGAAAACTCCAATGGTTGCCCTCACGTTTTAGAGCATGTAGTTTTATGCGGATCAAAAAAATATGATGTCAAGGACCCATTTTTCTCTATGTTGAGGCGCTCGATAGCCGGTTTTGCAAATGCTTTCACGGGCTCTGATTTTACCGCTTACCCATTTGCTGCGCATGTGAAGGAGGACTTTTTTAATCTATTCGATGTTTATTTAGATGCTGTTTTTCACCCTCTTATCGACAAGGCTAGTTTTTTACAGGAGGGATCCCGTTACACTGAAGAGGGGTACAAAGGGATAGTTTTCAACGAAATGAAACAGTCGAATAGCTCTTTGCACGATCGATTTCACCACGAAACTCTAAGTCAGCTTTTCCCTGATACCCCCTATAGATTTGATAGTGGTGGAATTCCAAAGGAGATTGTCACTTTAACACATGAAAAGCTTGTCGCATTTCATAAAGAGAACTATCACCCCTCGAATGCGCTCATTTTTTTGTATGGGAATCTAGATATTGATGCACAGCTAGCTGCAATAGAAAAAGCGATAAAAGATATTCCTGTCAAACCAAAACCACCCAATCAAAGAGTTCTTCAGCCTCGGTTTAAACAGAAAAAAGAGCACCACACCTTTTACCCGGCAACAGCAGAGGATAAAACAAAACATCTTACTATCGGTTTTGTTTTGGGGGATCAAAAAAACCAGGATCACCTTCTAGATGCCCTTTTTTTGAAAGGCTATCTTGCCGGACATGATGGATCTCCTCTCCAAAGGGCAATCATGGGGGAAAACCTTGCCAGCTCGGTAGATGTTTTAATAGACTTGGAGGTATTAGAGCCCTATATCTATTTTATTTTTAAAGATGTTCTAGATCCCCAAAAATTGATTGCAACATTCGATAAAACTCTAGAACAAATAAGCCTTAAAGGATTTGATGAGGGGGCAAAAAATGCCAGCTTACACCAATTAAAAATCGCTTTTTTAAATACAGCCGAAATGGGCTACCCCACTGGGCTTGTCCTTTTTTTTAAAGGAGTGCTCCCCTATTTTAACGGAGGAGATCCTTTAGAGCTTTTCTGTTTCAAAAAGCGGTTGGAAAAGCTCGAAAAAAGGGTTGCTGATCCACTCTATTTGAAAAAAGCGATAAAGGAAACCTTCCTTGATAATCCCCATCGTGCAGAGGTATACTTTACAAACAAACCCCATCTTTTAGAGGAGGAGCTCCCTGCACCGATAGTGATCGATGCCGAGACAAAAAAAAGGATTGCTGAAGAGACCCAATTGATTGATTCAAAGCAATCTAAACCTCAGGACTCCTCGTGTCTTCCAATTTTACAAATAGAGCAGCTCCCCCCACGACCACCCACCTACTCCTTGGAAAAGAAAGGGGGCGAGATCCCGATTTTTGTGCACAACAGCTGGACTAATGGGCTTAGCTATTTCCATTTGATGATTGATCTACCCGATCTTGATGAAAACGCATCCCATTATCTAGGACTTATGGTGCACTTTTTGGGAGCTATCGGGACGAGAAAAAGGGATTTTCACCAGCTCATCGAAAAAAAAGAGTCTTTTCTTTCTCAGTTTTCATTACGTATCGATGGTACCCAAAAAAATTTAGTTTTATACGTCGAGGGCGAGAGTCTGTCGGAAAATTTGAAAGAGGGTTTACTTATTATCAAAGAAATTCTTGAGGAGACGGTATTTAGTGAAAAAGAGCGTTTGCAAGAGATCATGAAAGATCTTTTCAATACATTAAAAGCGCGCTTCACTCAACGATCGTACGGACGCTGTATTTTGCATGGAAAGTCCCATTTAAGAACTGCGTATCAGGCAATCGAAAACTCTAAAGGCTTTTCATTTTTTAATTGGTTAAAAAAAGAGATGACTCAGCCTATAGATGCTACTATAAAAGAGCTGGAAACACTCTATCAGCGCCTGCTCAAAGGAGATGGGTTATTGGAAATGTCTCTTTGTACCGACTTGAAGGAAATCCCCCCATTTTCCCTTAACGCACCTAGAAGCGAACCTGCTTTTATAAACTCCAACAAAGAGACTAAAAACAAACCCCAATTTTTCGGTTTTTGCGTTCCTATCCAGGCCAGTGAAAATGCCTTCGTTTTCAATGGTTTTAGATTCGATGACGCTGAAACTCCAATTGCACGGGTTGTGGTTCAGCTAATCAAACATCTGCAGCTACATCCTATCCTAAGAGAAAAACACGGAGCTTATGGAGCCTCAATATCTATAGATCCTGAGCAAGGGTTATTTGCCATGTATACAACCTGTGATCCAAATATTGATCTAACCTACCAAATCTTCCAAGAGGTGTTTAACCCGATTATTGCAGGAGAATTTAGTGAGGAAGATCTTTACGAGGCTAAACTAGCTGCTCTGCAGGTGACCGAGGAGATCTCTTTACTAAATATGCGAGCGCATGACCAGTATTGGCGTAACCGGTTGGGTCGAACTGAAAGCAAAAGACTAGATGATCGGAATCGGTTGATCAAAGCAGATCGTTCTGCTATAAGAGAATGTACAGCAAAAATACTAGGCAACCTAACGGGTGGTATTTCGGTGACTCTGTCGGCAAGAAAAGCTTTTGAGAATCTGCAGCATCATCCATCAACACTTGTGGAGCTTTAATGTTAAAACCATTTTCCTACTACTTAGTAGGCCTATCTATCCCTTTCGGCCTCGCATCTGGGTTCATGTTAGGGGCCAACTCCTCTACTACTAACTACGAACCTCGTTTAGATAAAAATTATGTTAAAATAGTAGATGAAGTGCAGCGCCCCT
>CAYFOX010000066.1:0-328 GCA_964344875.1 uncultured bacterium
TTCCATTCCACTGCATCATGATAAGCCAACGTTTCAAAAAAACAAAAACCTAAAGATCCTACACCTAACGAGCCTTCCCAAGGTGGTGATGGCCAACCAATCAATCCACACTGGTAATAAACTGATAATTTTTTGCGCCGGGAATTAAAATCTACAGGCTCTGCCTGTAGATTTTTTTAAAGCTCCTATGTGCAGTTCGTTGGAACGTATTGGATAAAAGCAACTTATTTAAAAAGTTTAACAAAATAGACTTTTGAGGACTGTTGATTTAAGCTCGAAATCCTTTTTTTTAAAAAGTTGTCGCAGGAAATAGGGTGAAATAGTCAGA
>CAYFOX010000066.1:338-7340 GCA_964344875.1 uncultured bacterium
GAATAGGGGGATGAAAAAGAGAATTCTTACCGGAGATCGCCCTACAGGACAGCTCCATCTTGGCCATTATGTGGGTTCGCTTAAGAATCGGATCGAACTGCAGCATAGCCATGAACAGTTTGTGATGATTGCTGATGCGCAAGCTTTGACAGATAATTACGATCATCCTGAAAAAATTCGTTCGAATATCTTAGAGGTGATGCTCGACTACCTTGCTGTTGGAATTGATCCCAGCAAATCGACAATTTTTATTCAGTCTCAAATTCCACAGCTGTTTGAGTTAACTTTCTATTTTTTGAATATGGTGACTTATAATCGGCTGAAGCATAACCCCACGGTCAAGCTGGAAATGCAACAAAAGGGGATGGAGGAGATAGTCACAGCTGGGTTTATGATCTATCCGGTATCCCAAGCCGCGGACATCGCCCTTTTCAGTGGAGAAGTCATCCCTGTGGGGGCAGATCAGATGCCTATTATTGAGCAAACCAACGAGATTATTCGGCGTTTTAATTCGGTTTACCATACCGATGTACTTAAAGAGGCTCAACCTCTACTCTCGTTATGCCCAAGACTTCCGGGTGCTGACGGTAAAGCTAAAATGTCGAAGTCGCTAGGCAACGCACTTACACTAAGCGCCTCTTTCCAAGAGATTGAGGAGGTTGTCAAAAAAATGTACACCGACCCGACCCATTTGCGAGTGGAAGATCCCGGCAAAGTGGAGGGGAATGTAGTATTTACCTATTTGGATGCTTTTGACCCCGATCCAGACCGTGTCAAAGAGTTAAAAGACCACTACCAAAGGGGAGGGCTAGGGGATATGACACTCAAACGCCACCTGATGCAAGTGCTGGAAAATTGCATAGCCCCTTTTCGGGAAAATAGGGAGCGGCTTAAACAAAAGCCTCAAACTGTACTCGATATACTTCAGGAGGGTACTAGTCGTGCCAAAAAAGAGGGGGAGAAAAAACTTGAAGAGATCAAAGATGTGATGAAAATTTGTTATCGTCTCGATCATTTCACTACTTTCCGCTAATCCCACTTTAGATGAAAGGGTTTTGACGCAAGCTTTAATCTTTAATTAAGGGAAGAAATCTCTATTTTTAAAAATTAATTTTGAGAAAAAACCCCTTTTGATTTTATGCTCCTCTAAGACCCTTTTTTAAAAAACAAAAAAACTTTTGATAAAAGAGGTCTTGTTGCAAAAAAACTAAAACGAGGGATCAATATGAGATATTGGGGTTTGAGCGCTATTTTTTTCGCCAAAGCTACTTTGGGCTTGGCAGACGAGGGGAACGTCGTTGCGGCGTACTATGAAAATTGGTCTCAGTACAGGCAACCCTCAGGAGGAAGATCTGTCTTTTTTCCTAAAAATATCGATCCCACTATTTTAACCGATATCCATTTTGCGTTTGCTATTTTCGGTTTTGTAGATGCATCGCTAGATCCTAATAATCCCCATCTTACTGGAGACTACCTGATCCAACCAGTGGAGTGGAATGATCAGTCTATTCTCTATCAACAAATACAAGATTTGAAACAAATCAATCCTAAACTCAGATCGATTCTTACTATTGGCGGTTGGGGTTTCAATGATCCCAACGACCCGAACGGGATGGGAACGACTACCTATAAGCTGTTTAGCGAAATGGTTTCATCCGAGGCATCTAGAACGCAATTTATCCAATCCGCCATAGCTTACGCAAAGCAGTATGGGTTTGATGGTATCGAAATCGATTGGGAGTACCCGGGGGACCTGACCCGTGGAGGAACCAATGCAGATTTTGGAAATTTTCTAACTCTTTTGAGTGCGATGCAAACAGCTTGTAAGGCTCAGTCTCCTCCACTCACTTTATGTTATGCTTCCCCAGCTCTCATTCCGGCCGGAGTTCCGTCTCAGTACAAAGACAATCCACAAACCTACTACCAGTGGCTTAAAGAGTGTTCCGATTATGTAGATCGCATGCACGTTATGACCTACGATTACCACGGCGCATTTGACAATCCAAAGATCACTGGGGTGAATGCACCTCTAATGGCCGACACGGATCCCTCCAGTACAAATTTCATCAAAGCTACCATGGAAAACTACATCATTAATGGGGTGGATCCTGCAAAAATTGTTCTAGGCTTAGCAAGTTATGGACACAGCTATTCAGGGGTGCAAAATTTGTCACAGACCAGCAACGGACCTGGACATGTATTTGCTGGTGCTGGTTCGGCAGGTCCGAGCACAAAAAGTCCCGGATTATTAGCCTATTACGAGATAGCAGATGCCACAGCAACCGGACAACTGACTTTTGGAGCCGATTCAACCACACAGACGGCCTACGGCTACAATACCTCCACCCAGGAGTGGGTCAGTTTTGATACACCTGATACCATAACGCTAAAAGCCCAGTATGCGAAGTCTTTAGGACTCAAGGGTGTAATGTTATGGGCGATAGATGATGATGAGTACGCTTGGGGCAATACGTTTCCCAATTTAAGAAGTGCCTATCGGGTGCTGTATCCAGAAGAAAAAAAATTTATAAAAAAACCGATGTAAAAAAATGGGGATGAGCTCTCCTCCTAGTCGCCAAACGGGGGAGGCTCATACCATAGAAAAAGATGTAAAAAGGCTTTCAAGATTTTCCGAATGGTGTTGAAAGATACGCTCCTCATCGCTACTTAAAATTTGGCATACAGAATGGTGAAAACCGGGTTCGTTGTCAAAAATCATTCTCAGTTCTGGATGATACTTCATCACAAACAAAAACTCTCCGAAAGGGATTTTTAGCAAATCGCTTTTAAGATCGAAGGAAGCGCCTATTTTAGCCAAACCTCTTTGTGATAAAAACCACTCATGCTCAAGCTCCTCAAAAGCGGTTTTATGGAAAGACTTGTTCAATTTTTGAATCAACAAACAGAGGTGACGTTTCAGATTTTCGATTGTTTGTATTTGGATGAGCCTCAACGGGTATCTCGGGGTGGCCAGAAGGTTATGTTGCAGGATGTGATGGGGAATTAAATAGTAGGGTATCATGCACAAACTTTCAAAATTGGGGTGAAAAACAGCTGGGGATTGGGCCATATCCCCTTTTTGGAAAAGAATATCATGTACGATCTGCTGTTGTGTTTCCTCTGTACAAAAAGGGAATACAAACATTGTTTTCTCCAATTCATTTGCGAAAATTTCGGGCCGGAAAAGATCCAAAACCGTTTTTTCATCATTTTTGCAAAGGTGTAGAAATGGCCTAAATAAAAGGTCAACGGTGAAAAAGCTTTTTTGCGCTCGAGGGTCGACAAAAGGAAAATAGTCCTTAAACGCCTGAATAAGGTCTGATTTTTGGGAAAATCCCTGGTCAAATTTTTGGAACAGAAGAATGATCGGGGTGGTGCTTTCTTTTTTAAAAAGATGCCAAAAGCCCCTGCAATTTGCATAAAAAGAGAGTTTTTCAAAATCGCTTTTTTGGGAGATAAATTGGGCAACAGCCGCTCGATTAAGATAATGGCGAAACCTGTAAGGGTTTTCTAGAAAACTTCTATGGAAACAACCATCAAAATTGCAGATGGAGTTTTGGCAATCCCAATCGGGAAAGAGATCGAGGAATACAAAAATGGTCCAGGGTTTGTTCCAAAAAAGGCTCTCAAGACCCAACACCAACTGGTCTTGGCGAAGGCAACTTTCCAAACCTTGGGATTTTATGTAGAAAAAAAACGGTTTGTACTGAAAGCTTAAAAAATCTTGCACTTCTTGAGTGCTAAGAAAGGGGAGTTTGTCGATCAAATTTTCATAGGTCAACACTTTTTTTGCGATTTCAGAGGGAGAATGGGGGCTTGCGGTCGAATGAGTTGAGCTGTCATCGTCAAACGTTTCAAGGTAAGAAGGGGAATTACACGAAAGGGGCTGAAGTGCATGCATAGTTTTTGTCCAAAAAAATTCATCTTCTTAAAAAAATCTTAGGAGGGGCTTAAATGCATCTTGCCCCAATTAAGCGGTGATTTTTTAAAGATTTTTTCTTGGTCAAAGATCTTCTGTAAAAGGTGTTTAAAAAGCAATAAAAACTCTTTAGAGAATCTTAAAAAAGGGGAAAAATTGAAGAGGCCCCGACTTTAAAACGGGGCCATTTATCTAATCGTTGAAAGCGCTCATTTTTTTAGCGTACCAGAGGATGGGTTCCTCCTCAATATATCGGGCTACCAGATCGGGAACGGTATTGCGCACCTCGACGGAAGTTTGAGGGAAATGGCTTTTTAAAATCTCCTCCATGGTGGCCCCCTCGGCGTCGAGACGCATGGCGTTGTATAAACAAAGACCGACTCCAAGCCCTTTCCCCCAACCTTGCACTTTAAGAGAGTGGGGGGTAACATCGATTTTGAAATGGTTGCTTGGCAAAAGAGCTTTCAAATCGGTGATCGGAACATCAACATGTTTTGTCCGGTCAAAGAATCGGAGTGCGTAGACTTTCTCCGAATCGCTATCTATGAAAAGGTCCACTTTTTTTATCGATGAGAGCCCAAAACGCTCCGTGATCTCTTCTATAGGGATCTCCTTAGTCCATTTAGTCTCTTCCTTATTTTGCAGTGCAAGGGGTGCATAAGCGCCACATGGCCCCTCGAAATTTTGTCTGAATATCGATTTGTAGCTCGCTGTCTGCCCTGCCGAATGCTCTGTCCATGAGGTGGGAAAAGGTCTATTGTGAAATAAAAGGATTTTGTGTTTGGTAGCATCTACAGCTCGATCAATCATCGGGTAAAGCCCTCTTAAGGAGGCTCCTTGATACCCCGCTTTTTTAGCATCCAGATGGAAGAAACTCTGCCTATTGCGCATAAGTGTATGATAGATATCAGTGCGCACTACAACACATACAGCCTCTAGGACCGCCTTATTGAGCGGTTTGTCACAAAAGTGATGTGTCATGTAGGAGCGTACGAAGTCCTCCACCTCCACTTCATTAATGACATGTAGGAGATTGTCTGCTGAGATCACCTCTACATTCCCAAAATATTCTACTCCATCAATCAAAACAGGATCTTTTTGTGTAGGGATCACTTTGATTTGGTGCACTCCCCAAAAAGATTCGATCCATTTGATCCCGTCCTTGATCTGCAAGGTCCCTTTTTTGGGGAAATAAGATTTGATTTGACGACGCCCATTTTTGAGATCCATAACCTCAAATTCCCCTTTCACATCAAGAAAAAAGGCCGGAACACGCCCTTTAATCAAGACTTTTACTTGTACTCTGGGATCATTTGGGGGAGAGATTTTCTCCTCTTTGGGTGTTTCGGGCCCAAACAAGCCTCCCAACCACAAAAATAGACTCAACGTCAACATACTTTTGATTCCTCATCTTTGCAATTTTTAATGTGCTCTAACCCTTTTGAGGTGAGCTCTCGCCCTTTAGAGGTGCGTTTTAAAAGCCCCAGAGTGATAAGGTGGGGCTCTAAAACCTCTTCTATTGTTGAAATATCTTCCCCTAAAGAGGCTGCTAGATTCGAAATCCCCACAGGCCCCCCTTTATGCTGGGTATAAATGATTTCTAAAAGCCTTCGATCAAAAGGGTCTAGGCCCATCGCATCCAGGCCCAGTTTTTTCATACCCTCTTTGACCCCTTTTTCATTCCAAACACCCTTATTGCGCACCGTGATATAATCTCTTAACCAGCGCAAAATATTTCCGGCTAGTCTTGGAGTTCCCCTTGAGCGCTCTGCAATCAGTCGCGCAAGCGGTAGGGCTAGATCAACATCCATTTTACGCGCTGTAAAACAGATCACTTGAGATAAATCTTCTAGGTTGTACAGCTCTAACCTGGTGATCAGCTGGAAACGGGAGCGTAAAGGACCGGTTAGATCTCCAAAACGTGTTGTGGCTCCGACTAAAGTGAATTTGGGTAGCTGAAGCCGCACACTTCTTGCGGAAGGGCCCGAATCGATCACTAAATCTAAGAAGAAATCCTCAATCGCCGGATAGAGATACTCCTCTACGGGTTTAGAAAGTCGATGGATTTCATCAATGAATAGAATGTCTTTTTCTTTTAAATTGGTGAGAAGACCAGCTAAATCTTTGGCTTTTTCTAAAAGAGGTCCCGATGTGATCAGTATATCCACACCCATCTCTTCTTTTATGATATGCGCTAACGAAGTCTTTCCTACCCCGGGTGGACCGTAAAAAAGCACATGCCCCAAAGGGTCTTGACGCTGTTTAGCGGCCGAAATGAAAATCTTGAGTCGTTCCACGACCTCTTTATTACCGACAAATTCTTCAAGTCTTTGAGGTCTTAGTGCGTGATCTATTTTTTGGATTTCATTTTTAGGCTCAAATGTAGGGATGCTGTCCATAAATTTAAGCTATATAACACACTTTTCGATTTGTAATCCATCGAGATTTACTAAAAAAGGCATCCCTTTTGATCCTATGAGGTTATTGAAACTGATCTACAACTTGTACTCTATTAAAATCTATTCGTCTGCATTCCTTTTGCATCCAATAGATAAAAAAGATCAAACAGCCTCCTGCTACTAAAGCGATTTTAATAAAGCTTTCATCGTTGACCGTAAGAAAAAAATTCGACGGATTGGGGGTTTCATTTAAAGATAAAATCATAGATAAAAAAACAAAAAAATTCTGCAAAAAAGCCCTAAAAAAAGGGTTTTTCCAGGGGTTATTCGATTAAAATTGGCTTATAAGGGAATTAAAAAGCAAATCTATTTCAAGGCCTTACCAAAAGAGTGCATCTCTAGATAGACGAAAATTTACTTAAGCCTGTAGAGTAGGCATATTATGGGAATACTTTCAGACAAAGAGATCATAGAACGGGTAGAGTCCCAGGATATGATAGAGCCTTTCTATCCGCATCTGGTGCGCCAAGATGCAAGCGGAAACAAGATTATCAGTTATGGACTTTCAAGCTACGGATATGACCTTAGAGTCGATCGGAAATTCAAGGTGTTTACCAATGTCTTTTGTTCGCATGTCGACCCAAAAGGGTTCAAAGAAAAAGAGTTTGTAGATATCGAAGAGGA
>CAYFOX010000067.1:0-490 GCA_964344875.1 uncultured bacterium
GGATAATTAATTAATGTTAATTTTAAGTTCTAATTTTATTCATAATAAAAATGCAATTTTGTTAGTATTGTGTTTTTTAATAATAGGTGAGTTTTATGCAAATTTATTCGAAGTATGTTTCTGAGCCCCCATTTTTTCAGTTTGTCCAGTCCTTGAAAGAAAATCTGTTATTTATCCTCCATTTTTTTCGTGATCCATTAACGATGGGTTCTTTATTTCCAAGCTCAAAAGCTCTTGCGAATCGATTGGTAAAATTGATGACTGTATCAAGCGAGTCAAAGAGATACCTTGAGGTGGGTCCAGGTACGGGGGCTGTGACCGATTCTATTTTAAAAAAAATGGGCCCTAAAGATACTTTAGATATTGTCGAGTTGGACCCCGATTTGTGTAGGGGTTTAAGACAAAAATATGGGAAGTGTAACAATCTTAGAATTCACCAAAAATCGATTGAGGATTTTCAAACTGCGGCAATGGGCTGTGCGCGGCCAAT
>CAYFOX010000067.1:500-3500 GCA_964344875.1 uncultured bacterium
TTCACGAGGAGAATTTTGATGGGATTATTAGCAGTTTACCCCTAAATCAATTTTCGGTCGCATTTGTAGAAAATGTTTTTAGAAAATATCTAACAATTATGAAACCCTCCGCTTTTTTGAGCTACTATGAGTACAAGTATCCCAAAATCATTACCTCTCTGTCAGAAAGGGGAAAAAGGCTAAAAAAAATTCAATCTTTGAAAACTGCCTTTGGACAAAAACATCAGGAAAAGGTTGAGACGGTTTGGAAAAATTTTCCCCCGGCAAACGTCCGTTTTTTAAGGAAAAGTCCCCAGCAACCAGCAGCGGTCTAAAAAGAGGGAAAAGCGAAGGCTCTTTAAGTGCGTAGAAGTTGCAATAAAGAGCCTAACTTGGTTTCAAAGATTTTTTTCGCTCTGCAAATGAACAGCCTCAACTGCACTATGTTCCAAAAGGCGATGCTCTAGACTCTGGAGCTCTTCTAGAAGTTTTAAGGGGAACTTATCTTTGAAGATCCGGTAGTATTTTCTAAGCTCTTTTACCTCTTCAAGCCAGGCTATAGGATCCACCTCTAAAAGGGGCCTTAGCGCTTCCGGTTCTAATGGAAGACCCTCCAAGTCCAAACTTTTTTCCGTAGGCAGGTAACCGATAGGGGATATTTTCGCGTCTGCATGCCCCTCAAGTCTCTCAAATATCCATTTCAAAACACGCCCATTTTCACCAAAACCAGGCCATAAATAATTTCCCTGAAGATCTTTCAAAAACCAGTTTACGTAAAAAATTTTTGGCAAAAGTGCGGGGTCGGTCCGTTTTTCAAAAGAGAGCCAGTGATTAAAGTAGTCTCCCATGTGGTAGCCACAAAAAGGGAGCATGGCAAAAGGATCATGCCGCAAGACTCCAACGGTTCCATTAGCAGCTGCAGTCGATTCTGAGGAGACAATTGTCCCAAAAAAAGTGCCGTTTTGCCAATCGAAAGATTCGGTGACTAGGGGAATTACCGATTGTCGCCGCCCTCCAAAAAGGATAGCGGAGATAGGAACCCCTTCAGGATCTTCAAAGGCTTCATCGATGCAAGGGCAGTTTTTTATAGGAGTTGCGAATCGGGCGTTCGGATGGGCAATTTTTTCGTTAGGACAGTGTTCGCAATATTCTCCCAACCAATTTAGGCATCCTCCTGGGGCCTCCTTTGTCATCCCTTCCCACCAGACATCACCCTCCAGGGTGAGGCCTACATTCGTGAAAATGGTATCTTTTTGAATAGTCTCCATGGCATTTGGGTTGGTGCGATAGGAGGTGCCGGGTGCCACTCCAAACATTCCGGCCTCTGGATTGATCGCATAGAGTCTGCCATCCTCTTTTATTTTCATCCAGGCGATATCATCCCCAATAAGGGTGATTTTCCAACCGGGTAGAGAAGATTTCAGCATCGCTAGATTCGTTTTTCCACAGGCGCTCGGAAAGGCTGCGGCGAAATATTTTTTCTCCCCCTTGGGGTTCTCAATTCCAAGAATAAGCATGTGCTCGGCAAGCCACCCCTCTTCTCGTCCCATTTGGGAAGCGATCCGCAGAGCAAAGCATTTTTTAGCTAAAAGGGCATTCCCACCGTATCCGCTCCCAAAAGACCAGATCTCTTTTGTTTCAGGGAAATGGACAATATACTTATTTTCCCGATTACAGGGCCAAGGGGTATCTAGACAATCCCCTAAGAGGGGAGCCCCAACAGAGTGCAAACAGGGGACAAAATCTTTGTTGGCGAGCTCGTTTAACACTTTTGAACCCATCCGCGTCATGATGCGCATGCTGCATACCACGTAGGGGGAATCGGTGATCTCCACCCCGATTTGGGCGATCGGAGAGCCGATAGGACCCATGCTAAACGGAATCACATACATTGTTCGCCCGCGCATACACCCTTTGAAGAGATTTTTAAGCTCAGAGCGCATCTCAACAGGATCCCTCCAATGATTGGTGGGTCCCGCATCTTCTTTATTTATGGAACAGATGAAGGTTCGATCTTCAAGGCGGGCAACATCATCACAAGAGGATCGGGACAAAAAACAGTCTGGTCTTAAATCGTCATTGAGACGGATGAAACTTTTAAGCTTTACCATCTCCTCGCAGAGGAAATCATACTCTTGTTGTGAGCCATCACAAATATGTACCTTATCGGGGTTGCATAAGTTTTCCACCTCTTTAATCCAGGCTTGAAGCTTATCGTTTTGAAAAGGGATATTGGGGTTTGTTTGACAGAAAGCACATATGTGGATTCCGAGGGAACAGAGGAGGAAAAAAAAGGTTTGATAAAAGGGTTGCATCTTTAAGCTCCTTTAATAGTTTTTTTAAAATCTTCCTTAAAAAATAATTTTTTGTCTAGCGCGTTTGGATTGCCTTGGATCTAAGTTTTGGAGTTCTATTGATTGACCCTTTCTTTTATTTTTTCTCAAAAAGGTATTTAGAAAAATTAAAGAGCTGTGTTTTAATTTTCCCCAATCGAAATAAATTTTTCTTAATTTACGTCGCTATATCAAAAAGTATAAGGATCTTTCAAATAAGAGGTTTTTTTCATGCAGCCCGTAGGATTCGATTTTTATTTGGATCAAACAGAAGCCGAGCAGTTTCATGATAGGGAGATTTTGATCTGCCAAATTGCAACAGTTGTTTTTGGGTGCATCTGTTATTTGCTTTTTTTGAAAGAGCCGGTAAAAAAAGAACTAAAACGCTCTCTTGTCGATTGGATTCATGAAAATGACTCTAACATGCAAGAGGATAAGATTCGAGTGAGTCTTCAGCTTCTTGATGCGACACAAGGGTGTAAAAGGCTCACGATTCACACAAGACCCCTTAAAACTCTTCCCTCTTTCTCCCGTGAGCTAAGAGGTTTGACTTGTCTTGAGATTTGTCAGACCCTTATTCGTCGATTGCCTAAAGGTTTGGAGCATTTAAAAAACCTGGAAAAGCTCTTTTTAGAGAAAAATAGAATAGAAAAACTTTCTAAGAGAGTTTTTCATCTAAAAAAACTTC
>CAYFOX010000067.1:3510-7318 GCA_964344875.1 uncultured bacterium
CGTTTCAGCTCTCTTAAAGATCTTACCATATTTAGTGCCGGAAATAACCGCATACGCCTATTTCCCCGCTCTCTGCTAAGTTTAGAAAAGCTGAAAGTTTTGCACCTTTTTCATAATCAACTCCGTCTTCAAGAGGATGATGCCTCGGGTCTAAGGCAACTTGAGGCTCTAGATCTAAGTCACAATAACCTATCCTTTGTTCCAAAGAGTTTTTTCAAGGATTCTCTTGTCCTATTAGATCTATCCCAAAATCGGATCGAAGCTCTTCCGCAAGAGCTTGCCCGATCGGACCAACTCAAGGTACTATTGCTTGGTCAAAATCGGCTTAAAGAGCTCCCGCCAAACGTACAAAATCTGCAAAAGCTTGTCGATTGTGATCTTAGTTTTAATCCTATCGAGAGATTACCCCCTCAAATCGGGGAGTTGACCTCTTTAAGACATCTCAACCTTATGGGGGATATCTATCTTAGCGAATTACCCTTCTCGGTGTCCCGGTTATCCAATTTGGAGAGTTTGAATTTGGAATTTACCTCGGTACCACAAGAGCAATTTGATCTTATATGTGCCAGAATCAACGGAACATTTTATGTTTGTAGCGAAAACCAATTCCACAAAACTTTTTCCGCTTGGGTGCAAATTGCCCAAAAAAGGGGTATCACCCCACCCCAAAATCTGACCGATACAGAAAAAGTGATGCTTGTAAACTGGATGTTGAGATTAGAAGCCGCTGTAGATTTCATCCGAGATAGGAAAAAGATTACAGCCTTGTGTATCGATATGATCCATTTTTTGGAAAATCAACGATTTAAAGAGGCCTTTTTTTTACAGCTTGAGGATAACTTGAGCGGTTGTGAAGATCGCGCGCTTTTGAATTTGGTTTTATTAACACTGAATTTTGTTTTACAGGACCAAAGAGAGGCGTCTC
The DNA here is from genome assembly GCA_964344875.1 of uncultured bacterium. Taxonomy (GTDB): domain Bacteria; phylum Chlamydiota; class Chlamydiia; order Chlamydiales; family RGXB01; genus RGXB01. Next base: position 4,436 of record CAYFOX010000067.1, read on the forward strand.
AAGAAGACAAGCGTCAACTCTTTTACAGATGTGCGAAAACTCTCGAGATACTGAAAATGGTTCCAGAAAAGTTGCTTGCAGGGGAGTCCCATAAAGAGGATACGGAGGTTTTTCTTTATGTCTTGAAAAAATTTCAAACCTCAATGGATCTTATGCTCCCTTTCGCTATCGAGATGCACTATCCCGAGTATGCGGCCAGACTCATAAAAAAAGATGTAGATTGGGCTGGCTTTATACAACATCTTGAATCGATGGATCCTGTAGATCTGATCTTTTCCCATTTGCCAGAGCAAGTGGAATCTTTTGTAACCTCTTATTATCCAGAAAAAGGGCTGCAAATTACAAAAAAATTGGAAAAACATCTAGAGCAAATTGAGGAGATGTCTCAGGGTAAGGATTGTAAAACCTATTTGGCTGAGATGGATGCACTAACCTCGTTGAGAAAAACGTTGTACAAAGAGGGGTTCCGAGAGGCTTTTCGTTAAAAAAGGGCTAGATGGCGTTGAAGCCTCGGTCCAAGCTGATTTCCTCTAAAAATGTCTCTAAACGGTCCAAGTCATCCATAAAAATATCAAGTTTTCTATTGCAGGTGTGCGTGAAAGACTCTACATAGGGGTGAATATCGGTATTTTCGCTTTTGGGACAAAAATGGAAAGTGATTTTTTGCCCTTTCGAAAGAGTTGTTCCCCCTGTAATCGCTTTTGTTAGGGATTGAATTTGCCTTTTGCTAGCTTTTTCGAACCAATTTTTTGTTTTGGTGATGAAACTTTCGCCAACATCGATGGGATGATTTGTTGTAAAAGTCACGAATTGGTCGAGGATCGCACTTCTAATGCCCTCACCCTCAAAGTAGTCTTGCAGCTCTTGAGGAGAGAGAGTTTGGAAAATAAAATGCTGTTCGCTTGTAAAGGCTTGAAACATCTCCCACAAAGCTCGCGATCTCCCTTGATGGGATTTCCCTAAAATCTCCATCACTGAAGAGGGGATTTCCTCTAGAGATTCAAGGTCTAAAAGGTTCTGAATTTGTAGAAGATCTTCTTCGGACCACTCCTGTTTGTTTAATAATCTCGAACCATAAAGGATCTTGTCGATCTCTTTGAAAAAATGTTCTTTCGATAAACGGGAATTCTTTTTGAAAAATTGGAGGAGCTCGAAAGATTTTGGCGGCAAAAGGCTTCCGGTGGGGATCTGCATCTTTTGCAATCGAGACAAAAGGACACCAAAGTTTAAAAGTAGTTTAATCTCAACCGAGGAAAAATCCTCTTTTAAAGTAAGGAATCCCTCATCGTCTCTTTCCAGTCGAGTAGGGCTTGATGAGTCCAAAAGGGATTTGAGTAGAAGGAAAAAAAATTCTCTTTTCGGCCCTCCATCATCTACTGTGGGGGGGATCGCATAGGTGAGAATACCCTCAATATTTTGGGGTTCACTGTCTAGAAAATAGACATCAAAATTGTCCAAATAGAGGAGGTGACTATCTATAAGCGCTTCTAAAAGAATCTCCGGATAGGGAATTTTTTCACATCGTTTAACGAGGAGTGAGCCTGAGTAAACATCGATTAAAAATCCATAATCCTCGAGATAAGCAAAAGAGGGGGTCGACTCTAAAACAGCCTGAGGGGAATCGGGAAGGGATTCTGCGAAGCTGCATATCGTCTCAAATCGTTCACTTAAAAATGTCCTCTCCATTTCGGTTTTAGCCGTAACGGTATGGTCTATTTGATCAAGAAGGTAAATAAGATCATAGTAAACAATTCTTTTAGAAATAGGGTTGTGAAAAAAGAGGAAGTTATCATAGAGAAAATTGATTAATGCAGTCTCTTTTCCGAATGAATGGTCAAGAAAGGGGATAAAAATGGTATTGCGCACGGAAGGGAGCTGAAAAGTATGGAGGAAATTTCCATAGTCAATAGTAAAAAGAAAATTTTCTAGATTCAAGCGTATGTTGAAGAGGGTTTGAGTGAGATCTTGGATGAAACAGGGGTGTTTACGTGCCCCTTTTAAATCAAAGACTATCGGAATCAAAAAGATATGGTTATAGATCGTGTCGGGAAGTTTTTTTACAAGATCATAAAAAGATACGATCTCTTGAGGGGTATAGGTTAAAAGGGTGGCCAATCCGGCATGATCCCCTTCATTGTACGTATGAGAAAAGAGAGCCTTTCTAATAGCTTGATTGGTTCCAAAAAGCAAAAGATCCCTTTGTTCTTTAGAAAATGTTTTAAAAAAGAACAAAAGCTCCAGGGGTCTAAGGGGGACGTCTTCGTAAAAGTTTTTTAAAAACAGGGCGAATTCTGTCCACTGCTCTTTAGGTAGAGAGGGGAGGAATTCCACAAGGTGATACACGATTGCATAGTGCCTTATCCCGCTCGTACCGGGGCTTACATGACGTAAGGAGGCATCTAGGTAAGGCCAGGAGTCTCTTGTTTTTTCAAGAAAACTAAAGAGCATCTTATTTACATGCTGGCTATCTCGTCCCAAAAGGTGGAATTTGAGCCTATTGCAGAGCTCGTGAAGCTCGATCAAACTAAGCATCCCTTCTCGTTTAGTATGAAAGACTAAATTCTTGAAAAAAAAGATTTTGCATGCGGGGGGAAGTCTTTGCAGGATCTCTTTTGTTCCCTCTTGAAAAAATTCTACAAAACTTTTACTCAGCCCTTGTTCTTGGAAGAATTCTTTAATCGCTTCTTTTGTATGGCTTCTATTACGTGGGGGAAATTTTGGAACCAGAAAATCCAAAAAATCCTTTTTATCCTCTTTAGGATGCGATAGGTTTTGTTTTGCGATGCTGACTATTTTTCGATTTTCTTCGGAAAGGGCAGGGGGGCAGGATAAAATACAACTTTGGCTATTCGATAGGGGGGCTAAAGGGGTAAACATAGGGTT
>CAYFOX010000068.1:0-2818 GCA_964344875.1 uncultured bacterium
ATAAAAAGGGTTTAGAAAGAAAAAATCTCCCCCTATTTTTCTGAAAAAACAACTAAAAAAGCAAAAAACCGGTGACTAACTGGTTTTTTGGTGGGAAAAAAACTGTTCGAACTCCTCTGGAACTGGAGATTCTATAAATAATTTTTGATTGGTCAACGGGTGAATAAACTCTAAAGATTTGCTATGAAGAAGCATCCGGGGAAAGCGTGTCTCTTTTTTCCCATAAAGGAGGTCTCCGACTATAGGAAACCCCAAAGCGCTCAAATGCACTCGTATCTGATGCGTTCTCCCTGTAATCGGGGCACACTCCAAAAGGGTAGCACCCTTACCAACAAACAGGGGGTGAGTATTTGTGATCGCTTTCGCCCCCAGCTTGGATACGCCAAAGCGCTCAAACCCCGCAACTCGTCCCAAACGTGCGATAGGCAAATCGATCAAGACCGGCTTTAGATAGTTTCCGTGGACAATAGCCAAGTACTTTTTTGTTATTTTTCTCTCTTTGAAAAGAGCTTCAAAAGCGACCTTAGCCTCAGGTGTTTTAGCCTGCATGAGAAGGCCCGAGGTCTCTTTATCAAGACGGTGCACAAGCCCTTTAAAACGCTTTGGGTCGCTAAGAACACCTACCGGCTTATCCCATATTACGATGAAGGGATCCTCATAAACGGCAATAATTTTTTCAGGTTTTTTCGGAGCAGTTTTTTCAGCGGGAATCCTAAGTTCCACTTTATCTTTTGACGAACAGACAGTGGTAGCAATCCTATGCATTTTTCCATTTAAAAACGCAAATCCCTGGTCAATAGCTGAGCGGATCTTAGTCTTTGTAAGGTTTTGGTGATGGACCTTATAAAGCAGATCTACGAATTTTTCCACTTGAGCACAAAATCTAAAAACAGTTTCAATCCATAGGATTTCCCTTGGGATTTTTCCATTGCGGTTCCGGCGATGTCTAGATGAGCAAAAGGGATATCTTTGGTAAGATGTTGATAGATAAAAACAGCCCCTTGAGTTGCCGAAGCCTCCCTCTTTCCAGCATTTTTCATGTCAGCAACCTCTGACTTCAGTAATTCCATAAAGGAATCTTTATCGAAAGGGAGTGTCCACAACGGCTCATTTGTCCGCTCGGAAGATTCCAAAAGTGCCATTCTAAGACGAGAATTATCCGAAAATAACCCAGACATCTTCGTACCAAGAGCTATGATAATGGCCCCTGTAAGAGTTGCTGCCGTGATGATGCAGCTCAAGTTTATATTTTCAGCTATGTAGGCCACAGAATCGGCTAAAATTAGTCGGCCCTCCGCATCGGTGTTTGTTATCTCTACACTTTTTTTAGATTTGCCTACGATAATATCGGATAATCTGAATGCGTTGCTACTGATCGAATTATCGGCGATCGGCAAAGCAAAATAGACATTTTTTTGGACTCTCAAAGTCGCTAGAAGGTAGGCTAAATGCAGATATAACACTGCTCCCGCACAATCCCCATGCATCTCTAGCATAGAGTCGGTCGGTTTCAGGCTATAGCCGCCCGTGTCAAAAACCATCCCTTTGCCTACGAGACCAATATAGGGCTCGTTTTTGTCTCCTCCATGATACTCTATACAAAGTAGCTTTGGGGGATCGTTTGACTCAGACCCTTTACCCACCTCATAGTGAAGATGCATCCCCTCTTTCAATAACCACTTGTGATCATGAACCTCAATTTTGATCCCTTTTAGACCCTTTAAGAGCTCTTGGGCGTACTGTACAAAATCGGCGACATTCCGATCTTTATAGGGGGTACTCAAAAGATCCTTCATCATAAATTGGGCATCCAAAATCGCTCTGATTTCTTGGATATTTGGCGGAAGGTTCTCCAAGTAGACTTTTTGAAGAAACACCCCTTTTTTGCTTAGGTAACGATCAAAACGATAGTTCCCGTCAAAAAGGGCGTAGAGCTGGTCTTCTATTTTGTCTTGGATCTGGGGTAAAAAGATTTGCTCCACCTTTTTTTCCCTCAGAAATGCCCCCAATTTTTTGTGTGCATCTCGAAAAGCCTCTGGCGTCATCGAAGCTTTTAGCCCTACCTCCACCACATTTTCATGCATGTAGATCTCCACACTCTCTTTGGTCGAGAAGTGTATTCTTGTGGGGTTAGATTCCCCTTTTGGAAGAAATTCTACCTTGAGATGCACAGGTCTTGTCATAGGTTTTTCCTAATATTAAAAAGGGATTTCGTCATCTTGAAACGCGGGATGCTGACTCCCTTGCATTACGGGTTCAAAATCAAAGTCGTTCGACTCAAATCCCGAGGCGTTTGAAGCGGCTGTTTTGTTTGCAGATCCCACCGACGAAGAGCCATCCGATTTGCCAAATGGGCTAAACGAGATGCTCGAAGCGGTAATTTCTAAAGAGGTTTGTGGTTTGTTCTCTTTATCCGTATAGATTTGCGGCTTGTGTAGCTCGCCTTGAATCATCAAGGCTGTTCCCTTCTTCATGTATGGGAGCATTTTGTCATACTGGTCCCCCCAAACAGTCACGCGGTACCAAATCGTCTCGTCTTTGCCACCTTTTTTAGAGCTACAAGCGAAACGAAAATTTGTCACCTTTTGTCCGGAAGGGGTGAAACGTGTTTCCGGATCGGAACCTAAACGGCCGGCTAATAAGACGAAATTCATCTGGTATTTCCTGTAAAATTTACAATCCAATTCTAGCAGGAAAAATGCAATCTTTGCACTAAAAATAGCTTCCCAGATAACCCGATCCTTTTTTGGAACAATTTAAGGGAAAAAAATCGGGAGTTTATCGATGCAAAATAGCACCACAATCCGTTCTTTAAAGG
>CAYFOX010000068.1:2828-3170 GCA_964344875.1 uncultured bacterium
AGGATGGGTAGACTTTTAAGTGAAAATAGAATAAAAAAGTTTTTATGCATGCATTAAAATCTTTAGATTCGACCCCTTCACCAAACGCTTCAGCCGAGCAATCTATCGATGCTATCGTTACCAAAAAGCTTTTGGAAACAGTGCAGCTTAAAGAGGTGAAAAGATGGAACCACAAGATCGAATCTATGGTTCTCAAAAAACTCCTCCCCGATCTTGTGGAGAGATTCTCTTCCATAAACTCCCAGGAAGGTTACATCCAAAAAAGCGTTGAACGGGCACTAAAACACGTCAAATTACTCTGCAAGGATAAGATTGCTCTAGAGTCTGATGAACAAGTGATAG
>CAYFOX010000068.1:3180-5078 GCA_964344875.1 uncultured bacterium
GCGGTCTTTTTCCGAACATTCAAGAAGACAAAGCTGAAGAGCGGGTAGCGAAAGCTATCTTTTCTATAGGTCAGCATGTTTGCACTACAAAAGGTCCTAAGACCCCTTTTGAAAAAATGGAGACTTTGGACTACCTGATTCTGGAGCAACAGTTTGACCTCCTTTCAAGTTATGAAATCTTTTCTTACGAGACTCTAAAACAAAAAATTTATCAAAGACTAAAAACGACCGAAGCGATTGCAGAAATGGAGCATTTACCCGTTTTAATTGCATCGGTTCATGCAAAAAAGCTTGCTTTAGCCATCGATTTTGAAAAAAAATGGGGAAGAAAAAATCTGGATGCTTTGAAAAAATTTGTATCCAAACAGATCGACCTAGAAAAAAACATGCACCCCATAGAGCTGGTGAATCGTATTCTTTTTCTTTATCACGTAAGCGGACAAAAAGAGAAAAAAGCACAAATTGTCGAAGCGGCTTCTGATTATCTTACCTCTTTATCTACGGATCTTTACTCCCCTACATTACACCGTTTAGGGCATGAGGTGTACCTGTTTATCAATAATGAAATCAGAAAAATAAAATCGATGCGACCTCTAACCACGCTCAAAGAGATTCTTCTTGAAGTGCAACAGATGTTTTCTTTTGTAGACGATGTAGTAAATATCCCGCCTAACCAAAAAGATCTTCTTGAAATTTTTGTTTTTTCCCATTTTTTTGAGCATCATCCCATACGAAATCAAATGCAGGAGGATCATATTGAGATCCTTTCAAGACATCTAGCAAAAACTGCTATCGAAAAAGGGGCAAAAGAGTTTCGCCAGACTGTACACACCACCTATGACAGGATTATCCGTTATAAAAAACTTCGTATTCCCATTCCTTTAGAGGATAACTTTTTTCGTGAAGAAACACTAATCGATAAAATTTCGCATTTTGCCTCCCAAAATGAGCTGGTACTCGATCTTTGGAAAGCTCCTCTTGATCACCCTCTTTACAAAATCGTGAAAAAGAGCCTTTTGAAAGAGGAAATTCTCCCCCTGTCTTCTGAGGAAAAAGAGCAAATTGTGAACAAATTCCTTCAGAGCTCGCCACTACTTGAAGGGTATCGCCCATTTTATTTAGAAGAAGTAGGTTTTTTCAGTAAAATTGTTTGGTACACCTCACCTAAAAAAGGGCAAAAGACCCCTTTCGAAAGGTTCTACCAATGGCACTATGAGCAACTCAAATCTAAATACCCCAATATGAAAGGGCGCGATCTTATAAAGAAAATGGAGGAGGTAACCACAAAAACTCTCCCTCTAATGCCTTCATATAGACTGCAAGCAGCAGCTATCTAAAAAATCTTATGAGCTTAGTCGTGTAGAAAAAGGCTCTTGGATTCTCTCTTTGAATGCGAGCGCAAACACTGTAGCAAAAAGGATGATCAGCGGAATCGAGAGGATTTGCCCCATGTTTAAAGGTAATCCGAGCGTATAGAAGCTCTGGTCTTCTTTTAAGAACTCTACCAAAAATCGACCAACAGACATCAAAAGGCCTAGGGCAGAGGCAACGACCCCCGTCTTAGGACGGCTTTTTAACAAAATACACCCTAAAAAAAAGAGAGCAAAATAGAAAAGGGACTCGTAAATTTGCACAGGATGCCTTGGATACAACCCCAAAGAGGCTAAAGATTGGGGTGTTTGGAACACAAGGCCCCAAGGCAGGTCGGTTTTTAAGCCGAGAATCTCCTGGTTCATAAAATTTCCTATACGGATAAATCCGCCAAGGATCATGGCGCAAGGAAAAATCCGGTCTAAAAGCTTAAAGAAAGGGATTCTGTAAATATAAACAAAAAGCAAACAGCTAAAAATAGAGCAAATAATAGCCCCATGGCTGGCTAGCCCCCCCTCCCAAAATTT
>CAYFOX010000068.1:5088-7306 GCA_964344875.1 uncultured bacterium
GGTGTAAGGGATCGTTTTGCAGCCAATCGAGCGACTCGTAAAAAACTATGTGAAATAACCTAGCTCCGACCAAAATTCCCACCATCATGAAATTCGTGATCCTGGAGGCGATCTGCTCCCCGTTAAAAAGAGAAAATGGGCGCCAATCGCACAGGTATTGTAGAGCACGTAAGCTGAGTGCAAAACCTAATGCGAATAGGATTCCGTACCAAGCTATTGGGTAATTCAGCAAAGGGACGAAAAAAGCGATACGTGGAGGATCAACGAAAATATGCAGAATCATTTTGTCTCCAGGGCATTTCGCCCCTCGACAATACGTCGCAGCCTAAATGCCGCACCACGCATAAGAGCAAAACCTATAGCTACTTGCAACAGGCCTCTTGCCTCAGTGGGCATCGAAAGCTGCGCAAACATAACCCCCATCCCCATCATAAGTGCGACAAGGAGAAAATCTTTCGGCAAAGGGTCTCGAATAGCGCTTCTGATCAAAATGGTTCTAGACTTAAGCTCACCAAGCACATACCCCAAAATCAACAGGGAGATATGTAGCGTGCGGTTTTCGGAAATTGTCCCCAGGTTGCTTGCCCCTTTAGTGAAAAGAATCAACCCTCCGGCAAGCCATAAAATAAGAAGAATTATTTTTTGAATACGTATTGAAATCATAGGGAAAAATTAGCAGAAAAACCGATATTTCGCGACAAAAAAAGTCTTCACTTATTTAGAAGTGTGGTTTATATTTGAAAACTTATGAATGTAGCCCTAGCCTTTACTCGTATTTTCTTTACAATCTTAAGTATTTTTTTCATCACCCTTTATTCCATCCAATCCAACCAAGGAGACCTTCTTGGTCGAGTGATTTTTGGCATGCTTGGAGGATTTATCTTTAGCTTGCTTCTGATCGGATTTGACACGTTTTTTAGAAAATTTAATTTACGCTCCTTCAACATCGCAATCATCGGCCTTTTTTTAGGTTACCTGATGGGAGAAGCGCTTGTTTTGATTCTCAAAGCGATCCTAAGCATTAGCGCCTTGTCGTTTTCCTTGAATATAACCAGCATAGAGATTATCTCGATCTGCCTTTTTCTATTTGGAACCTATTTGGGGACGATTATGACTTTGCGCTGGTCAGATGAGCTCTATGTGAGTATCCCTTTTGTCAAATTTAGCCAGATGAATCAGCGTAGACGTGACATCATGATCGACCTAGCCACGTTGATGGATCCCCGATTCAATGACTTTTGCACAACTCGCCTTTTAGACCAATCGATTCTAGTCCCCCGATTCATTGTTAAAGAACTCTACGCACTAATCGAACTTCCTGATGAGAGCTCGAAGACTAAAGCTCGCAAAGCGATTGAAACGCTCAAAAGGCTCGACACCCTTCCCGGTTTTGGGCTGCGCTATAATGAGACCGATTTTCCCGAAATCAAAGAAATCGCTCAGAAAATGGTCCGTTTGAGTCGGCTTGTCGATGCTAATATTTTGACTGCAGAATCTAAACAGTACCAATTGAGCGGAGCCGAAGGGGTGGAGATTATCAACATCAATTCCCTCGCGGCGGCTCTAAAACCTTTGATGCAATCGGGTGAGTTTATCCACATCAAAGTGCAACGCCAAGGTAAGGAGCCTCAGCAAGGGGTAGGTTACCTTGAAGATGGGACTATGGTAGTGATCAACAATGCGGGTGACGCAATCGGACAGACTATCAGAGCCACTATCCTCTCCTCAAAATCCAGCCCTTCCGGAAGAATTATCTTCTGTAATGCAGTCGACAAATCGGGTAGAGAAATCGGCTATTCTTTTGATGATTACCATGACGAGGACGCTTGAAAGGGCTAGGAACCGATATAATCGAAATTGACCGTATCGAGCACATATTAGAGGAATATGGAGACCGCTTCCTTATCCGCCACTTCACACCTAGGGAGATAGCCTACTGCAAATCTTTTGCTCGACCAGCTGAACGTTTTGCTGGCCGGTTTAGCGCCAAAGAGGCGATTGTCAAGGCTTTAGGCACCGGTTTTTCAAAAAAAACAGGGTTTCTGGATATTGAAATTTTAAACGACCCCCTGGGGGCACCAAAAGTTCAAGTCCATACTCTTCCAAATGAGCGGTTTATGCTATCCATTTCCCATTGTCGCCTTTATGCCACGGCAACAGCTATCTGGCTATAGACCTAAAATATTTTGAAAAAACAATAAAATATTTTAATTAAAAA
>CAYFOX010000069.1:0-3724 GCA_964344875.1 uncultured bacterium
AGTCATGGTCTTCAACACGACGAGGAAGGATGTCATTTTTTGAGTTTTTTACCAACCGCGCCAAGAGTTGCGTGACCCTTGCAAAAAAGCTCGCAATGCGTATGAAACACAATTACGTGGGCACTGAGCATATTTTACTGGCACTTGCACAACTTGAACATGGGATTGCAAGCAACATTCTTAAACTCTACAAGCTCGATTTTGACGGCTTGATGAAAGAGGTGGAGCGATTTACCGGCTACGGCTCCGATCTTTATGTTGCTGGGGAGCCTGCATTGACAAGTATGGTCAAAAAGCTCTTCGAGTACGCCCATGAAGAGGCGCAAAATCTTGGACACAGCTACGTGGGCACCGAACATGTTTTGCTCGGTCTTTTGCGGCTAAATGAGGGTGTAGCCATCCAAATTTTAGAGGCCTTTGGGGTCGATCCTAAAGAGATGCGCAAGGATATTCTTAAGGAACTTGATAGCTTCAATCTCAATATCCCCCCCCAAGCACCCCCTATCTCCTCACAGGCTCCCAAAGAACCTAACTCATTTTCCTCTCCTCCAAAAACCCCTCCGCTTGCCGACTCCTCCAAAACCACAAGCTCCAAGACGCCTGCTTTGTCTGCTTATGGCTACGATCTGACCGAAATGGCTAAAAATATGGAGCTGGACCCGGTTGTTGGACGGGAAAATGAGATCGAATGGCTAACAATGATTCTTTGCAGACGCCGCAAAAATAACGCAGCTCTTATTGGTGATGCCGGAGTGGGTAAAACCGCCGTCGTTGAGGGTCTTGCGATGATGATCGCTCGAGGTCAAGTGCCCGAACTTCTTCAAAACAAGCGTATCATCTCTTTAGATCTTTCTTTAATGGTTGCCGGAACAAAATACCGGGGTCAATTTGAGGAGAGAATCAAAGCAGTGATGGATGAGGTCAAAAAGAATCCCAACATCATTTTATTCATCGACGAACTCCACACTATTGTAGGTGCGGGAGCTGCTGAAGGTGCTATCGATGCCTCTAACATTCTCAAGCCCGCCCTTGCTAGGGGTGAGATACAGTGCATCGGGGCTACAACCTTTAGTGAGTACCGTAAACATATCGAAAAAGATCCCGCTTTAGAACGCCGCTTCCAAAGACTTACCGTGAAGCCCCCTTCTATTGAGGAGACCATTCTGATATTAAACGGCCTCAAAGAAAAATACGAGCGTCACCACAAAGTCCGCTACTCCACTGAAGCGCTGCATGCCGCTGCGGCCTTATCAGAGAGGTACATCCACAGCCGCTTTTTACCTGACAAAGCGATCGACTTGATCGATGAGGCTGGAGCCCGCCAACGAATGCTTTCGTTGAGACAGCCCTCCTCGTTAAAAGATTTAGATGAATCTATTTTGAAAGCTAAAAAAGACAAAGAGATCGCAATAGCTCAACAAGACTACGAGAAAGCAGCGCGGTTGCGTGATAATGAAAAAAATCTGATTGACGACCAAAAAAGGGTACTCACCGACTGGCAGAAAATGAAAGAGGAGGCTCGGATTGATATTAGAGAAGAGCATATTCTTGAAGTTTTGGCAACGACAACAGGCATCCCTTTAAAGAAATTATCCGAGTCTGAACACGAACGGATGATTCTCATGGAAAACACCCTAAAAAAATGGGTGATTGGGCAAAGCAAAGCGATTGAGCGGTGTTGCAAAGCTTTGATTCGCAGTAAAGCGGATATTAAAGATATCCATCGTCCTATCGGCTCTTATCTTTTCTTAGGGCCTACGGGTGTAGGAAAAACTCACTTGGCCAAATCGATTGCAAACTACATGTTTGGCTCAAGCGATGCGCTTATCCATGTGGACATGTCCGAGTATATGGAAAAGCATACTGTAGCTAGAATGATCGGTTCTCCTCCGGGCTATGTAGGCCATGAGGAGGGGGGACAACTGACCGAAAGAGTTCGTCAGCGCCCCCATTGTGTAGTGCTTTTTGATGAGATTGAAAAGGCACACCACGACGTTGCAAATATTTTATTGCAAATCCTGGAGGATGGACAACTTACTGACTCCTTGGGGAGAAAGGTCGATTTCAGAAACACCATCATTATTTTGACCTCTAATCTTGGCTCAGAGCAGTTTGCCAATAGATCGAATTTAGGATTTGGTTCAGGTGCTCATGAGATTCCTGAAGAGGCTATACGTGAAGGTATTTTGAAAGCTGCAAATAAATTTTTCCGCCCTGAGCTTATCAACCGATTGGACGATCAGATTATTTTCTTGCCTTTCAAAAAAGAGGATCTGCATAAAATAGCCCTTTTAGAACTTGAGAAATTACACCAGCGCTGTATCAAAAAGTTTGTTTATCTCGAATTCACCGAGCAGTTAATCGACTTTATCATCGAGAAAGGCTACTCGCCCGATCAGGGAGCGCGTCCGCTTAGACGAGCAGTTGAGCGCCATATTGAGGAGCCCCTTGCAGAACTCATCTTGAAAAAGCAACCTGAAAGCATGACTCGCTTCAAAGCCTCTTTAGAAGAAGGAGTAGTCCATTTTTCTCTTGAGGTAATGACTGAGGAGGAGAGTATAGGACCACCAACGACGCTTTTAGCTAAAAAATAAAGATTAAATCCGGGTTTAGAACCCGGATTTTTTTTCCCCTAAACTCGAGAGAGCGCCTTTTGGCTCAGAGTCTGTTCCCAATCTTTAATCCATTGCATCAAGGTATTTTTGTCTACTCCCCCCTTGATTTTTTCGATTAGAGTTTTATTGGAGGTAAGGTGAGCAATTTTCGCCAAAAGATTCAGGTGCCGCTTATCATCACAGGCAAACAGAAAGAAAAGGGCTTTGACCCCTTTATTATCTAGAGCTTTCCAGTCTATTGGTTTTCTTGGCAAAGCGACAACAACGACATCGTGAGGCCCTCTTATAAGGCACTCCCTGGTATGAGGAATGGCAACCTCTGCACCCAAAGCTGTAGTCATCAATTTTTCCCGATCAATTAAAAGCTCCACCATCGTTGCACGATCAATACCCAGATCTTTTCCAACATGGGAAATTACCTCATCAATAGCCCCCTCTTTGGAACTAGACTCTATGAAAACAACATCGCCTTTGTGAATCGCACGATATAAAGAAAAGGTTTGCCAGCTCCCCTCTTGATTCTCCTCTTTGTTAAAAAGAAGATCATCATTTTTGCTCGATTCCTGTAAAATCCATCTTTCGATTTCGGCACGAGAAAAAAGGAGTTGTCCTTGCAAACGATAGGAGGGCAAATCAAATTCTTGAACCCAACGCTCAACAGTGCTTATAGAGACATGCAGTAGTGATGCAACCTCTTCTAACTTTAGATCCATGACTTATCCTCGGTCTTAAATATCTCGAATGCCTCTTGAGCTGTTTGTGAGCTCATAAGTTTATCTTTGAGATTATGGTTTTTCAATCGCCGCGTCAAGCTCGACAAGTAATTTAGATAATAAATAGGCTCGACATCGGGTCCTAATATAAGCAGAATCAAATGGACGCCCATCCCATCCGATGCACTCCAGTCCACACCCTCTTTGTGTATCCCCAAAGATAAAATAAACCGATCCAAACCCTCAACTTTTACATGAGGAATCGCTATCTGCGCTCCTATACATGTAGAAGAAAGCCCTTCACGCTCCAAAATTCTTTCACGGATACTTTGTGGCTCAAGCCCCTCAAGCGGATCCAAAACAGCGCTAAAAAGGGTATCAATCACCTCAATCTGC
>CAYFOX010000069.1:3734-5267 GCA_964344875.1 uncultured bacterium
GTTAGTTTGTCTTAGTATTTTTTTCTAAAATGCCCGTGTGTCCAAATCCCCCCTCACCCCTCTCTGAAAGACTTAAATCGGCTGTTTCAAAAAATAGAGCCTGCTCAACTTTTGCTAAGACTATTTGTGCAATCCGCATTTTTGGCTCCACAACAAAATCATTTTTAGAATGATTGATGAGAAGCACCTTAAGCTCGCCCCGATAATCGGCATCGATCGTCCCGGGTGTATTCAAAACAGTAATACCAAATTTTAGAGCCAACCCACTTCTTGGGCGCACCTGTATCTCATACCCCTCAGGAATCTCCAAAAAAAGGCCCGTAGGGACTAGAGCCGTCTGTTGACTCATGATCACCATCGGCTCCTCTAAATCGGCACAAACATCTGCTCCGGCAGCAAGCTTGGTCGCATAGATCGGATCGGGAAGGGAAAGAACCCTTTTTTTGACTAAAACCTTGATTGAACCCATTAAACTCCTAAAAAATGTTTAAACAACAAGCGGATCTGTTTTTTCATCTCTTTTCGAAAAACGATTTGATCGATCAACCCATGTTTTAATTGAAATTCTGCAGTTTGCGCATCTAAAGGTAGCTTTTTTTTGATCGTCTGCTCAATGACCCGACTCCCCGCAAAACCGACCAAAGCCTTGGGTTCAGCAAGAATAATGTCTCCCAAAGAGGCAAACGAGGCGGTTACCCCTCCCATTGTGGGGTCCGTAAGCACAGAAATATAAAAAAGGCCCTCCTTGTGAAATCTCTTGATGGCCTGGGAAACTTTTGCCATTTGCATAAGCGAAAAAATTGATTCCTGCATTCTAGCCCCTCCGGACTGGCTTACAATCACTAGAGGGAGTCGATCTAAAATTGCCTCCTCGACTAGTCGGGTGAGTTTTTCTCCCACCACAGAACCTAGTGAGCCTCCGATGAACTGGAAGTCCATAGCAGCCAAAGCGAATTTTACCTTTTCGATTTGAGCGATCCCTGTGATCACCGCATCGTTGAGACCAGTTTGGAACTTGGCCTCTCTAAGACGGTTTTTGTAGGGTTTCGTATCCTCAAATTCCAAGGGGTCTTTGGATTCTAGATGCGAGAATTTCTCCTCAAAAGTCCCCGGATCGGTTAAAAGTGCAATCCGTTCTTTTGCCGAAAGTCGAAAATGGTGGTTACAGTGATAGCAAACTTTTCCAAAGGCTCTTAACTGGTATTCGTTCATGAAGTGTTGACACTTCGGGCAAGCTAACCATCCCTCAAACCCTTTTTTAGAAAATCTCTCAAAAGTATTCGATTCTCTTTTTTTTTGGATCAGATCTACCAAATTCATAGAAGCCTGAAAATAAGGTTTAAGATTTAAATAAAGATTCTACGTAACTCCAATCGATCACGTAAAAAATATTCTCCAGGTATTCCACTCTCTTATTTTGGTACTTTAAATAGTAGGCGTGCTCCCAGACATCAATTCCCAAAATAGGCTTTTTACCTCTAGGCCATTCTTGGTTAGGGGCGGTAGTGATCGATAAATCTTGATGAAGAAATA
>CAYFOX010000069.1:5277-7065 GCA_964344875.1 uncultured bacterium
TCCAAACCGGGAGAGTCCCCCTTTCTTGAGAGCCTCTTTAAGCCCCTCAAAGCCACCCCAGCGCACCTTTACAGCTTCATAAAGAGGCCCCGATGTGGGAAATACCCCCCCTGTTCCCCCCATCTCCTTCGATTTTGTCAAACAGTTGAAGTAGAGCTGATGCGTTAACACTCCCCCTACGTTATCATCTAGCTGTTTGGAGAGTTCATAGGCCTGGGCCTCTGAGATATTTGGCTTTTGCAACCCAAGAAGGGCCTCGTTAGCCTTATCGACATAGGTTTTGGTGTGTTTAGCGTAATGGAGCTCTACAGTTCTGGCGTCAATATAGGGTTCAAGAGCGTCAAAGCTATACTTAAGCTCGAAAAGTTTGTAGGGTTCTTGCATCTGTAAATCCTGATTGTCTGGTTTTGATGTTTTGCTGCTCGAGGTGGCTGAAAAAACAGTGGATAAAGAGAAAAAAGTCTCTGGAAAATTGCGATAAGATCCAACCGGAATTGTCTGAAAAAACCTCGTCACAAATAGAGATTCAAACCCTAAATCGGTATTTTGGGCAGTCTGTGGACGATCTTTTGCCAAATCCACGATCCTTATCTCGGCAAATTTATAAAGGTTGGGGTGTTCCAGCATAATCCACTTTTTTCGTTTGTATTGTAGAGGTTCCCCCCTTTCTCGACAAGAGTTGACCTATCGCCTCTTCTACGAGCTCCACACCAAAGATCGTTAATTTTTTGGTGATCGATTCGGGTAGCCCTTGGCTATTTTTTTTAGGGATCACCGCATATTTAAAGCCCATATGAATCGCCTCTTTAAGGCGACTTTCGATACGACTTACAGAACGGATCTCCCCCGTCAGACCCACTTCACCAATCACCACAGTTTCGGAATTGACCGATCTTTTGGAAAACGAGGAGGCAATTGCCATCAATATCCCCAAATCTGCTGCCGGTTCTACAATTTTCATCCCACCTGCTACAGAGACGAATACATCAACCGACTGAAATGTATACCCCACCCTTTTTTCTAAAACCGCCAGCAATAAACTTAAGCGGTTTTGATCCAAACCGGTCGATTTTCGAGACGAGGTGGAAAAGTTTGTGGGGGCGACGAGAGCTTGCACCTCCACCAAAAAAGCGCTAGATCCCTCCATGGTTGGAACAATCACCGATCCTGCAACATCTTTGATCCGCTCTTTTAAAAAGGCCTCTGAAGGGTT
This sequence comes from uncultured bacterium, assembly GCA_964344875.1. Taxonomy (GTDB): domain Bacteria; phylum Chlamydiota; class Chlamydiia; order Chlamydiales; family RGXB01; genus RGXB01. The sequence continues at coordinate 6,491 of CAYFOX010000069.1, forward strand.
TAAAACCTCTTTAAGCCCCTTGGATCCCATCTGAAATAATGCGATCTCATCGGTGGGGCCAAAACGATTTTTTGTGGATCTAAGAATACGGTAACCATGCTCTCTATCCCCCTCAAAATCTAAAACGGTGTCGACGATGTGTTCCAGCACTCTTGGACCTGCCAACTCTCCCGATTTGGTGACGTGACCGATCAAAAAGGTGGTGATTTTTTCCCCTTTTGCGATATGCATCGCCTCCATCGCTATCTCTTTGACTTGAGTCACCGATCCGGGTAGCGACGAGAGCTCCCCTTTATAGACAATCTGCACCGAATCGATGATTAAAAGCTGAGGCTTAATCGCATCGATCGCTTTTTTGATCTCTGCAAAAAGGGTCTCAGAAAAAAGGTAGATTTTATCGGTTTTTATTCCCAAACGCATAGCCCTCAGCGCGGCCTGCTCTTTTGACTCTTCTCCAGAAACATACAGCACTGTTTTGCCTTGAGAAGAGAATGCCTCACTAAGCTGTAGCATCAGGGTGCTTTTACCAATTCCCGGATCGCCACCGATTAGAATTAATGAACCCTCAACAACAC
>CAYFOX010000070.1:0-6898 GCA_964344875.1 uncultured bacterium
ACCTAAAAGATGTCAACAAAGCCAAAAGTGTCGATCAGAAACTGGCCCGTGGAGTGCAGTCGATTATCCAGCTTGCCTCTGAGGCTGCTACAAAAATTGACCGTATTTTACAGCAACAGGGTGTCAAAGGGGAGCGCTTTAGCGCTTCTAAAGAGTTTACCGATCTTATAAGCTTTTACAAAGAGACTCTTAAAAAGCGGTTTGAAGAATCGCTTGAGAAGGAGGAGAGTTGGTATAAAGAGTGGGTCGAAGAGGATTTTGATCCGGTAGATATCCAAAGAAAAGGATTGAGGGATTTAGAAATTGTCACCAAAGATAAGCATTACGAGTTATTCTTTCTAACCAAAGAGGATGGGACAAGATTTTACAATAAAAGTCTTCTGCGGCATCTGCGCCTGGTAGCCGATTTTGAGGCATTGCTGCTCAACCAAAAAGAGGAAGACCCGATAGTGCGTATGGAGCGAATCAAGGATTCCTCTATTGCAAAAGCAGCCCGATCAATCAAAAAATCTACCCGTACCCTTTTTCAAAAATGGCTTCAACTTGCCTCTAAACGGGATCAAGAGCGAATCGTGCGCCTTTTCTATCAGGCCTACATTGCTTTGACTTTTGCTGCAGAGCCGATCCATCTAATCGAGCAAGGGGGGAAAAAGAGTTGCCTATCCTATTTTAGTGATTTTCAAAACTATATCCGAGAGCTTCTATTTGATATGGGGTACGGTAAATTAGTCGATAACCCTCCCGACCAATCGGACCGTTTTTCTCTGTATTTTCTGGAGCTTGTTCACGCTTTGTGTTTTGCCATTTTTTCCCAAAAATTTGATCATGAGAGAGCTATTTCCTACATCTACCAACTGATTGGTAAAGAGCTGAAGAAAAACAGAAATACCGTTGATCCCTCTCATTTGGAAACCTACCATGAAATCATGGAAATCCATGAAATTTTGGGGAAAGAGTTAAATAAACACCCTAGCGGCCCTCTTTTTAAAGTGATCGAAATTTTCCAGCAATTAGACGAGCATACCGTTTTTGACCCTTATACATTGCGCAATATTGGCCACCGTTTCTTTAACCTGAATTACCTCGATCAAAAAGCCTCTATCTATCTACAACCTTGCCCCACCATGCAAGAGAGGATCGATCAGGCCCACCCTATTCCGGAGTACGAGGCATTTTTAAGATCCACCCTTGCAGAAAAAGAGAATGTTCTTTGGATCAATCTGCAAGATAGGACTACTCTAGAGGAATTTGCCCGATGTAGAGAGCTGGAGAAAATTTCCCTTAGCGCCGAGTTTCAACCTATACTTTCGCTTCTCACTCTTCCAGTATCGACCCCATTTTATTTGCAGTCTGAGGATTATTTAAAACTTTCCGATAAAAAGCAGTTCAAAAAAGTTTTTCTTGATCAGCTTTTGTCCGGAATTCAGTGCGGATTTTATTATCCAGCTGATTTAGATGTGACAAAAGAGCTTTTCTCTAGCTTGATTGATGCTGTGGAGACCTGCAATTTCAAGGATAAAAAAGATCTCACAAGAAAAAATCGTCTAGATTGGATTGAAACGGTCTATTTATTATTGATTCTCAAGGCGGTAGAGAAGACAAAACCCCGACATATCGTTTTCATCTCAAAAGATGGCGTGGATGTTGGGGCTGTAACGATGGCAGCCTTTTACGCTCTGATTAAAATGCTTGATGGCAAGTCCAAATGGAAAGAGGGGGAAAAAGAGCTGTTTATTTCCATGCATTTTTTACCTGCGTTGATGGAGCGTGAGCGTATAGTCGATTTGCACCGCTTAAATAGAACCATCTCCTCCATTTCTGTTTTGGCGGCTAATATAGAGGTGCAGGGGGGAAAGTTTGAGGGTATTGACTCCATCTTCCCGTCGAGCTTCCTTAGAGGACTTAGACTTTTGACCGACGAATAGTCGAAAAAAATCGGATAGCTCTTCCATAACTTTAGGGGATTTCCCTTTCTTCTCCCCAGTTGTTGTCTTCGAGCTATTCTCCTCAAGATGCTGCTCTTTTTCCTCCAAATCGGACAGAGAGATAACATATTGAGGAGTGTTGTTTATTTCCTTTGTAGGCAAAGAATTATTGGAATTGTGCTCTGTGGAGGGCTTTTCGTTGTCGTCTGGTGAGATTACCTGCAACTGGACTTGAGTTAAGCTCCTCTTTTTTTTTTATCCCTTCTGCATTTTCTACAGACGAGTCTAAGGCTTGGAGTGCATCCTGAGGACTAAACGTCGCCTTTCCAGCAACAGCCGCCTCTTGACTTTTGATCTCATCAAACTCTTTGGTCAATGCACATCCTCCAGCTATAGCCCCCTCAACCTTGATAGTGGGATTTACGAACCAGTGTGAAACGGTTTTCAAACCCCAGGAAGCATATCCAACGCTCCCTTTGGATTTAACAACAGTCAGATGGTAGTCTAAAGGTCTGGACAGATCCCCAATTCTTTTGTCAAAGTGGGAGCATGTAGCCTCTACCGATTTCTGTATTTTCACCAGCTCTTGCAAGTACTTTTTGCAAGTCTCTTGCAATTTTTCTACTTGGCGCTGAATTTCCGGGCTTAAGTGCTTAAGCGTCTCCACATCCACAGGCTGGATAGGGGGGCGATCTAAAAAATGGATCCCCTTATTCACATTGTCTAAAAGAACATGTGAGTGGATTTGCGTTTCTTGAAATTTTTGGAAGAAACGTTGAAATAGAGCCGATTGCTGTTCAAATTTTTTCATCTCATCTTCATTCAGTCTTTTGGCATTTGCCTCAAGCTGTTTTGTAGCGCTGCGGATGTCATCGATTGTAGAACCGATTTCTCCTACAGTCTCATCAAAATCGGGTTTTACCGATTCGTGCCACTGGGATAGGTTTTGATACACTTCATTAAAACTGATAGCAGGATCTTGGTAGTTCGGCAAAGCGAACGTTTTTCCATAATAGGTTACTAAGCTCATATACTCCTCGTTTTGTTAACGATTGATTAAGACAATGTTTAACAAAAATGTAGAATTATGAAAAGAGAAAAAGGGCTTTGAGTATGTTTTGGAACCTTTTTTTACGAGACAAAATTGGGGGATTTTTTTATTTTTTTACACAAAAAAAATTTTTGAAAAAAACCTAGTTTGCATGAAGTTCTTTCGGAAAATGGGATACAAAAGTAAATCTTCCGCCAAGATCTTTGACAGCCCGTTGCCAAAGCTGTTCCGGTGGGGTATGAAACAGATATTTCTTATCCATGGTTCCCAAGTACCATTCCCCCTGTAAAAATTCATCAACAAGCTTGCCAGCCCCCCATAATGTGTAACCGACTACAAGGGCGATCTCTTTATGAATGTCGGGCTCACCCCCTAAAAAAAGTTGATCGCAGACGGCGAACCCGTTTGCTGTAGGGTCTGTGTGCAAAAGAAAGATCTCTTTTTTTTGTGTTGTTCCGCCGCTGCGTCTTACGGTGATGGGATCAAGTTCCTCTACGCCTAATGGGAGCTCTTCTATAAATGGTATGTCGAGTCTAAGCCCAATAGAGGCATTTTCTGAGTGTTCGCATATTAGGTACACAGAGCGGTCAAACGGGGTTTTCGAAACTTCGGGGCTTTTCAAAAGAATCGTCCCTTTTTTGATTTCTTTGGTCCCTTTTTTCATCGCCCTTTCCTTTGTCTTAAGAAATTTTCCAACTCTTCTAGCATACTTCGGTCCTCTTCATGAACCTGTGGTTCCAATTTTAAACGCACGCTTTTTTTCTTAATTGCCGAGGTGGAATTTTTTTTGTCATCGGGCTTGCATGCAGGTCCCATCGGAGCATTATTTGTTTGATTGGAGCTGTTTGGAACTATTGTATTTTTTTCGTCCCCCTCCCCCATTTTTTGTGGGTCACTCGATGGGGCTTGATTGCAGGAGGGGGGAGTTGGGCAGGGGGGATTACAGTTTTTTCCCTGATCGACTTTTGGTGGGGGTACACACGGTGTAGACATTTCTTTACAGCTTGGGTAGGCAAGCTCCTCTTGTACGCGGTTCAGACTATCTTGAAGCTCTTTAAGCATATCCTGGAGTTCTTTGAATTCTTTTTGGAAATTTTGGCTTCGGAAATAGGGAGAATCGCAAGAGTTAGAAAGCTGACCTATCCGGGATACGGCACGATTCATTTCATCTAGATCTTTGGAATAATAGTTTCTGAAATCCTGTGGAGAACGGATCGCATGCATTTCGGTAATTTTTTTGATTCGTGTTTTCTTCCAGTCGTTATTGTACGAGAAAAGAAGGCCGTACTGGTTGATATCATTTAAAGTAATATTCGCTTTTGTGAGCAGAGTATTTACCTTAAAATAGACCTCATCATGCATCAAAAGGGGCCCTATAGACCCTTTCCCACTTGCTAATGTGCAGGAGATCGTGTTGATAGAATCGGTAATCGATTTGATATTGTGGACAATAAGGGGTAGGTCCTGAAACCCGTTTCCATCCTTGATTTCTTGCAAAGCCTCGTCGATGAGCTCCATCCCTTTTGCAAAAGAAGCCAGTGAGGCCTTCACCTCTTGCATCACATCCATGTCGTTGAAATCTTTAACGGCCAGGCTGATCTCTTTTAGAGCTTGACCCACGTAGTGGACCGCATCAGAGAGGTTGTCGGAGTTTTCATCAAGCCATTCGTTCACTTTTTGGAAAGTTTTATCCATTTCGCTGGCTAGATTGGTGAGTTGCTTGAACGCGTCATCGATTGCATCACCCGATTTAGCATACATGGGGCAATCGTTGGTGACTCTGCGGGGTTTTACATTACTGGGGAGATAGACCGGAGTAATCGAGATGACGATGTCTCCCAAAAGTCCGATGGTTTTAGTTCCAATTTTATCTGTTGTATAGATGATGGCCCTGGAATCAACTTGGAGAATCACCTCGTAGAAATAGACCGCTTCTCCATCTTTTGTGGGTGCTTTTTGTCGAGCATCGGGGATTTGGCGTATTTCGTGAACCTCTCCAATCGTTTGACCCGCTAGGTTCACCCTTGTTCCGGTAGTGATTCCTGAAATATTCGTGAAGTAGACTCTGATTTGTTGTTTTCCGTCGCCTGCTGACGGCTCAATAAAGAGAATCATCCCTACAATTAGCCCTATGGCGATTGCGACAAAAGCTCCGATAAGGGTGTTTTTTAGTTGAGGATTCATCCTTTGATCCTTTTATCTAGACATTGCTGGGGCAGTATAGTTCTAAAGAAGTCGATTACGTCATTCCCTTGGTAGGAGAAGAAAGCTTTAGGGTTTTCTACGATATGAATTTCGCCTTGGTCGATAAGGGCAATTTTTGTGGCTACTGCTATGGCTAACACGATATCGTGGGTGACGACAATTGAGGTGGCATTGAGCTCTTTATTGACTTTGATGATAAGATCTATAATAACTTGAGCAGTTAAGGGGTCTAAACCGGTTGTTGGCTCATCATAAAGAATCATGCTAGGGCGGTAAGCGATCAGACGCGCTAAAGCGGCTCTTTTTTTCATCCCTCCTGAAAGCTCAGAGGGCATTTTTTCCATTACGTCTTTCAAATCCACAGAGATTAGGGCTTTTTGGGCTATTTCCTTGAGGTCTTCGTAGGGGGTATGTTTATGGTAATGTTCGTGAAAAATCACATTTTCAAAAACGCTCATCGAATCAAAAAGAGCGCCTCCCTGAAAAAGCATCCCTAGGTCTTTATTAGCTTCGTAGAGTGCATCACCCGTTAATGGTGTTGTCTCCACCCCTCTAATCCAGATTTCCCCCTCTTCGGGTTTACTAAGTCCGATGATTTGTTTGAGTAATACGCTTTTACCAACGCCCGATTTTCCCATGACAACCATGGTTTCCCCCTCTTCGACCTTCAAAGAGACATTTTTGAGAACCTGTAGAGAGCCAAAAGCTTTTGTGACATTTTTGACCTCGATCATAGTAAAAACCTCACGATCTGGTCATGGACTAGGTTCAGCCCCATCGTAATAAAAAAGTTTGAAAAGAGGATTGCCGTATAACAAATGACTACCGAATTGGTTGTGGACCGCCCCACCCCTTCGGCACCTCCACTGGTATTCATCCCTTTAAAGCAACAGATAGTGATGATCAAAACTCCAAAGAAAAACGATTTTACCAATCCGATGAAAAAATCAAAATTGTGCATGTAGTCCTTGATCGGATCGTAATAGCTATTGGGTGCCATTTTAAAAAAGTTTACAGCGATCAGGTAGCCTCCGATAATCCCCATCATTACGCTAAAGATAGTCAACAGAGGAGTCATGATCGTACCAGCAATAAATCTGGGAGATATTAAGTAGGCATTCGGATCAACAGACATAGTCTCCAAAGCATCGATTTGCTCGGTCACTCGCATGGTTCCTAGTTCGGCGCACATGGCAGCCCCCACGCGGCCAGTGATCATAAAAGCCGTGAGAACAGGACCCAACTCTGTCACCATAGATTTGGCGACCAAGATACCGGTAGCTCCGGCCAAACCTTTATCGTTTAGCTGGAAAAACGATTGCGTTGCCAAAACAAGACCTGTAGAAAAGCCGGTCATGGAGACTACAGGCAGGGAAAGAACGCCAATTTGGTAGAGCTGATCACGGATAAGGCGCCATTTGGGGGGGGTTCGAAATGAGGCTGTTATTACCGAGTAAATGAGGGAGGAGTACTCACCAAGAGCATTCAAAAACCAGAATGTTTCGGCTAAATTCCACATGTTTTCCCTATGAAGACCGCTTAAAGCGCACCATAGGAGACTAGAGGGATTTTTTCAACCAAAAAGCCTAAAAAAAAGAAGGCAGAAATCCCCCAGGGCAATGAGGAAATTATCTCTGAAGAAGGACTGGTAAAAAAGAGACCTCCCACGGTAGTGAAAAAAGGGTATTACGTTCATGAAATCAACATTGAAATCCTG
>CAYFOX010000071.1:0-4982 GCA_964344875.1 uncultured bacterium
TTACAAATTCATTTTATAAAACATATCCTCTTTTTTGATCCAAGAATTAAAATGATCCATACTCAGAGTTTTTTCTTGATTGAATACGGATTGTAAAGTATGAAAAATATTTTGAACCCATTAATCGGCTTGGTGTTCTGTACAAGTTGCTTTCGATTGGGGACGTACGTTTAACGACTGTAAGAGGACCTATGCATTTTTCAAAATCTTTCATAGAGAGACCCGTTGCAACACTTCTGGTAATGCTTACGCTTATAATATTTGGAGCTTATGCCCTATCAAATCTCCCTGTTTCGGTTTTACCGAATACTGTAGCGAACACGATCTCTGTTTCGGCAAACTATCCTGGTGCTTCTCCAGAGCAGGTAGCAACCCTTGTTACCGGACCCCTCGAAACACAATTTCTTTCCATTCAGGGGGTAGAGTCGGTAAATTCCAGCAGTACTTACAATCCTTTTAAAATTTTATCCCTCAATCAACATCAACGATGCTGCGACCAATACCCAGCAAGCCATTTCCCAAGTGCAAGGACAGCTCCCTCCCCTACCCAATCTCCCCTCCTATACTAAGGTAAATCCTTCAGACACACCTATTATGTACATTGTGGTTTATTCGGAAACTCAGGATCAAAGCTCCATCTATGACTATGCAAACAACATTATTGCAAGGCAGCTGGGCACAACTGAAGGGGTTGCTAATGTGCAGGTGTATGGAAATCCATTTTCCGTGCGCATTCAAATCGATCCCGAGTCCATCGCAGCTAAGGGTATTACCCTTGGAGATGTCTCTAATGCCATCACGCAAAACAATCCTGTAAGACCTACGGGAAAGTTCTACGGACCTAATTTCACAATCATCACGACAGCAGACGGACAGCTCTTCACCGCCGAAGACTATAATAACATGATCATAAAAATTCAAAACGACAATGTAGTACGACTCTCTGATATCGGGGTAGCTTTTGATAGCGTGCAGAATACGAACCAAAGTATCCAATGGTTCAATAGGGGCGATTCCAAGGGAAAAGAGGCGGTTTTTTTAGCCATACTTAAACAAAATAATTTCAACACGGTCACGGTATGTTCGAATCTTGAGCGTAAAATGGAGGAGCTGACCCCTTCAATGCCAAGGTCTATGAAGTATGACATATGCTTTAATCAAAAAAGTTATGTTCTCGAATCGGTGAAAGATATCGAAATGACCCTTTATCTTGCTTTTATATTAGTAGTAATTGTTGTTTTTCTCTATTTAGGAAAAATTCGTAACAGTGTAATTCCCCTGATTACGCTTCCAATTACGATCACCGGAACCTTCATCCTGATGTTTTTTCTAGGCTACAATGTTGATGTAATGTCTCTATCGGCTATCACTTTAGCTACCGGTTTTCTTGTGGATGATGCAATTATTGTTCTAGAAAATATCGTCCGTCACGGGGAGGAGGGAATGCAACCCTACAAAGCCTCTATCGTCGGTTCGAAGCAAATTTTTACAGCTATTATTTCGATTTCTGGTTGCCTTTGCGCGGTTTTTATCCCAATGTTGTATATTCCGGGTCTTATGGGACAACTGTTTAGCGAAATGGCTGGGGTAATGATTGCAGCAATTCTCCTATCAGGCTTTATCTCCGTGACTTTGACTCCAATGCTTTGCAGTCGTTTTATTCCCCCTTACGACCCAAATAAAAAATCACGGGTGGAAGAGCTCTCTATAGCTTTCAATGAATTTTTTAGAAAATTTTACGTTCCGGTACTTGCCTGGTCTTTACACCACAAAAGATCTATTCTGGGGCTGTCTGTTTTTTTATTGGTTATCTCTGTAGTCATAACTGTAAAAACACCAAAAGAATTTCTCCCTGATACCCCTATCAATGCGGTCATCGGTTATGTAGTGGCGGATGAGAGCGCTTCCCCGCAAAAAACTGAAGTTTTTCTTAAAGAAATTGCAAAGCAAACCCTCAGTAACCCTTATGTTCTTGGTCAATGTACTGTTTCCGACAGCCCCAGCGATAATATGGGGATCATTTTTATGATACTTGACGATTCAAAAGGAAGTATTCCGTTTGAAAGTGTTCTAACCGATTTTTATGTAAAAAGCCGAAGTGTCCTTGGATGCAAGGTTTTCTTCAAGCCTCTTCCCTTAATTAACGTGCAGTCGGGCAGCTCATCTGCAGGGCGTGCCACATACCAATATGTGGTAGCTTCACAAGATCAAAAAATCATGGAAGAAAAGACCAAAGCACTTATGAATGCCATGAGAAAAGAGCCCGAATTTTTCATGGTAAACTCCGATCTCTCTGTAGGAAGCCCTGTTTTTAGCATGCACATCGATCGGGATAGAGCAAGAGCATATGGAAATATTACCCCCCTTAATTTTGAAAACAACCTCGCTTTAGCATATGGACAGACCTATGTTTCGACTATCTATCGACCTAACTCTGTGAATTATGTGGTACTTGAACTGAAAAATAAATTTAAACAATCCCCAGATGAAATGGATCGCCTCTTTTTGGGTCCACAAGTTCCAGGCGCAAATGTAAGCCCCTGGGGTAATATGTTCTCCACAACAGATACAACTTCGGCGACAAACACCACTTCCCTTTTTAAGGGTACACTCAAAGCTGAACCGAATATGATAAACCACTACAATTCTCTCCCCTCCAGCACAATCTCTTTTAACATCAGTACGGGATATACAATTTCTCAAGCACTCGAGAAACTAGCTATAATCGGTCCTCAAGTTTTTGAGGGAAAAGCTGTGGGATTTTCTACCGGGGCAAGCGCGGAATTCCAAAAAGCGATGGTACAGCTTTTTATTCTTACTGGTTTGGCTATTTTTGCGATCTACATCATCTTGGGGATCTTGTATGAAAACTTTTTACACCCTATTACCCCTATTTCCGCAGTCCCTTTAGCCGCGTTTGGCGGTCTTTTGACACTCTACCTACTAGGTTTTAAACTCTCCATTTATGCCATGATCGGGATCATCATGCTTATGGGAATAGTGATGAAAAATGGTATATTGATTGTTGATTTCGCCCTTGAAGAGATAGAGAAAAATCCGCAAACCACAGCTGAAGAAGCCATCACTAAGGCCTCTATGCTTAGATTTAGACCTATCCTCATGACCACGTTTGCTGCGATGATGGGAGCGGTGCCGGTAGCCTTAGGTATCGGTGGTGAAATCGCCCTAAGCCGGGCTCCTTTAGGGGTTGCGATTGTTGGGGGATTGTTATTTGCGCAGATCCTAAGCCTTATTGTCGCCCCGGTCGTATTCGTCTACGTCTACAATTATTCTAAAAAAATAACCACAAAAAAAGGGGGGCTTTTTTACCCGTACCATGAGGATGATAACGAAACAACTAAAGGGTAAAAAAATTTTGGGCAAGTCTATAAATCAGAATTTTGTGATTTATAGCTCTAAAGAGAGTTAAAAAGTGTTATTCAAAATTCGTTTCAAAGAACTACAAAATGACGGGTAAGTGGAGTTTTGTATTATTTTCACACGCTTCAATAAAACGATCTATTTCATAGGATCGGCGCTCAATAAGCTCTTCGGCCAAATCTATAAAAAAGAGATTAAGTTCATCATCCCCTTTGAACCCATCTACCGATTTCCCACTAATCATGTTTAGTCGAAGGTGGCTCTGGATCGGCAGGATCTCCTGTTGCAAAATGAACTCCATCGACTGATTGACAAAACTCTCATGGGCATGCCTTAATTCGGGAAGGATATTATTGATCCAGCGTAAAGGCCCTCTTTTAAAGGTCTTTTCTTGGGGTTCCGATGGGGTCAAAGAGCTCCCAATCGAAAGTATATGAGCCCCTTTTTCACAAATTTGTTCTCTAAAGCTAAACAAGGATAACAAACGGGGATCATTCACATAAAGAGCCACATCAGTACCTGAAAATTTAGGCTCGCTTAATTTAGAATCTATACCGCCGTACACAGTAATAGCCCCGGTTGAAAGATACACCAAATCACAAATAGAGATATCGGGATCTAGGAAGGAATCAAAAATGCGAATTTTTTTATTTTCAAAATCCCAAATAGGAAAGACCCCTCTGATTTTAAGATCTTTGAGTCTGGCATTTCCAAAATAACGACTAAGCTGACCCCATTTTTTCTCATGACATAATGCGGGTTTTATGGCACCCCATAGTGAGCGTATCCTCTCTGATTTATTAGAACGAATATTTTTGATCGTGAAAATGATCTCATCAATCAAGTCTTTGGCGGTAATTTCCCCATAACTTAGAATCGCTCCTAAGAAAGCACCCGCAGATATCCCAGAAAAACCATCAAAAAATTTACAGACACTTTTTGAGCTGCGCTTTTCGATCTCGGCTAATAGGCGCAGAGTGAATACACATGCAAATGCGCCCCCGTCAAGATTTAGAATTCTAAATGATCGATTGGAAACTCTTCCATCCATCCTTCTACCTCTTTGCGTATTTTTTCTGGTGTAAGAGATACATCTCCCATAAAACTAAAATCTAAGTCGCTCTCTATAAGAGGACTCATGGTCACAACACTCAACTCCTTATAGAGTTGACTTTCTAAAATCTGTTTACAAAGGGATTCCTGGTAGGATCTTCCTATAGACTCCAGCTCCTCAAATATCTGCTTAGAAAGCACCCAGTGCAACCACCCTTTTTCAAAAAGTTTGCGTACTTTTGCCCCCTCTTGTTTTTTTTGACCTACTCCGATATGCAGAATGTCTATTTTTAGATTTTTCCACTCTTGATAGTTCTGCATAAGAGTAAAAAAGAGGAAGCTTCTGGTGGCTATGGAGGCATCGATCAAGGTTGTTTGAAATTTTGGTTTGAAGACGGAAGGGGCGAAAATGAGTTTTTGGACCAAAGAGTAAAGATCCAGATCCCTGTCTTTTGGATGGTAAGAATCAAAGGTAATCAGTTGTTTAAACTGGTAATCATACCCATGGCAGATCACCCTTTTTTTTAGATCGCCTAAAGTCTTATTTA
>CAYFOX010000071.1:4992-6802 GCA_964344875.1 uncultured bacterium
TATAGGAACACATTCTTGGCAAAAATGGATAAACCAACCGGTAGGCTTTGAATTAAGGTATTTTTGAGACACCTCAAAAGCTTTTTCAATCTCTGCAATAGGAACAGAAAGCGCAAGGCAAAAAGAAAGAACCGCCCCCCATGAGCTCCCGACATAAACATCAAAATCCTTTTCGAATTGTATGGAGCGCATTTGGGTCAGTTTCTTCATTACCAGGATTTGTCCAAGCCCCCTGCACGGAGCACCCTCTAGGGACAAAAATTTCATAAACCCTTTTTTAAACTCTATGTAAGGATCTATTCTAGTGAAATCAATAGTTTTTTTCATTAGTAAACAACCTAGTCGAAAAAACGACGAATCTTTTTTGGCATAAAAAGAATTTCTATATATTAAAGGAATATGGACAAACTGGATTTTCCTCTTAATTTTCTAGATGTGCTATTAAAAGATCAGGTTTTTGAGCTAATTGACATCCCCATCTTACTTGTAGTCCTCCTTGTTGAGGTCCTTTTTTCCGCTGATAACATGCTTGTGTTGGGAATTTTGATCAAAAAACTTCCCAAAATACATAGATCCCTAGCCATCTGGCTTGGAATTATAGGAAGTATTGTTTTGAGAGTGATTGCGATCCTTTTAGCCTCGTACCTGATCCGTTTCTACTATTTTCAAGGGATTGGGGGTCTCTATCTGATGTATGTAGCGTTTTACGAGCTTTTTTCAAAAAAGAATCCCTTTGAGGAGCCCGCTGGACACATGGGCCTATTCAAAACCATCCTCTCTATTCTCCTACTGGATCTCGTCTTTTCCATAGATTCTATTCTAGCTGCCTTTGCCGTTGTGGGGATCTCCCCTCTAGACGGAGATAACTCCCCGAAATTATGGATAGTTGTGGTAGGAGCCTCCGCGGGTATCCTTCTACTAAGGTCTTTTACGATCCAGTTGATTCGCTTGCTCGAAAGTAAGCCTATTTTACAGAACTACACCCTTATTTTTGTGGCCTGGATCGGTTTTCGGCTATTCGTCGAAGCGTTTCTAAGCTCCTTACAAATCGATTTTGGCTTACCTGTCCTTGCGTTTCGAGAGCTTGTGAAATGGATCTTCTGGTCGGTTACCCTCCTGTTTTTTATTTACGCATTTTTTGAGGTCTTTAAAAACAAAAAAACCCCAAAAACTGGTTAGGATTAACCCATACAAAAGGTTCCTATTTCTCGATTAAACCTTTTTTTGCTATAGTCTACCCTACTTATGGAAAAAGAGATCGCATCCAATCGCCAGGCATTTTTCAACTACGAGATTCTTGATACCTTCGAGGCAGGAATCGCTTTGAAAGGTACCGAAGTAAAATCCTTAAGAAATGGAAAATGCACTATAGCAGAAAGTTATGTGGATCTCGAAAATACCCAACCAGTCATCAAATTAATGTCTATTCCCCCCTACGCATTTGGAAATATCCATAACCATGACGAAAAAAGGGTGCGTAAGCTTCTTCTCCATAAAGAGGAGATTTTTCGGATCCAAAAATTGATTGAGCAAAAAGGGTATACCGCTATCCCACTATCGATTTATTTCAAAAAAGGGCTTGTGAAGCTTAAAATTGGTATAGGAAAAGGGAAAAAGCTCCATGATAAGCGGAGTGTCATTAAAGAAAGGGAGCTCTCAAGAGAGGCGCAAAGGGCCATGAAAAACAATTAAAAAAAATTTTTTCCACACATCAACACTTCCTCTAAAATAAGCATTTTTATAAAATAACACCTTGAAAAGAGGTGTAATATCTTAGCCGTTTCTCCTGGGTATGCCCCCGCTCCTAATC
>CAYFOX010000072.1:0-2031 GCA_964344875.1 uncultured bacterium
GATCTCTTTTTTGCTGAGTTTTATCGTCCCTAATTCCAAATGCAACGGAAGATCTATGGAGGTAGTAGGGAGAGCTTTCTCAACAGGATGGTTGCGGTAGTATTCTTTGATTTTACCAAGGGTTTTTGTGGGAACAATCAGGCGTAAAGAGAGTATTAGCCCTGGTATTTCAAGTGTCAAATCAAAAACTTCAAATAGCCCCTCTTGTGGAAAAGCGGTAGTAAGACTCATCGACAAACCTTTGAAAAGGTGTAATTCATCAATCGCGGCTACCCCTTTAAGGGCTAAAAATTTGACTACCCCTTTAAAAACATCGGTGCTGCTAGGGAGTTTCCCTTTTGTAAGAAAAAGGTGCCCTTTCTCCACATCTTGAGCTTTAAATAGAAGGAAGATGGGGGCTTTTACAGGCTCAACATGGATCGCTTGCACAAAAGGTTCGGGGCCAAGGTCATTGTACACAGTTTGAAGATCCATCGTAGAGATGGCGGCCACCTCTAAACGTGTCTTTGGGGCATGTAGGTGTTTTTGAAGAATCGATTCTAATTGATCGATAGGCAATTTTGGAATGTCACCAAATGGAGATTCTCTCAATTCTTTTGGCAAAAGGAAACGGAGTTTTTGAATCCAGTTAGGGTGTTTGATCATCTTCATTCACACCATACACACTTTCGTGTTGTTTGCAAAGATTTTTTATTGTAACAGAGTGCTCAGGATGCTGAGCAATCGACTTAGGAAGAATCAATCGTAACTCATAAGGATAGACCATAGCTAAAATCTGCTGGTAGAGTCCAGGGAGAAAAGGTACTAGCCTCTCTAGTGCGTTTTGCCTCCCCTGGATTTCTATTTGGATCTCCATTCTTGCAGTGTCAAAGTAGCGCACTTCAAAAAAGATCTCCTCTTGATGGTTTTCCAAGGGGAAATCCAAGGAGAAATTTGTGATCTCCATCCCCTCTTTTTTCAACAGAGCAAATCCTTTCAAAACCTCTTTTTGAGCCAGACTTAAAAAAGACAGGGTTGCCTTATCGATCCCATTTTGGGGATTGGCAAAAATAAAATGGGGCGTAAAAGGGGAGGGGAGCGGCACTGTGATTCCAAAAGGCTCTTTTTCCTCCTCCAATTCAAAAGGTTTAGAGGTCGGTTCAAGGGAAGTCAGACGTTTTAAAGGGGGGGTAGCTTGAGAAATTTCCATAGGGGATGCTTATATCTGTTTTTGAGGTTCTTTTTTTGTATCGAAGTGTTTATGCTTTTCAGCAAGGGTTTTGAGTCGCGATAAAATATATTCCCCTTCTACAGAATCGACCAAAAGAAAGCTTTGCACCTCCTCCTCGTAGGCAAAAACATCCCCCGTTCCTACATCGAAATACCACCCCCATAGCTTTAATAGACCTTTGTCCATTTTTTCTTTGATGACAACATAGGTTTTGAGATGTTCGATCTGCTTCAAGACGTTTTCTTTAGCAAGCCTTTCCACCGATTCGCAATCGTGGGGTTCTTGGCCAAAGGAGAGCCAGTATTGTAAACTTTCGGGGAGTTTCTCCTTACCCTGCATGAGGGCATGCATCGCACCACAGTTACTATGGCCGCAGACGATGATATTCTGAATGGGTAGCTGGCTGACAGCAAATTCGATACTTGCCCGCTCTGAGGATAGTACCGATGAGGGGGGAATAATATTCCCCGCATTTCGTAAAACAAAAAGATGCCCCGGATGAGTGGAGGTGAAAAGATTGGGAACGACGCGACTATCCGAGCAAGTAATAAACAGTGAATCGGGGGTTTGGCCCATTGCAAGATGGCTAAAACGATCTCTATATTCACTTAAATGAAGTTTTCTAAACTCAAGTATTCCTTGTACAAGTTTTAGCATACAACGCACCTAATTAGATTTTTTCGCTAAAAATGAAATTTTTTTTCATCAAAACGTTAAGAAGATTTTACCATGGGATTTCGATTGATGACCACAAAAAAGGAGAGAGAAAAAAGAAAAGACTAGCCCGTTTTTTTGACTTGCAAATTACGCCGCTTTTTTTC
>CAYFOX010000072.1:2041-6796 GCA_964344875.1 uncultured bacterium
CTTTTTTTCCTCTCTTGTCTCGTTTAGCAAATAGGGCTTTTTAACCGAGATCTGGAAATTTGGTAAGGAGGCTCGGAGTTGCTGCTCTAGGTTTTGCACTTGTGGTTCTAAGAGTTTTTGCCCCTCGACCGATGCGTAAAGGCTAATATTGAAGGCATGGGGAGCTGTATCAAAATGTTCAATATCCACATGTGCCCCATCTAGCGGAGAGCTAGGTAAATTAAGAGTGATCGAGGTAGTTGTCTTTCCTTGAAATTGCATGACTGTCATCATCCCTACAAGTTTTTGAAAAAGTTCAAAAATTTGCGGGGAGAACTGCGCGTAAGGGGCAGAGGTGCTTAAGGGAGATGGCGAGGTTGCCTCAACCGTGATTTGCGGTTGAGGAACAGTTGTTGTCTCGTCTTTGGTTTTCAAAGTCAGCTCCTGGGGGGTAGGTATGAGGGGCGCTTTTTTCTCCTCTACCCCTCGAGGACCCCTTTGCTCTTTTTCTTTTTTATCAGGTTTTTGTGGGATGCTACTATGAGAGGTTTTATGGAGAAGGGGGTTTTCTTCTTCAGCTCTAGGAAGGGGCTTGCTTTCTTTTTCTTTTTTTTCAGGTTTGTGTGGGATGCTACTATGAGAGGTTTTATGGAGAAGGGGGAGAACCATTTTAGCTTCAGTAAGGAGCTTATTTTCTTTTTCTTGTTTTTCAGATTTGTGTTGAATGTCAGTATGAGGTGCTTTATGGGGTAGGGGTTTTTTTGCGTGGTGCAACGTCTCAAGCTCCCCTTCAATCTTTTTGAGCTCTTTGAAAGCATCGTGCTTTTTAGGATGTGCAACTTTCTGATTTTTTTGGAGGGGTTCCTCTGGGTAGGTGGCCTCTAAAAGATCCTTTGATGGCGGAGTGCCCTTGGTCGATTTGATTTGAATAGAGTCGGGTTGCATGGGATTGTCCGGGGCCGCCATTTGATTTGGAAGTTTTGAAGAATCCTCAAAACTCTCAATCTCTTGAGTAGTTTGTGTGGAGGGTCCAAGCGAGAACTCTTTTGTCTGTTTATCGGACATCAATTGGGAGAAAATATCGGGTTTTGCTGTGATCTCATTCTCCTCCTCCGCCTCCTCCTCAGCATGTTTTACATACCGGTTTTTGGCCCCTCTTTGATCCGATTCTGCGCTACTGTCTACCTCCATAACTTTTTTGAATTTATCCGGAGTCGGCGCATTTTTTCCTGTGTCTAGAGGATCTTTGGGTGGGGGGGTGGAAATGTTTTGAGGATTAGACATAAGGGCTCAACTAAAGATTTTTAAAAAAATAAAAAGGTTCAATAATTGTCTCTTAAGCAAAAAACACAAAAAAAGCAAGGGCTCTATTTTCCGCCCGGCTTGTATTTTCGTGCTGTATGAATCGTGGTGCCAATCTCGTCAGTTTCTTTAACGTCGTAAGCTTCGAGTTCTTTACGGACCTCTGACTCCCAATCCTCACGATGTAGGCGTAATTTTTCGACATCTTGACGCCTTTGATCTAAAAGAATTCTTGCCTTTTCCACTTCATCTTGAGCGGTTTTTACCTCTTTTTGTTGCTCCAGTACTTTCTGGTGTTCTTTTTTGAGTTTCTCTTCAACAACAACTTTAAGGTAGCGTTCCTTGACGATGATCTGGTCGCTAGTGGTCCCTTTCTCCATTTCATCCATCATTTGCCGAATCTTATCGAGTTTGTGCAGTTTGATCAGTTCAAGGTCTTTCATGTATTGATCGAGCTTGGCTTGCTCCTTGAGAAGAAACTCTTTTTTTTCCTTTAGGCTTTTTTCGGCCTCTTCAAACCGTTTTTTCTTGATCTGATCGATTTCTTCAAGCGGATATTTCGGTTTTTTCACCTAAATAGGGCCCTTAATTGTTGTAGAGTCTCTTCAAGGGTCGATTTTTCGGTGATACCCTGTTTTAAAAAACGTTGTACACGCTCGATATATTTGATCGCATAGTCAGCTGCTTTGTCTGAGCCGGGCTTATATTCCCCAATCCGAATGAGGAGTTCATTTTTTTTGTAGTTTGCTAACACTTCACGGATTTTTCCAATCAGCTCCATTTGCTCTTTTGAACAGACGTGGCTAAGAATACGGCTGGCAGAGGAGAGGACATCGATAGCAGGATAATGGTATTGACGAGCAAGCTCGCTTGATAGAATGATGTGTCCGTCAAGAATCGATCTGACCTCATCGGAAACGGGCTCATTCATATCATCACCTGCAACTAGAATGGTATAGAAAGCGGTTATAGAGCCTTTGTCGGAATTTCCTGATCTTTCTAGAAGACGGGGAAGGGTCGCAAAAACGGATGGAGTGAATCCCGCCCTGGCAGGGGGCTCTCCGGCGGCAAGGCCCACCTCTCGTAAGGCCCTTGCAAAACGGGTGACCGAGTCCATCATCAAAATGACTTTTTTCCCCTGATCACGAAAGTACTCTGCAATCGCCGTACCCACGTAGGCCGCAGTCAATCGCATTTGCGCCGCTTGATCCGAGGTCGACACGATCACAACTGAGCGTGACATCCCCTCCGGTCCCAAATCATTTTCTAAGAATTCCCTTAATTCTCGACCCCGTTCACCAATTAAAGCAATCACATTCACATCAGCTCTTGCATAACGGGCAATCATCCCCAAAAGTGTCGACTTTCCTCCCCCCGCCGCCGCAAAAATACCAACCCGTTGCCCCTCTCCACAGGTCAAAGCCCCGTCAATACAGCGGATGCCAGTCGAGATTGGGGTGTCGATCATTTTTCTTTTTAAGGGATCTGGGGGTGGGGACATGACCGGATAGGATTCGTCCAGCACAAGAGGGCCCTTTTCCTGTTCATCAAGGGGATTTCCTAAACCATCAAGGACTCTACCCAAAAGGTTTGGTCCCACTTTAATGTGAAGGGTTGTTTTCAGCGGAATCACCTCGGAGGAGGGGCCGATACCGGTCATTTCTGACATTGGGGAGAGGAATACTTCGTCTTTTGTGAAACCCACGACTTCTGCCAAAAGAGGAGCTCCGGTCCGCTTGATCATGCAGATCTCCCCCATTTTCACCTCGGGAACAACAGCTTTGATAAGCAATCCCACAATTTCGGTGATACGGCCATTCATGGCCGTAAGCGAGATCTCATCGAGCTGCTTGAAGACCGATTCAAAATCCATAAAGGTGACCTGTTAGATTTGGACGTTGAATAGGGTTTTGATCCCCTCAATAGCTTTAGACAAAACAACAGAGGAGAAATCTAGCTGCTGTTGCGCTCGATTGATTTTGACTTGGGCTAAAAGGAGGTCTCCGGGGTTGACCAGCTGACCACTTGAGGACATTTTTGTTAACATGTTTTGGGCGCTTTCCAGCTGCTCTTGTCCATCACCAATCAGAGCTATAAACTTTGCTATCGGGTTTTGAAGACCTTTTGTGTCAACTTCGCTGCTTGGTTCAACACCCACTTTTTGGGCTGCCTCTCTGATGTTGGTGTGTGCATCTTCTAGCTTACTGCGCACTAGAAATTTTTCAGAGGGTTTAAGCTTAAGATTAGGGGTGTTTAATTTTTGGTTGATATCCCCAAGTTGAGAAGAGGTGGCCTTCATCTGCTGTTGCACAGACTCCATGGTAGGTGGACCGTTGACGTTGGTTTGGGGGGCTAAAGCTTGCATAGGAGAAGGAGCCTGTTGCACATTGGCTTGAGGCCCTTCTTTCATATAATCGGCAAACGGACGCTTTCCGGACTCTGAGGCGGTGTTTTGATCGATTGGGGCCATACCGGGTACGGCTGAGGGATTAGAGAGTTTAGAAGGAACGTCGTTGTCTGCCATGGATTATTTTCTCTTGTGTGCGCTAATTTCTGCAGGAGATGGGGGAGCTTTGATAAATTTTTCGTAAAAATCGCTTGCATTGTGGGCCAGTTTACGAATCTCCGGGTCATGAGATTTGGATTGAGTTTTGTGCAAAAGCTCTACACCCTCTTTCCCCATATCATTACTAAAAGTCAGGCAGACACCTAAAAGGGCCTGTGCAAATTCGTTTTGAGGCTCTTTTTCCAAAGCTTGTTTAACATACACAATAGCGGGCTTCAGTTCCAATTTCAAAAAGTGCATGTAACCAAGGCCGATTTTCGGCATTACATTATTAGGATCCAGAAGGTGAGCTGCTTTGAAAAGCTTAGTGGCGCTATCTTCATCTTGATGCATGATAGCGACAAATCCCGCCTCAAGGAGTAAAACAAAATCCTCTTTGTGATTTTTGATAAAATCCGACATACGTTACTCCCGATTACCGGTTAAGATTGCTAATAGCATTTTTGGCAATTCCATTTAGGGAGCTTACCACGTTAGAGATCCCATCTCCTATCTGCGTCAAGTTTCCTACCTGGAATTGGAGCATTAAAAACTGGCCCGGAGACACCGATGTCATCTTTGAGGAAAGACACATTACAAGGTTTGCTACCTTTTTTTGGGCAGCTGTATAGTTTGTTATCATCTGTTGGAAGTACAGATGCACACCATCTTGTCCACTCATATTATGACCACCTTGCTGAGTGTTTAATAAGCTTCTTCACATTTATGTTCAATTTCAGCTCTTTTTTTCGGATCTTTGAGTTCTTTTTCCAAGTCAAACTTGAAAATCTCTCGTGCCGGTTTATTTTGTCCTAACATGTCTAACCAACATTTCTTCTTTTAAGTCTATAAATCTCATAGGTTAAGAATTGAAGTCAATTTTATATTTTACTCCATCCTTCTCTAGAAAGATTTCTTTTGTTGTGATA
>CAYFOX010000073.1:0-608 GCA_964344875.1 uncultured bacterium
CCACAGGATAACTGCTTATATGCCCTATTCACAAAACTTTTAGAAAAAAAAGTGCTCTTTTCTCCAAAAAGTGAAAATCTTTTTCTGCAGACTTTAGTAGGACTTTTGGAAAAAGATTTTGAGACGGCCATACGGCTTTTTCATGAAAGGGGTGATCTTTTGCAGTTTTTGGACACAAATTTGATGCAAATTTCTAAAGTTCCCATAAGATTAGCGGTATTTAAAACTCTTTTGCTCAGAGAGGATTTTAGTTTTGATCCCCGTCATGCGGTCGTTTTAAATGCTTTTTTAAATAGAAAAAACAGTGAGATTTTTTTCAGAGATTTTGTGGAGGACAAAACAATAGCAAAATGTTTTGCTCTCTGCCAGGATGCCATGAGCCCTGAAGAGTGCTTCAAAAGTTTTTACCCTATTGTATCGCACCCGGCTATTTTGGAAAAAGTTCGTCCCGAGACTATTAGCCAAGGTCTTGTGACTATTTTCCCTTTAAAAGAGTTCCACCAGCTCCCCCTTTCTTATCAAGTAGATCTCTATATGTTATTCGAAAAAACGGATAAGAACCTTGATCCGACCCTTTTCAAGCATCTAGTGGAAAATAGAGAGTGGAC
>CAYFOX010000073.1:659-2695 GCA_964344875.1 uncultured bacterium
AAGAAAACCTTTCTACGGTTTTAAAGGTGCTAGATATTTTGACTCATCAGGTTTTCTTAACCGATGCAGAGGCTGAGCGACTGGCAGTGATTGTCATGCGGCAGGAGCTAACTCATCCCGATTTGATGGAAGCGATGACAAAGTTTTTAGACCGCTACGAAGCGACCCTTTTTTTTCCTGCCCTCTCCAAATCAAGAGATCTCGCTTTTTTATACCAGCTATCTCAACGAGCGCCTTCAGTCGGGATTTATGAAAAAATGCAAAGCCGTATTGAGGTTTATCTTCAAGAATTAGACGGATGGAAAGGGGAGTGTCTTGAAAGAATTACGGATAAAATTGTCGCCTCATACGCCGCTAACTTGGGCTCAGCACCTATTGAGGCGAAAAAAGAGCTTTTCACTGCGCTTTTAGCTCCCATAGCAAAAAAAAGGTGTTACTCAGCGAGTTGGCTCAAAATATATATTGAAGATTACGATCTTGTGTTTCCCCAAAAAGAGAGGCTTATATCCTTTCAAGAGGATATTGCAGATCTTAAGCCCATACAAATTTCAAGCCTCTTACAATGGAAATGCCATCTTTTTAAGAACAAAATCGAGAAACAACCCGATTCTTTTTCGGGCCTGGAGATGTTGCGCAAGTGCTTTTTGAGGAATGAAAAAGAGGGTTTTTCTGGTTTTAAACAAAAAAAAGATATGGTTTCTTTTCTGTTGGAAACCTTTCCTCTTGAGGGCCCCTCCCTAGTTGCCATTTATGAAAAGTACGAGGATAGTCTAAATCATCCCGATCGTGTCCATTTTTTTGTAGATACCCTTTTCGCGGATATTTGTGACGGGATGGAGTGTCTAAAAAAACTCTCTGTGAAAGCTACCGATGGGCAAGAGCGGTTGAAAATTACTGAAACCTTGGCGATTTGTCTAGAACTCTACGTGGTCCTTACTCAGTACGATACTAATACCCCTAAGCTTGATTTTAAAGTGGTCAATTCTATTTTAAGCGATTTTTTAGGGGAACTTGATGTGGACCGCTATTTTAAAATCGTTGATAGTGTTTTCAATTCTTTTGTCGATTTTTTAAGAGTATTTCCCAATGGATTCGATGAACAAAAGGGCGATCTTGATCCCTTTTTCAAAATTTTTGTTCGTCAGCTTTTTTACAAAAGAATGGGAGATACTGAGATTCTCAAAGATTTTTTCAGATTTTTTGGAAATGCGGCCCGTTCAAAAAACTTCTATCTTGTCGATATTGCCTCAGATCTGATTGGCTCTTTCTTTTCTTTGACTTTAGATCCACAAAAGATCACTTTGCAACAGGCGATGATACGAGAGGAGGGGGATATATTTTCTGCTGCGTACGAATCCTCCATACGGTGTCTTCTCGATTTTTATGATAAAAAACTTTACAGTAAAGCCCGATTTATCTACGAGCAATACAAACTGGTTTTTCAAAAAGGGCTCCCTTTTTTAGATCAGAGATTTAGTGCAGATCTTATTTATTACGATTTAGAGGTGAAAGATTGCAAAAAAATAGTAAAAATCTACAGCGAGCTTTTTGAAAAAAGGAAGGAGAGTAAAGACCAGCTCCTTTTCATGCAAAGAATTGCAGGAAGGGTTTTATTTCTTTTGGATCATGAAAACGGATGGAAAAACAGGGAATTTGTCGAGGCGATTTCCCTCTTTTATGAGACCCATGCAATGCAACTCCTTAAAGACAGTGATCTATTGAAAGAGGCGGGTCTGGAGGTTTCCCATACGGTTATGTTTCTCTACGGCTCTCTTTTATCGTCCCTTATGGAAAACTCCTTGAAGGCTTCTATGAAAGAAGAGGAGAATAAGAAAGCTCTCTTAAAAGCAACCGAGATCTGCTTTTTGAAATTAAAAGAGCTCACACGGATGCTCCCTATGCTTTCAACTCCCAGTCTGAGCCCGCTTTTTTCGAAAATGTTTCCTAATTTGGAAAAAATGCTCGAAATTCAGTTCGCTTTTTCTGAAAAAGATCCTGAAATCGCAAAAGTGGCAAAGAAAGCAGAAAGTGGTCAT
>CAYFOX010000073.1:2705-3584 GCA_964344875.1 uncultured bacterium
GAATTTATGCTACAAGCCATCACGACCTTCAATACCTGTCGAGTGGAAATCAGGGATATCACCACGCTTCTTTATGTCTATTTCCGTTTATTGGATAGGGAAATTGTAGGTGCAAGAACCCCCTCCCATAGCCGACTTTATATGCTGGAGAAATGTCGTACTCTTGTGGGGTGTGGGTTGCATGACATTGCAAACCAGGCCTTGCAAACAAAAGAGGAGATAGTGTTTTTTATTGAGCACTTTTTAGAAAATCTTGATTCGATTCCCTTTTTGGAGGAAAATAGAAAGGGTAAAATTCTGATCCAATTCGATGTTTGGATTCAACAGGTGGTAAAGAAAAAGCTATCGAAAGGGAATAGAGATAAACTGGAGCCCCATTTGGGTAAAATTGCGGCTCGAATTGCAAAAGATCGGTAAAAGGATTTGTGTATGCATGGATTTGTGATCATTGGAACTTTAATTTATGTCCTCAATCGGGACCATTCATCAGTTTTAATGGTGCATCGCCATAAGCGCTCTACAGATGATCAGCTTGGCTTTTATAACGGACTTGGGGGGAAGATGGAGAATAACGAGACGATTGTAGAGTGTATGCAAAGAGAGCTCAAAGAGGAGGCAGATATCCAAGCGACCAAATTTTCTCTTAAGGGATTTGTCCATTGGGAGGGTTTTGGAAAAAAAAGCGAGAGTTGGATGGGGGCCGTATTCCTTGTAGAAGAGTATGATGGAATCCCATTAAAGGAAAATCCAGAGGGATCCTTAGAGTTTATCCCCATAAAAGACCTTTTTGATTACCCCCTTTTTGCAGGAGATGCAGCCTTTTTGCCTAAAGTTTTTGAAAAAGAATCCACTCTTTTTCATGCCCATTTACGTTATGAC
>CAYFOX010000073.1:3738-6736 GCA_964344875.1 uncultured bacterium
GTTCCAAGGGTGCGGTAGTTGAGGAGTTTTTTTCGAAAAAACTAGCTTATTAAACTAGAATTAATATTTTTTAGATAAAATATTTAAAATTAATGTACCTCCTGATAATGAGTAGATTATGATCTATATTATTATCGTTACAGCCTCTTTACTAATTGGCTTTAATTTAAGTGTTATCTCAGGAACGATTGTTTTTTTACAGGATGGGATACTGAAAAACCCGTTTCAAGAGGAGCTGGTCGTGGGAAGTTTGCTGATAGGCTCGTTTATAGGGCTTATCTGTATTGCCTCGTTTATTGACTGGTTTGGGAGAAGAAACTCTTTAGTAATTAGTTATGCACTCTTTTTTTCGGGTGCGATTCTATTCGCTTTGTCGGAAACAATAGACGGTTTAGTGCTTGGTAGACTCCTTACCGGTATTGCTTTGGGGGCCAGCTCGGTAGTAGTGCCTATGTTCCTAGCCGAGATCAGTCAAAAAGACCAAAGGGGGGGAATTGTCTCTTTGCACCAACTTTTGATCACCAGCGGAATTTTGTTGGGTTATTTGGCCAACTATCTGATTGATGAAACGGGGGCATGGCGAACACCCTATGCATTTTGTGCGTTAATAGCCGGTTTAGGGCTTTTAGGGGCCGTACTAAGTAAAAAATTCCATTTAACACACGAACCTAAAAGAGACACAAAAAACCTTTTTGTATTTACCCCTGATATCAAAAGATCGCTTATTTTAGGGATCATTTTGGCCTCGCTGCAGCAGGTGACGGGGATCAATGCGATCATTTATTATGCACCGACTCTTTTACTTCAAGAGGGGATTGCCTCAAAAGATATCGCTTTATTTGCTTCTGTAGGTATCGGAATTGTGAATTTTATTATGACCATTTTCGCCATCTATTTTATTGATAAGCTGGGGCGGAAGCCTTTACTTGTTTATGGTTCGACGGGGATGATTTTAGGTTTGATTCTCAGTCTTTCAGGTTTTTATGAAATCGGTACTCTTCTCTATATCGCCTCCTTTGCGACAAGCCTGGGGCCCGTAGTTTGGGTCTATTTAGCAGAAATCTACCCTGAAAAATACCGGGGGAGATTACTTACGGTTGCAACATTTTTCAACCTTTTTTTCAATGCGGTTATTGCATTCTCCACTTTGAATATTATCGAGGCGATCGGAGTGAACGGTCTATATGGGATATTTATCTTTTTTCTGATTCTGGGGATCTTTTTCACTTTGCGCTTCTTGCCTGAAACTCAAGGAAAATCCCTGGAAGATATCGAGCATATCTTTAAAAAAAGAACCTAGATTTTAACCCCTTTTATTTTTGAAGGGGCTTTTTGTTTGATTGGCAAATAGGTTCTTTTCGAATTTTGTTAAAAAAAACGGTTACCTCTGCTATCTTGAGGATAATCCAATTTGAGGTGCAAAAATTCGATGGATATAAAAGAGATCGAGGCCATTTTAGGTGGAAAAACATTTGAAAAATTGATGCACTATTCACCCAGTGTAGCAAAAGAAAAACTCTTTCATCATCCAAAGCAACGGATGGAGGAGATTTATGTCCATTCCGATCGCAACCAAAATGTTCTCAATAACCTCGAAAGGATGTATGGAACCGGCCGTTTAGGTGGTACCGGTTATCTCTCAATTTTACCTGTAGATCAGGGGATAGAACATTCAGCAGGGGCCTCTTTTGCACCGAATCCCGATTTTTTTGATCCTGAAATGATCATTAAGCTTGCTGTGGAATCGGGTTGTAATGCTGTTGCCTCCACATTTGGAGTTTTAGGATTGTACGCTAGAAAATATGCCCACAAAATCCCTTTCCTTGTAAAAATTAACCATAATCAGCTTCTCAGTTACCCCAATCAGCACGACCAAGTGCTTTTTGGAAGCGTAGATGAGGCCTATCAAATGGGTGCAGCCGCTGTAGGTGCGACAATATATTTTGGATCTGAAGAATCGAATCGCCAAATCACCGAGATTTCGCACGCATTCGCGTATGCTCATGAATTAGGGATGGCTACAGTACTCTGGTGTTATCTTAGAAATCCCGCCTTTAAAGTGGGAGACACCGACTACCACTTAGCTGCAGATCTAACCGCACAAGCTTGTCATATTGGTTGCACAATACAAGCTGATATTATTAAACAAAAGCTTCCGACCTGTAACGGAGGGTATAATGCCCTGAAGTTTGGAAAAACCGATCCAAGATGTTACACCGATCTTTGTAAAGACCATCCGATTGATTATACCCGCTACCAAGTTCTTAATTGCTATGCAGGCAAAATTCCCTTAATTAACTCCGGTGGTGCTTCGACAAAGAATGATAAAGAGGATCTAAGTGAGGCGATCTACACTGCTATTGTGAATAAAAGAGCGGGCGGCGCCGGACTTATTATGGGACGAAAGGCCTTTCAAAAACCGTTCAAAGAGGGTGTAAAGCTTATCGAATCGGTGCAAGATGTCTACATGAATCCACAGATTACGATTGCCTAGCCGTAGAGGGCCTATCCCTGTCCTACCGCCTTAGGGATGAAGTCAGTTTTGTTATCAGAAGCATTTTCAAAATGAATTTCCATGGTAACATCAGGGTTATTAAAAAAGACCTTAGTGACAGATTGGATCCTTTGGCAAGCAGATTCTACCGGACTACCTTCATCATTCAATGCATGAATGGAAAAGGTTCTAGTCATGGTAACGGTCTTTTTTTGTGTATCTATTTTTACCGCGGTATCTTGTTCTCCCCTGCAATGATATTTATCAGAGGGAAAATGCCCTAGTAGCGCTTTACAACTTTGGCTTTGATTAGATTGACTAACGCAGCCTAAAAACTTACCTCGGTGAGACTTAAATGCATCCCATTCCGCTAAAAGCTTTATATTTTTAGCATCTTCTTGTTCTTCTCCATCCACAGTGAAGCGCATTCGATCGAAATCTTCTTCTAATTGTTTCAAGTCACGATCAAGAATTCCCCCAGCGGGAACAGAAAATGGACTTGGG
>CAYFOX010000074.1:0-6278 GCA_964344875.1 uncultured bacterium
AACGAAGGAAAATCGCTTCGGTTCTATTATGCTGGGGATCGATGCATCTAAATTCTTGCAAAAAGTGGCCGTTGCTACTCAAGAATCGACTTTTTTAGTGGTAAATGATTCCGTGCTCAAAGCCTATAAGCCCGATGGCTCCATCGAGAATAACATCATCCTCAATAAAGAAATTTTAGAGAGAATGAAAAAAGTAAACCATGGAATTACCAAAGATGCTTTAGGAAATGAGTACATTTTTTTCCGCATTCAACCATATGAAGATATGGATATGGATCTTTTCGTATTCAAATTACGCATGAGCGAAATACAGATCTTGCAAAATTTGGCAAGGGATATCAAGAACCTCTTGAGATCTTTGACCGAAGAGATGTACATCTTCGGAATCCTATTAACAGGAGCGATCATCTTGTTGATATGGTATCTTTTAAGATCTGTACTAAGGCCTATATCTAATTTGGCAGAAGCAGTGCAGACGGTTGGAAGCGGAAAAGCGACCGAATTTTCTCTTAAAGAGGAGTATAGCAATCAACCTGATGAGCTTAGAACACTCTTCATTAATTTTGAGGCTATGCTCAAACGGATGCAAGATGGGGAGCGCTCGAGAAGTGTTTTGCATAAGTTTTTATCCCCCGAAATTGCTGAAAAAATTTTATCAGATGCCGCCTCTTTACATGGTAAGCAGGTTCTTGCCACCGTTTTCTTTTTGGATTTTAGAAAATTTACAGAGCTAACAGAGACTATGCCAGCTGATCAGATGGTTTTGATGCTTAATACCTATTTCAACGACATCGTCCGTATTTTAAAAAAACATGGGGGGATCATTGATAAATTCGAGGGAGATGCGGTGTTGGCCCTTTGGGGTGTACCAGAGGAAAATCCAGAAGGTCCTCTAAAGTCGGTAAGGGCTGCAATCGAAATTCAGCAATACATCAGCGTTTTGAATGAGCAAAGAAAAAAAGAGAAGAGCGTCGCTATGGAGGCTGGTATTGGTATCCACTATGCCAAGGTTACTGAGGGAATTATAGGATCGGAGGATCACAGTGAGTTTACAGTAATTGGCTCCAGTGTGAATCTTTCCTCAAGAGTTTGTGATAAGGCTATGGGGGGAGAAATTTGGATTACCACGAACATTTACGACAATATTATCGGGCAGATTGAGGTCGAGTGTATGGGGGAGCATAAGTTTGAAGGGATATCACAACCCTACATACTCTATAAAGTCAAAACCTCCTAAACCACAGCCCTTTTTATTCCGTAAAAAAACTGCGTAAAAGGGTTAAAAAGAGTTTTTAGGTGCAAATCAACGGAAAAAGGATTAAAATTTCTATCCTAGAACCCATCCAAGCTAAAAGAAACTATGATTACATTAATTTTACTTTTCGCCTGCATTCTAAGTTTCACCTGGGGAATTTCCCTATCAAGACAATTAAAAATCTCTAAAATCGAGCGCAAAGAAGAGGGATTAGTCTTAAGACAAGAGCGTTTGGACGTGGGACGAGATTTTGTAGCTAACGCTTCTCACGAACTTAGAACACCTATTACGATCATTAAAGGCTTTTTAGAGACCATGCGAGACATGCCGGAGATCTCACAAGATCTTTTTAGCGAGATCCTAAAAAAAATGCTCAAAAGCTGTGAGCGGATGGAATCTTTGGTAAAAAGTCTTTTGCTTTTAGCCGATTTGGAAAACTGTCCCAAAGGGGGATTTGAGGATTGTGACCTTGTACAGATGATCGATGAGGTGAGCTATAATTTGATCTCTATTCACCAAGAGGCAACTATTGAAACCTACCTTAAAGATTCAAGCATTCGCATTTGGGCAAATTTGGATCTTCTCGAGCTTGCACTGAGAAATCTTTTAGAAAACGCGGTTAAATACTCTAAGGGAGCTGCGCGAATCGCTATTCGCCTAGAAGTTGGGGAGCAAACTTGCAAAATCAAGATTAAGGATGAGGGAATAGGGATACCTGAAAAAGATATCCCGCATCTTTTCGATCGATTTTATACGGTGGATAAAACCCACTCTCGACGTTTAGGGGGTGCCGGTCTGGGCTTATCCATTGTGAAAAAAATTGTGGAGAACCATCGAGGGGCAATTTCTGTTTTTTCTAAGCACCATGAATGGACGGAGTTTGTGATGGAGCTCCCTCTTGCAAGTCACCTCTCTTTAGCGGAAATGTACGCAACGTACCGCGAGCCTCAAGTCGTAACTTAGGGTCAACAACAATCAGCTCTAGCTCCCCCTCTTTAGAGCCTCTCATCGTCTGATCAGCGATCAGTGACCAAATTTTAGTGTCGATGGTAGTGTCGCTTAAAAATAGTTCCTGGAGATCTTTTTTATTGCAATAGGGGGGGGATTTATCCTCTAAAAAACGTTTTGACTCCTCGTGAAGAATTTTTTTGGACCCCTTTTCTGAAAAAAGGGCATAAAGGAGGGGAGTAGAGGCAAAAAGAGAGCAAACGGGGCTTCTATCTGATTTGGGGAAAATTTCCAAGTAATCGCCTAAAGGGGGATAGGAATCTTTTTGGCCAAAACGGTAACCCGGTTTTCCCTCAATGGCTCTTAAAAGCTGTTGAGAGGGATTTATGAGGTCGTAGAGGGAAAAAGAGGGGGTTTTCGGCTTAGATTTGAGTATTTGAGCCCCCTTTTCTAAAATTTCCTCCAACAAAGCATCGCTATCGAAACCTTGGGATGGGGGGTATAAAAGTTGCAAGAATCTTGAAGCTAAATTTTTTAAATCATGATTGTTTTGGATAAAAAGGGTTTTGATGACAAGTCGTGAGTTAAGCAGATAGCCTTTCTCACGCCGATTGTGAAAAATTGCTCTCTGGTTTTTCATTTTTTTTCTATTTTCGGTTTCTGGTTTGAAACTAGCTTCAAAAAAGGTATCAAGAGCCTCCTGCTGAAGTTTTTGCTCCATGGATAGGTGATAAAGAACTCGCTCTTGGAACTGAATGTGGCGACTTACTTTTTTATACGAAGAGAGAGTTGTCAGAGACAATAAGAGAAAAACCACGAGAACAAATGGGATCAGCTGCATGGTTTTTCACTCTTAGTGGGTGATAGGTGCAAATGCAATAGGAGGTTTTCTGTGTAGAGAGTAGGAAGATCCACATCAAAGTTTTTGTTTTTTGTTTTAAATCGTAACGAGATAGGAATAAAAGAATCCGAGGGTTTAAGGTCTTCGATCTCGACAAAAGAGGTTTTATTCTCTTGTGAGAGGAATCCTAAAAGGGAGATTTTGAGATTCTCTGTCTGCTTCAGAAGGGGGATTTTTTCTATTAGACCGTTATCCTCCCCCCTTTTCTCCAAGTACAACCGATTTTCAAAAACAAAAAGTTTAGCGAAGACTAAAGGGTTTTTTTTTCTCTCAAGTCCATGGGGTTTATAGGCGAAAGTACACTCTTTTGTTGTAGCATTTAGCCTTAAAGGGGCCACATCATAGTCGATATGGTTAAGAACTCTTTTCAGGTGCACAAGGCTTTGTGGAAATAAGTCCGTTGTGATCTGTGTAAAATTTTTTGACGCAAATGAGATGAAGGTGATCCAACCAGTTAGAACATAGAGAAGAATTCCCGATAAGAGCAGTGCAATCATCGTTTCAATTAGGGAAAAACCTTTTAAAGATTTTTTTGCTCTCTTCATCAGGGAAAAGTATAATTCCAAAAGAAGATTTTTTTCAAAAAGGATTACTGAGGTCTCTTTTTTTGGTAAGCCATTATTGCTAGTAGGACCGCAATCACAAAAAGAACTAAGAAACTAGTGCTTTCTGAAAAGAGGGGGAGCGGGTTATTGGGAAGCACTCCTAAGATGGATAAAAGAGCGATCAAAACTCCCATACATGCATCACCCGCGACAAGCCCCGAAGCTGCCAAGACCCCTTTTTGTGTTGGGCAATGGAGTTTCTTCAGGAACAGATGGACAATTCCGCCGAGCATAATTGTTGCTGATAGATCTAATGGAAGATATAACCCGATGGCAAACGGAAGTATAGGGAGTCTCATCAGGGCTAAGATAAGGCCTAAAAAAACGCCGATTAGCACAAAAATATAGGGGAGCTGCCCTTTCAAAATACCATTAGCAATAAAAGATAATAAAGTAGCTTGGGGTGCGGGCAGATCCACCGAACCTAGGCCGTATGCTTGGTTTAGCAGGTGGAGAATCGAACCCATTACCAAGGCTGGCAAGATCAAGCCGATCATTTCCGCAATCTGGAGTTTAGCCGGGGTAGCTCCAAGGATATATCCTGTTTTAAGGTCCTGTGAGGTTGCAGAGGCTAAACAGATCGCTACGCTGATAAATGCGACACTTGTCAAACTCATGGCTAAATAGATTTTTTCTGTCCAACCCAATACAAAAAACAGGGTGCAGGTAATCAAAAGAGAGGTGATCAACATTCCCGATGTGGGATTTGTAGAACTACCAACAAGACCGACAGTAATAGAAACAACACCTGTAAAGAAAAACGCTAGAATTACGGTGAGGATCGTTGAGACAAGGTTCATTTCAAAAATAGGTAACGCCCAGATTAAAAATATCGACACAACGGAGCCTAAAATAAGAAAACCCATAGGGATATCTCGATCGGTTCGTTGGACATCGGCACCATGCTTGAGGCCTTTGAATAAATCTTTGAACCCCTCGTAAAGAGAGCTTGAGGCTATTGGGGCTATTTTCATAAGGCTGAACAGGCCACCGACTGCGACTGCCCCTGCACCGACATAACGGATGTAATTACTCCATATTCCGTAGGAGTCGAGGGAATCGACACTTACAGTTGCAGGATAGACGATTGTATCAGAAACAGCAAATGTGGAAATGAGAGGAATCAAAATCCACCATCCCATGATTCCGCCTGCAAACATGTAGCTTGCTATTTTCGGCCCGATAATAAACCCGACGCCAATCAAAGAGGGAGTCGCCTCAAAAGTGAGGACACCGTTGGGTTTAAATAGGTTGAATTTGATGTTTTCTTCAAAAATTTTTAGTCCGGAGATAAAAAATTTGCAGACAGCACCTAAAAGAAGACCAAGACCGGCCACTAGGGCGCCGGCATGCCCTTTTTCTTCACCAGCACGTAAAATCTCTGCGCAAGCAGTCCCTTCAGGAAAAATAAGTTTGCCATGCTCTTTAACAATCACATATCGGCGCATGGGTATCATAAAAAGAATTCCGGTTACACCCCCAATAAGGATTAAAAGAAAAATTTCAAAAGAGCTGGGGGTAAGACCTAAAAAAAAGAAGGCAGGGAAAACAAAAATCACGCTCGCAGCAATAGCCTCACCCACAGAAGCCATCGTCTGCACCAGGTTATGCTCTAAAATAAACCCATCTTTAAATAAAGTTTTCATTATAGTCATCGAAAATACCGCAGCAGGGATTGAGGCTGAAATCGTCATCCCAATCTTGAGACCCAAATAGGCGTTCCCCACTGCAAAGATAAATCCTAGAATAATCCCTAAAATAACAGCACGAAGGGTAAATTCTTTTCCAGATTGATCGTGTCTGATATAAGGCTTAAATTGCGACTCTTCCATGATCCTTTCATAGGGGATATGGATTGTTTTATGCAAAGGTTATCTTATTCATTTTTTTGGTTTTACAACCAAATAAGCCACACTGGAATCTTCATGCCCTTCCTGCGTTTTTAGATAGAGGGTGCATTCGAGTTTACAGTAGGGTTCAGTAGGTTCGAATGTGTAGTGGATTTTGGCACTACGTGATTGAAAATTTTTTTTGTCTAAGAGGATCTCTTCCCCATTTTTTAGGGTTTTTTTTTGGTCTAAATGGAGCATCAAATCGTGGATCAAAATGTTTCTCTCGAAAAAAAAATCGATCTTTTTTTGATTCATTTTCAATGATTTATAAAGGGAATTGGGTGCCTGTACGAGGGTAGAAAGGAGGATCACTACAAGCAAAAAGGCCAGCAAAACCTCAGCAACAAGAAAGGATTTTCGTTTGATCTTTTTCACTTTATCGTTAATATCATAGCCTACCCTAAAGATAAACCTAAAGATAGAATGAAAAAAGAGATCAAAGCACACTATAATCTACTTAAAGCCCAGGTTGCTTGGGATCCTTCCACCCCTCATGAAAAATGGATGGTGGAAGATCTATTGCCCGTTTCCGACAAAGATCTTTTCCAACGTTTACAGGTACTGAAGGTGCCTGTTACCAGCACAAATTTAAAAAAATATTTGGAAGAGATTGAGACTCCGGAAGACTTTTTAGAGGCTGTAACTTTAGAAACGGACAACCCTGAAAAAGTGGAAAA
>CAYFOX010000075.1:0-1180 GCA_964344875.1 uncultured bacterium
AATATTTGGCGGATTGCAATATTTTGCCCAGCATTCGATAAATATAACGCATGACCTTGAAGTTGTAGATATTGTTGGTACCGGCGGCGATGGGATGGGAACATTCAATATATCCACAGCTGCAAGCATTGTGATGGCAAGCTGCGGTGTTCTTGTTGCAAAGCATGGCGGTAGAAGCGCCACAAGCAAAGCCGGAAGTCAGGATGTTGTGCAAGCTCTAGGTCCTTTGCTTAACCCTATGCGGCCAAAAAGATGCCTCATAGGTGTGTATCGTAAAGATTTATTGCAAAAAGTGGCAGAAGTGCTAGCAGCGCAAATGGTAAATCATGCGCTTGTTGTCCATTCAGATGATGGCCTAGATGAGCTCAGTATAAGTAGTAATACTCATGTAATTGAGGTTAAAGGTATATCTATAAAAGAATATGACCTCATCCCTCAGGATTTTGGCTTTTCTAAAACGCAACTTTCTGATGTAAGAGGAGGGGATGCTACCGAAAACGCAACGATTATTTGTGACATATTATCTGGAGCAATTAAGGGTCCTAAATTAGATATTGTACTACTCAATGCTGCAGCCGGATTATATGTTGCTGGAAAATCTGCCAGTATCGCAGAGGGTGTACCGCTTGTTAAAGCTGCAATAGAAAAAGGGAAAGCTGTCCAATGGTTAAATAAACTCAGAGGTTCAATATGAGTGGTGATTTTTTAGAAAAAATGAAATCGAGCGTAAAGAGAAGAGTTGACTTAATGCCTGATATTCTCATAGAAAGGTCAAATACTCTGGATTTCTGCGAGATATTCACTTCACCTAAAAAACCTATCATCATCAGCGAGATAAAAATGGCAAGCCCTTCTCGCGGTCAAATATATCCAGGCCACTTAAACCATGTTGATATCGCCTCAAGTTATATTAACGCAGGCGCTGCTGCTCTTTCAGTATTAACTGAGCCTGATTATTTCAAAGGCAACATAAATTTCATTAAAGAGATCAGAGCTGCTCATCCTAAAGCGCATATATTGATGAAAGATTTTATTTTAAGCAAAAAGCAAATTGCACAAGGACATATATGTGGTGCAAATGCAGTATTGCTTATTGTGGCCTTTTTGAATAAAGATTTGTTAAAAGAGCTTTATGACTATTCTCTACATTTAGGCCTTACACCGATAATAGAAGTGCATG
>CAYFOX010000075.1:1190-6226 GCA_964344875.1 uncultured bacterium
ACCTCTCGGAACTTGATAAAACACATCCCAGATGATTGCTATCGTATATGCGAAAGCGGCTTAGATAATGCTGCAAAAATCCAAGAGATGTTGGATAGGGGATTTGATGCATTTCTAATTGGCTCTCTGTTGATGAGGCATGAAAATCCTGGAAAGGAACTACAGAAATTGATGTCTGAGGTACGTAATAAAAGCTAAAATCTGTGGAATCACTAATCTAGAAGACGCATTAGTTACTGCGAATAATGGCGCGTGGGCAATTGGATTTAATTTTTATAAAAACTCTCCACGTTTTATTTCGCTGCATAAAGCGAGAGAAATTACGTCCCATTTGCCAAAACATATTGTGAAAGTCGGGATTTTGATCGATTATTCACAAGAGGAGATGTTAGACGCTTTAGATTTTCTTGATTTGGTACAAATATATCAACACAACCCATCATTATTTTTGGATAAAAAGCGGATCATATTAGCTTTGCAAGCCTCATCTAAAGATGAGTTGCCTGAAGCTCGAATATTGCAAGAATATGGGTTTATATTGCTCGATGCCCCGAAACATCAGGATGGGTTGCTAGGTGGTACCGGCAGGCTTGCTAATTGGGATTTGGCTTAAATAACTCAAATGTTGCGGTAGCCATAAAATATGTGCAGCCGTTTGCGGTTGATGTTGCAAGCGGGGTTGAAGAGCGACCTGAAAGAAAAAACCCATCAGCATTGAAAGAATTTTTAATGATGTGTAAAAATAGCACATAAAAAAGGATTAAGCCGGGTATCTATGGTTGAGGTCGGGGCACCAAACCACGATTCCTAGGTATTAAACAGGTTTTTTCTTTAACCATCCGGGCCATAATGTAAATGGCTTGGCTTACATGACAAAATTATGGTTGGGACTTTTTTTTCAAAGAATAACCTTCCAATCCCTTTTTTTCTTGGATTTTGCTACGATCGAAATCATGCAACGTAGATCTATCCACCTTTTAGAGGAGCACTTAATCAATCTAATAGCCGCAGGCGAGGTGGTGGAAAACCCCTCGAGCTGCATAAAAGAGCTCGTGGAAAACTCTATTGATGCCCATAGCAGCTCTATCCATATCGAAATCAAAGGGGGTGGATTCGAGTTCATTAAAATTATGGATAACGGTATTGGCATGCTTAAAGAGGATGCTTTGCTCTGTTTTGAAAGACATGCTACCAGTAAAATCCAAAAAAAAGAGGATCTAAAGGGGATCCAAACTTTAGGTTTTAGAGGGGAGGCGCTTTCATCTATTGCCAGTATCAGTCACGTTTTAATGAAAACGGCACCGCAAGAATTGCAGGAGGCCACAAAGGTCGAAGTAAAAGCTGGTAAGCTTTTGGACTCTGCTCCTTGTCATAGAGAACCAGGAACGACATTTGAAATTTATTCCCTTTTTCATAACGTGCCTGCCCGTTTGGAGTTTCAAAAAACGGTAAAGGGGGCTACGATGGAAATCACAAAAATGGTGCAAAAAATAGCCCTCTGTAACCCCAAAGTTCGATTCAGTTACACAATCGATAAAAAAATAGAATTAGATTGCCCGGCTCAACAAACTCTACAAGAAAGAGCCGAAACCCTTTTTGGTGCCTCTTGGGCTGAAAAAATGCAGCCCTTTGAATTTCAGGAAGACTCAGTAAGATGTTATGGATTGATCAGCCTTTCTGAAGAGGGGCAAAAAACTCGAGCGCAGCAATATTTTTTTATCAATCAAAGAACCGCCTCGAACCCATTAATCCAGATGGCTGCTTTTGAGGCTTATCAGAGACATTTCCCCCCCAAAACTCATCCGGCTATGATTCTCTTTTTAGATATTCCTTTCGATTTGGTGGATGTGAATGTTCATCCGCAAAAAAGTTTAGTACGCTTGAAGGAAGAAAAAAGCTGGTTCAGGATTGTCCAAAAAGCGGTAGACAGGGCGTTACTTGCGCAGCAAGGTGGGATACCTTTGGCAAATATAGTACATAATTGGGATGGTTATGAGTACCCTCTTGAAAAGAGAAAGGGGGACTTCTCTTCAAAAGAGCCGTTGACAACTCCCCTCTTTAACCCTGACTGGAGCTTGTTCAAAAAAGGGGCAAAGGGGGAGGTGGAGGACAGAGATTCTCTGGCTAGTAAAAAGGATCCCAGTTCGCAAGAAAAGGGGGTGCTTTTACGACAATCCTTTTTGATTGATGTTGTGGGGATTTTGATAGTTGATGGGTTTTTGATTGCCAAATGGGAGGAGAAAACGGTTCTTGTTGACTTGG
The DNA here is from genome assembly GCA_964344875.1 of uncultured bacterium. Lineage (GTDB taxonomy): Bacteria > Chlamydiota > Chlamydiia > Chlamydiales > RGXB01 > RGXB01. The sequence goes on from CAYFOX010000075.1 coordinate 3,453, forward strand.
ACGCTCTCGAAGATTTTTTGGCTAAGGAGCAAATGTATCGGATGGATGCATCGATTCAAACAGAGTGCGTTAGTCGCAGCTTGCGTTTGGAATCGACTTTTGAGCAAGATGAGGAGAGGGTATTAGAACTTTTAAGAAAGTACGGAATTGAGGCCCGTTTTTTGTCCAAGATGTCTTTATCGATAGAGGGTTTAGCGCCTTGTATAGACCCTGACAAGCTTGAAGAGATCGTTTTAGAAATTTTACGAAATCCTGAACGAACCCAAGAGATGATGCTGGAAAAGATTCTTCCAAAATTTCGTAAGGGGTATCTTAAAAAAGATATGCTCATAGCGACACAGGCATTTAGGGAACTATTAGAAACCAAAAAAGATTTTTCTAAAAAAGTCTTCATTTTCTTACAAAAGAACCATTTATCCAGGTGTTTTTCGTGCAAAGAATAGAAAGATTGCAAAAAAGGTTACAGGATTACCAAATCGATTGTTTTGTAGTTACCAAACCTATTAACCTTTTCTATCTTTTGGGATTGGATGTCTCGGTGGGGATGCTGGTTGTTGAGCAAGGTTTATTTACCCTATACCTGGACCGTCGCTACACTACAGCAGCGGAGGAAAAAGGGTACAAAGTGAGCGATAAGCCGCTTAAAGAACGGTTCAAGCACTATTCTAAGGTTGTGATTGAGGGAGAAAGCGTCAGTTACGGTCAATATTTGGAATTTTGCCAGGCCTATCCAAACGTAGAGTTTGTGTCCAAAATGGTGGTTGAAGAGCTGCGTATTATAAAAGATGCTCAGGAAATTAAGTTACTAAGACAAGCAGCCGATCATACCGTTGCGGCAATGCGTCATGTCTTGGAATCTCTGAGGGAGGGGATCACCGAAGAGGAGCTGGCAGAACTGGTCAGATCACCCTCTTTTTCCCCTATAATTGCTTTTGGATCCAATAGTGCACATGTGCACCATAGACCCACAAAACGTAAATATCAACCTGAAGAAACTGTTCTAGTCGATCTAGGGGTGAAAAAAGATTATTACATGGGGGATATGACAAGAACGATACACAGCTTAATGATAAAACAGGTCAAAGAGGCTCACGATCGGGTGATCTGTGCGATTAAACCGGGTATTGCTTTAAAAGAGTTAGATCAACTTGTCAAAACAATTATTCCCCTCAAAGACCACTCGTTGGGCCATGGGATCGGTTTAGAAGTGCATGAAAGGTATTTCTATAAAACTTGTGGAGAGGGAATTTTAGAGCCCGGGATGGTGATCACTGTAGAGCCTGGTTTATACCTACCCCAAGTTGGTGGGGCAAGGTATGAGAGCATGGTTTTAGTGACGGATACCGGTTCTGAAATCCTTACAGGTGAGGATTCTTTTTTTTAAAAAAGTGGAGCGCTTTAAAAAGGTGTTTTACCTTAAGGGGGGATTTTGCTAAATGTAAGTCATGCGTTTACGGGTCAAAATTCTCTCTTTAGTCAGCCTTGTTTTTGTGGTTGGATTCATTCTCTATATTGCCATCCAGCAAATCACCATCTCTGAGCAATTGAATAGGGCGGAAGAGAATGTCGAACAAGAGATTATTCGACAAACTGAGGAAAAAAGGCAGAACCTTGAGCGCTATTTACGATCTGTTCTTTCAGATACGCAAGTTCGAACAAATATGCTGCTGATGAAAATCAACCAGTATGAATACGTAAAAAGTCAGTTTCTACCCACACCTGAAAATGCAAAAAAAGGCTGTTGGTTCTCAGCGGCATCAGCTCTTTTACTGGAGCCCTGGATAGAGTTTATTCAGGTCGAAAACGAGGGTAATGTCACTGCTCTGTATGCTTTGGAGCCACCTTATGCAAGTGGTTTCTGGCATTTTGAGGGTGCCCCTGGAGTGGAGATTTTTGCCAAGTATGACTCTAAAGGGAATCTTATCGGCCCTTATGTCGGTATTCCGGTATGGATGGGCCCTGGAGTGGATTACAGTTCTTTTAATATCAAGGGGCTTAATGACCAATCCGAGGGTTTCGCTTTTTGGATTCTTTTCAACCCAAAAGATATTTTAAATCTCGACCCCTCTGACCTGAAAGCTACGGTGGATGAAAATCCTATAAAACCGCTTCAAATCAGCGTTTGGGTGAAAAATGATCCTGCATATCAGGCAATCTGTGATGCACTCATTAACAGTATTAAAAAAGTGCATAACAACCTTTTGACCCCTGACGCAAAACAGCTCTATGAAGCGCTAGATTCAGCACAAGCACAAGATTGGTTAAAAACCAAGTTGGATCCATTAAAGAACCAGATCAAAGAAGGGGAGAGCATCTACGAAAAATTAGAGACAATCTCTGAAGATTCTTTGGATAATAGCGAGATTATCCCGGTTCGTTATGAAGAGATGAGTAGGAATTGGGATCTTCATCGGTTCATTTGGCAATTCAGCACGGTGTTTTTGTCAGGCATTTTTGGCGATGATCCGAATGCATCAAAAGCCCCAGACGGTTTTGTGAGAACACAACGGGATAAACCCAAGGCTCTAGGGTTTATTTGGGAAGAGCTCTCCCCCGATATTCCGTTCAAGCTTTTTGATCCTACAGGCATTAGTGGCGGTTTTGATAATGATTTGGAAAAGCTCAACGGTGGGGTAGGGATAATCTACCATGATACCGACTCTAGGTTATACATCGGAAACCGATTGCAACTAAATTATTTGGATCCCAAAACGAAGGAGAATCGCTTCGGTTCTATTATGCTGGGGATCGATGCATCTAAATTCTTGCAAAAA
>CAYFOX010000076.1:0-277 GCA_964344875.1 uncultured bacterium
ATTATTTAATTACCAAAAAATTTTTCTAGAGAGTTGATGTAAAAGGGAACGCGTGCTATAATCCTGTGAATTTCGAACAAGTGGATCTATGCAGCATACCGAACAGCTACCGCCCTTTGGAAAATGGAGAAACAGACTTTGGCCTTTTCATCGCCATGAGATGAAGAAGCTCTTCCCTCTAATTCTAATGAAATTTCTAGTTTCCGTTATCTATTGCGTCTTGTTTTGCTTGAAGGACACGATTGCCATAACCTCCGAGGGCTCCGGTGCCGAAGCC
>CAYFOX010000076.1:287-1456 GCA_964344875.1 uncultured bacterium
GGCTTTTTGTTACTCACGCCTCTCCAGTGTGGTCAAAAAGACGACCCTTTTCTATGCCACAACCTCCTCTTTTCTACTGTTTCTGTTTGTCTACGCCTTTTTTATCTACCCTAATCCCGAACCGTTTATCCCCCACCAGTCAGCCAATTGGCTCACCTCTGTTTTGGGAGAGAATCAGTCCCACTGGGTTTCGGTCTACCGCAACTGGATGCACTCCCTATTTTTTGCAGTAGCAGAACTATGGGGAAGCGTCATGATCTTGGTGGTCTTCTGGGGTTTTGCGAACGAAATCACTACCGTTTCTGAAGCAAAACGGTCCTATAATATCTATATAGCAGCTGGAAACCTAGCCCCCCTAATTACAGGTAAAGCGGTTAACTGGATCAGCAAAAAACTCTCTATTTTTGCCTTCTCCTTCACTGTGCAGTGCCTCATTACTTTTGTCCTCGTTGCAGGAATCACTATTATTGGGCTTTATGGTTACGTGCAAAAAAACGTGCTTAACCACCTCCCTGATAGACCTCAAGAGACACTCCCCTCCACTAAAAAAGAAAAAATCTCTTTCTTTCAAGGAATCAAACATCTCATCACCTCCCCCTATCTGCTCGGGATCACAGTTTTAGTGATCGGTTATGGATTATGCATCACTCTGGTAGAGATCTCGTGGAAAGCTAATCTCAAGCTTGCTTTCCCTAACCAGGCCGATTTTCAAGCCTTCACAGCAGAGTGTCAGTCTCTTGTTGGGGGGTTTGCCTTCTTTATCTCAGCCTTTTTAGGCAGCTCCATCCTTAGACGCTTCGGCTGGCATGCCACAGCGCAGATGGCGCCACTGATTGTTGGTGGCACAGGCTTGATCTTCCTTTTGCTCTGTTCTAATCCTGCTATGACAAGCCTTATAGCTCCCATGGTCGGCGCATCTCCTCTCTTCCTTTTGGTTTACCTTGGAGCTTTCCACAATATATCCAGTAAAATCGCCAAATACTCGTTTTTTGACCCAACCAAAGAAATGGCCTACATCCCTTTAACAGAGACAGAAAAAGTAAAGGGGAAAGCATCGATCGATATCGTGGGCTCGCGTCTAGGAAAATCGGGCGCGTCTTGGATCTCTCTTCTATTGATTGGAATCATGGGTACAGGATCGGTGCTTTCTACGACTCACGCTTTAGTTC
>CAYFOX010000076.1:1466-6167 GCA_964344875.1 uncultured bacterium
CTCTACAACAACCGCACTTGTTCCCCTTACCCTGATTGCCACAGTGGCCTGGATGATTGCAGTAAGCTCACTCAACAGAAAATTTGCTCTGAAAACTGCGCAACCGGAACGCGCAGACGAACCAGCGTTTAGCACAACCACTTAATCTTATTTCTTTCTCCCCCTTCCATTTTTAAAGAACATAGAGGGGGATATTTCTTAATTTTCCCAGCGTTTTAACAAACTGATATTCTAACACTTGGGTTTAAATTTCTTTTTTGTTAATCTTTCTGAAAAGATTTAAGAGCTATTATTATGAAGAATATCGATTGGGTTACATTAGGGTATATAGGTGGGTACCATCTTTGTTTAGCCCTTTTTTTGCCTCTTTACCTCTACTTTAATACCCCATCACTTTTCTTGGTTTTGTCGATGCTGGGTTTAGCGTTCGCTTGTGGTATTGGGATCACGGCCGGGTACCACCGCTGTTTTTCTCATCCTACCTATAAAGCCCATCCGATTATCGAGGCGATACTCCTTTTTTTTGGAAATCTTGCAACCCAAGGGAGCGCTTTACGCTGGGCTTACGAGCATAGAATGCATCACGCCAATGTAGATACCGATGAGGATCCCTACTCGATCACTAAAGGTTTCTGGCATGCCCACATGCTTTGGCTTTTTCGATTAAGACCAGCGTTAGATGAGAAAGTAGTGGCTGACTTGAGACGAAACTCTTTACTTGTATTTCAGCACAAGCATTACGTTGCTCTTTTGATCGTTCAACATATACTGACGGTTCTTTTCTTTGGGTGGATGAGCTCAGATCTGTTTGGCGCGTTTGTATTTTGTTATCTTTTACGCTCTTTTTTAACCCATCACACCACTTGGTTCATCAACTCCTTGGCACACACTTGGGGTGAACAGAACTTTTCAAAAGAGCACAGCGCTGTAGACAATTTTATCATCTCCTTATTGACGTACGGCGAAGGGTATCACAACTACCATCACACTTTTGCCAATGACTACAGAAATGGGATCAAATGGTACCACTTCGACCCCACAAAATGGTTGATCTTCCTGTTTTCTAAATTAGGTTTAGCCTATAACCTGCGTCGGATGAACAGCGATAAAATCCAGTTTCAGCTTATTATTGAGCATAAAAAGGAGCTTTTGAAGAATCTCAAGCAATCTCTTAATGAATCGAGAGAGGATCTGATCGAGAGGGTACATAAACAGGCTGATGCTCTGACGAAGACTTTAGAAGATTTTATCCAAAAAGGGAACCGATATAAAGAGATAGGCAAAGATCTCAAAGAGATGAAAAATCATCTAAAAAAAGAGATACGTGCTCTCAAAAGCCGTTTAAAATTCGAATGGCGTAATTGGGATAATTTATCTGACTACATCCATAAACTGAAAAAACTTGCTTAATGAGATAGCACCTATGAGTATCGGCGTACACACTTTCGATCCCGGCACAAGAACACATTTTTTAGAATTCAATCCTTTAGATCCAACCAAAGATATAGAAAAAACACTAGAATCTGTGGAACTCTCCCTGAATATTTTGGGTTATATCCCTTTTTTGAGTGTCTACACCGGAAGCATACGTTTTATCGGAGGGGTTTCTCTGACAATTGTGGGAATTTTTCGCGCTATCATTGATGCAAAAAATATCATAGAGCATGAAAGGTCCACTTCTCCTGCCCGCAAAACCCCACGCTCCGTGAATATTCTTGGAGTTTCAACCGATATCCCCACCTCTTTTCTAAAACGTGTACAGATCTATTTCAAATCCATTTGTGAAATTTTCAAATTAGCCCCACACCGTGAGGAAGAAAATATGGATGTACTGTTCTATCATAATAGCAGAATTAGACATCTAGACTGGGCTTGTCATGGAATAGCAAATATAGTGAGGTCGTTTGTAGAGATCAGTTTCCCTGTGGGTGTAGGGAATCTTACCCTTTTTACTTACGACAATTTCAAAAAATATCGGTATGAATATATTCATACGATTTACAACCAGTATGTGCCTATTCAAGACGACCACCATCAAAATGCAGGATAAAAAGTGTGTCTCTTCAAGGTGCATTTTAAAAGAACAGAATTTTTTTTCCTCGACAATTTTGTGTAATGAATGGGTTGCATCTTACAAAAAAAGGGAAATTTGGAACTGCAGTTGATGAATACAATCTTTTCAAGACCTCTTTTTTACTTGCAGTTATTCTACATATTCTTTTTGTTCCCTTTTTTTTATTTTGGTTCTATTGAGGCTAAAAGCGATTTTAACCATGAGGACTTACCGCTTGAGCTACAAGCACCCTGGACCACGGGCCCTCTCCTTACCCCTTCCGCAACATTACTTCCTCAAGGCCATATCAATATGCAGCCATATGTGTATGTGAGTGAGGTCCAAGGGCACTTCGTCTACCACGGGATCCGCCAAATGGGGCAAACTCTACACAATGTAAATTTTGAAACCTATATCACCTATGGGCTTACAGACTGGGTAAACCTTGTACTTATGGGGCAGCTTTTTTCAAATGAGAGGCAAGATAAAAGTTATACGGCAATAGGTAATTCCCTTTTGGGCTTTAATTTTCAACTTTTTACTGAAGATCCGAAAGGATTTAGACCTAATGGGAAGCTTATTATTTTAGAGGGTTTTCCCACAGGAAACTACGATAATCTGGATCCGGCACTTGGGGGAGTAGATGCAACAGGTGATGGCTCTTTTTCTACAAGGGTAGCTTTTGTTGTGGGAAAAGCTTTCCAGATCAAAAATTATATCTGGTTGAGTAGCAGGCTTTCGGTTGGATATTACTATTTCGCCCCCACAACCGTAGAAAATTTTAACTCTTTTGGTGGAGGATATAACACCTATGGAACAGTCCAACGGGGAGGCGGATTTCCGCTAAGCCTGGGGATGGAGCTCTCCATGACCAAAAACCTGAGCCTAGCATTAGATGTTGTCTCCATCTACTTTGGACCCAACACCTTTAGAGGAAACCCAGGGACAAATCTCGACGGCACCCCCGCTTCGGTCGGCTATGAATCGGTCTATCAGCTCTCTTGTGCCCCAGCGCTTGAGTGGAATTTTAGCCCCGCTTTCGGCATCATTATCGGGGGGTGGTTTAGTATTTTTGACAAAAATGATGATCGATTCACCTCTTTTGTTGTTGCTATAAACCTCAATAAATAATGTTTATTGCAAATAAATCTAAAATTTAGCTAATCGTAATTTAAAATTAAGGCTATTTTTTGGAATACCTAGGCACCCCTTTAGTCGAACAATTTCTCGATTTTATGCTCTCTTTATCGAAAGCAAAAAACCCGTTGATCCAAGAGTTTGTTGAAGAGTTTGATAAACTGTTTCTAGCGTTTTCACAAGTACGTAAACAGTTGAAGAATGACCCCTCCCAGCTTCAATCCTTGATGAAACCTTTTCAGAGTGAAACTCTTTCAAGGTTTATAAGAATCGTCGATTTAGATATCACCAATATAGAATCGCAAGAGAAATATTTTGCCTCCGTGCAGACAATGGTCAACGTCAACATCCCCTTGGAAATACCTCTTCAAGACGCGCTACGCCTGTCAGAAAAAAAACTACAGCTCTGCCTGAATCATGTGCATCAACTTTTAAAAGAGAAAAAAGAACAAAACGCCAGAGAACTTTTACGGTTGATGATTGTATTTGCCCCGGACTATCCCCACCTCTGGATTCTCCAGGGAATCCTGCAAATGAAAGAAAATCTCTGGGTAGAAGCTACAAAATCTCTTGTTTTTGGGATCATTCAATCCCCTTTTTCGTTACATGGATTAATTCCGTTGATAGAAGTTAGCCAATTTCACGATAAAACAACTCACATTGAGCTATTGAAGTGGTTCAACACCCATAAACATCGACTTGTAATTGATAGCGATACCCCTCCATTTTATAAAAAAGCGGTTATTGAAGGGATGTTCCCAAAAAAGGAAGAAATTTTACAATCTCTACCAAAAGGGCTTGGAAATAGATATAGCTACCAAATCCAAAAACAGGAATTTCAAGACTTGGCTCGAAATGGATTTCCTAAAAGCCTATTAGCGATCCTTCATGAGAGTTTCGATGATAACTTTGAAACCATTTCTTCTGCAACCGTGGATCCCACACTGAGATTTTTTCTAAAAATTATCCAAAAATCGCCAAGCGAAATCGATAGAACCGTTTCGAAACAAAATCTCTACCTTCATAGTCTCACACTGACTTCAAGGGGGTTTTTTCTGGGACTGAAAATAGTGAAGCAGGGCCTCTTTTCTAAGGATCAAGATACACCTTTTACAAAAGATGTCCTTAGCGGGTCGTTGATTTTGTCCTTCCTTTTTACACTACTCATTTTATTGAAGCAGGAAAAAAACCTCCTGATTGATGGCAAAGAGCCTTTCAAAGAAATCCTGTATTTTATGGTGAATACTCTTCCTCTAATTTCTCAGACAAGATCCTTACCTCTGATTGACGCCCTCATAATCGATATAATTGAAAGGATTTAATAAGCTCTGATCGATAATAAATCATACTGACTAGTGTCTATGTTCCCTGGGAAATTTCCACATTTTATTTTATAATTCGGTTGCTAAAATTTCTAAACTAATGCAACCTGTTAAGCAAAACATTGTTAAGAAGATTTTAATATTTTGTAATTAACATATGTTTTTTAAACGGATCGTTCACCTTTTGGT
>CAYFOX010000077.1:0-3914 GCA_964344875.1 uncultured bacterium
TGATATTAAAATTTTAAAAAAAAATTCCTGCTGATATCTTTTATTTTTTTATACAGGTTTGAAATGAAAATTTTTTTTTACCTTTTGGGTACCGCTACCCTATTTGGCGATATTTGTATCGAATCGACTTTTTTTCGTCTTCCTCAATGGGAACAGGCCCTCAAAGAGATCACTCATCCCAACTTTTTTTCTCAAGGGGTTTCCTTTAGGTCCTTTAGGGACCCTGAATCCCTTTCCATAGTCTACCTAGCTACAAGCGATTCCACTATTTCTCCCAAAGAGTTAGCAGCCTTCCCTTTATTTTCTAAAAAGCATTCCCTAGTAGAGGAGGTTTCTACAGAAAAAGGGTTCACCCTTTTTTTTAAAAAAGATCCACAAAAATGCTCTTGCAATTGTTGCAACCCCAATCCGATTACTGTAAGAATAGATTACCTTTCCCAAGGGACTGCTCTTGCTGTTGTGCTCCATCGATTAGAGCAAAAAGAGGTGGTCAGGAATCTACTGGGGTATCTGGAGATAGAAAATAGGTGAAGTTAAAAATTTCTTTTTATTTAAGCCTGGATTTCTTTAAAATGTTTTTGTGAAATCTTGGTGCCTTCTTTTTTTCTTTAGCTCTCTTTTCGGAAAGATGGATGTTGGGGGAGTGTGTTTAGAAACCTGTCTTGAACCGACCCTGTGGAAAAAAAATACGAGGGGGTCTGCTTATGTATTTGAAAAAAATTGGTCTCTTTTAGTGCTACGCAAGTTAGAGAGTAGGGAGGAGGGGAAGAGGGTTTTAGAAAAACTGGAAAAAAATTTGGCTCCACTGAAATTCGCCAAGGTGAAAATGTCCACAGGCAAACTTTTAAAAGTGGGAACCTATACCGACCCTTTTTTATTTCCCTGGATTTTTGTTGCAAGAGTGATTGAATCCAAAAAAAAGCTTGTGCTGGCTTTAGCCCTTTTTCATGAAGAAAAAACTAGACTGGATTTTTTTAGCCTTTTAGATCACTTGGAGATTCTGTCGGTGTAGAGATATTGAGAACAATAGCTGTGATATTATCGCGTCCACCCCGGTTTAAAGCTGCATTTATTAGAGCGTGTGTGGCTTGTTTCGCATCACTATTTTTTAATAAAAGGAGCTCCATCTCTTTGGTGGTAACATAATCGGTCAAACCATCTGAACAGACGATAAAACGGTCAAGAGGACAAATCTCATCAGAGTGGATGCGAGCTTCACACTCCACAGTTGTTCCAATCGCTTGTGTAAGATATCTTCTACGTATTTCACCTAGTTGATCCTCATCGACACTCACCTCATTAGCATGATCATTTGTCATGAGTGTAAGTACCCCATTCCGATACCGATAAATACGGCTATCGCCAACATGAAAAGCGGTAAACCGGTTTTGACGAATCCAAAGTGAGGCGATGGTAGTACCCATCCCCTTCTGATGGGGACTTTTCAAAGAGGTTTCGTAGATGTGTTGGGAGGTCTCTTTAACAATCGAGCGTATGGTGTTTTTCACCTCCTCCTGTTCCCCCTTCAGGGCAAGACGAACATGATCAATCTTGTGAGCTATCGTCTCTACTGCCATGCGGGAGGCGACCTCTCCGGCATTATGTCCCCCCAGGCCGTCAGCCACAATGAACAAATCCTGGAAGATAGCAAAATAATCCTCATTATTTTGCCGAAACAACCCTTTATCAGAATGTCCAAAAGCGTTGAGATCGAAGCTTGCATCCATCATAAAGCTCAGATTAGTGGTCAGGATTTTATTTTGTAAAGATCTTTTTTTAAAAAATCTTTTGTAAAGATGGAAATTTCAGATGAATTTGCAACGGACTACCACATGTTCATCTACTCTTAATTTTTCCTTTAACCTATGAAGAGTACCTGCACAAAAGTAAGGCTATTCATCAAGGAGTGGTAAGTAATCGAGGCTACAAGGGAGCGTTGTCTTTCGTAAGCGAATCCTAGATACATGGAAGAGATAAAAGTTGATGCGAGAACAATTATTTTTCCTGCTGCTGTATCTATTGTAAAGAAATGGCAGCTCGCAAAAAAAACAGAGGTGAGAAAAATAGCCCAAAATGGGGAAAAAGTATTTTTCAACCAAGTTTGGATATTAGCGCGGTACAAAAACTCTTCATAAGCAGGTACTAAAACACAAATAAGTAAAAAGAAAAAAAGGAGCAGAGGTACGTTATCTTTGATTTGGCTGATCATATCGACTATGTACTGTCTCGGAACCTCCATCTGAAAATAGTAGGATAACACTATCTCGAGCATATTTCCCACAAAAGAGAGTAAAGGAAGAGAGACTATAAAGAGGGTAAAACCGATAAGGACATCCCTAAGCAAAGAGGTTTTTGGCAAAGTCTTTTGATCTTTTAAAAGGGAGAGGAATTGTTCTTTATGTCCCAGTGCAAAATACATCAATAACACAATGAATGGTGCATACCAGGGGACTAAAGGGACAGGAAACATATAACAGACAATAGTCAAAATTGTGAGGATGCCCCCCCAAACGGGATAGAGTTTATTCTGATACGAGATTTTAGGGAGGCTGAATAGATCTTTTTTGTAGCCCGCCCAGTGGGTAAAAACGATGAGTAAAAAAAGAAAGAGCCCTTGGGCTAAATAACTTGCTTCGTCCATGATTTTGTCCTAATTATACTTTGCTACAAGGATGTATTCTTCGATCCGCTCAGCTAGAGCATTGCAAAAATCATTATGTGCTACCCCTAAGGGGAGTACAGAAAATGAGGCTGAACCCCAGGTATTGCTTCTATAATCAATCAAAGACAACGAGCTCAGAATATCGATCTTTTTTTCAAATAACTCCTGAAGAATGATACGGGGTTTTTTTCCTTTTAAATCAATGATTCTTACGCGTATCGCCATATCGAGCTTTTCTGTCAAAGAGATAGTTTCAGAGGCTTTTTTGAGGTCATGTTTGATTAATTCCATGAATACGACGTATTCGGATTGTAAGGGGAGATTATGCAGTACTTCCAAATCCTGTAGAAAGGGTTTGTAATTTCTCTCCTGTGATAGAAGGTAATTTACTAAAGGGTAATCCTGAACGAGATAGAGCTTTCGGGACTGCATGATTTTTTGTTGTATTTGTGTAGTGAATTCTTCTGAAAGACTCCAAGGAAGATCGCTCATTGAAGAATCAAAAACGCCTAGCAAACAGACAATAGGTTTTTTTCGCCCATCATCGTGGTATGTAGTTTGGTCTTGAAAATGCATTTGTGAGCAACTCAATAAAAAAAGGGGAGCAACTCCTCTTAAGAAAAGCAAAAAATGACGCCTGAACAAAAACATATTTTTTACAATAACCGCTTGATAAAAATGTTTCCAACAAATTCCTCAAACAACAGGATTTTAGAGGTAGAAAAAAGAGGCTAAAGCCGAATAGGGGTTCTGGCGATTACAAGGGTGTTATGCTCAAGAATATAGGGGTTTTTAGCTGTGGTTAAAAGAATTTCCCACTCCCCGTTGTCTAGGGTCGGAAGCGAGATCTCGAGAGGGTCTTTCCAGCTATTTATTGCAACAAAAATAGATCCGCTATCATCTGTTTTTGTAATCACAAATAGGTGATCATTATGCTGGAGCCCTAGTTCATTAGGATTTAGTCCACAAAATTGCACCAGGGCTAAGGGGTTCGAAAGGGGTGTCGTTTTGTAAATATGGATCAGTTTTTTAGTAAAATCTACAAAACCTGGATAAATTTTTCGATTCCATTCAAGATAGCTGATGCGATTGTCTTGATTGAAGGGGTTATTATTTCCGTAATGGGTGCTCAAAAATTCGTCTCCCGCATTCAACAAAATAGGACCGCTAAAACAAAAAAGCATGGCATAGATGGTCTCGGCTCTTCGAATCCTTTTTGTGAGGATCGTTTCGTCTTGGGTCTCCCCCTCAA
>CAYFOX010000077.1:3924-5191 GCA_964344875.1 uncultured bacterium
TCAAAACCACAGTTTGAGCTAAAGTTTCCGTTGTGCCCATCCTGATTTTTGTATCCATTCAAGAGGTTATGTTTTCTCTCATAACTCACAAGATCATAGAGGGTAAATCCATCATGACAACTGACCATTTTGACCGCATTAGGGCTGTGGAATCTTTCAAAAATTAAAGGGATTTGACCCTGATCCATCCTAGCAAATCTGCGGATTGTATCCCGAATCTGATCATCCCAAACAAGGCCATTTTTAGTTGGGAAATCTCTTAAACGGTACCCCGCGGTATCCCAAGGCTCGTAAAATATTTTGATCTTTTTTTTGAAAAGATTTTCTAAGTGGTGAATAAAGGGGGGGTCAGTAAGGATTTTTCCATATTCATCCCGACAAAGAGCTAGACCCAAATCAAACCGGATTCCATCAATGTTGAATACTTTGACAAATCTTTTGACCGCCTCAAGTAAAAGCAAAGTCATTACTGGATGGTGGACGTTTAAAGTGTTTCCACAGCCAGTAGCGTCATAGTTTTTTAGATAAAAATGTTCGCAAAAAGGGAATAAGGTACTCTCCATAGAGTCGGTGTGGTTAAAAACTAAATCTAAATAAACCTCGATCCCTTTCTGGTGCGCAAGATCTACAAGCGTTTTGAGACTTTTCACGGGATCTCTATTCTGAGACAAATGAGGGGCTAGAGCCATAAAATGGCGCGGCATGTACCCCCAGAGTTGTGAGGGATGAAAAAGTGTCACGGGGAGAAGCTCTATGGCGTCTACCCCAAGCCACTTTAGGTAATCGAGTTTTTCACAAACACCCTCAAAGGTTCCTGGTGCCTTTACGTTAGCGGAAACATCCTTGGTGAAAGAGCGGACACATAGTTCATAGATAACGAGGTTATGAGGCGGATGTGAGGGGCTAGGCGAAAAAAAATGGTATGGCTCCTCTATTGGGTAGAGGCTCTTAGTTCCGGTAGGATCGGTAAAGGGGGCAAAAGGATCTAAAAGATCACAAAAAAAATCGCCCCCTTTGAGGATGTTATACACATAATGAAAGGGGGGAGTCAAGTTTTCAAAAAAGAGGGTGTAGGTGTTTGAACGCACCGGAGCTTTTTCCATCGGATATTCGACATCGTTAACGGTAAGAGTAATCTGCTCAATATTTTCTGCGTATACCAAGAAACGAAAGCCCCCAGCTTCCGGTATTACCCCGTATCCACAATGTTCGTGAAAATCTTGTTTCATCCTTAAATCTCTATTAATCAAAATCATTAGTTTTTTGC
>CAYFOX010000077.1:5266-5593 GCA_964344875.1 uncultured bacterium
TGATGAAAACAATACCTGCATTCTTGGCATAGACAATGTTTTTTCATTACACTTAACGTATGAACCAAACTCTCAACGCCTTTATCTTTACGCTCCCATACTGGATGGACTCCCCAAAGATAAAGAGACCCTTTGCCTACTATATGAGGTGCTTCTTGAGGGCTCGATGCTTGGTGGACAAATGGCAGGCGGCGGAGTAGGTGTTGCCGTAAAAGAAGAGCTTATCTTGATGCACGCTGTGATTGAAATTCTGAAAAACGTCGCTCCGACAGACAGTACAGTGCTGATTGAAGGAGAAAACGGAACCGGAAAGGAACTGGTTGCTCG
>CAYFOX010000077.1:5632-5855 GCA_964344875.1 uncultured bacterium
AATTTGCGAAGGTCGGTATGATGAGAAAAAAGAGCGGGAAGCTCTTAGACCTTACCATCAAGGCCCTGGAGCCTCAAATCAACCCTCACCAGGTCAAGGACCACAGGGTAAGCCTGGAGACCTCTTTAAAAGAGTCTAGTACCTCGTTCTGTTCTCCTTACACCATAAATGGTTCAGTGGAAAAACTGAACCATTTTGATTTAGAGAATTAACAACTATGATC
>CAYFOX010000078.1:0-4154 GCA_964344875.1 uncultured bacterium
ACTTTCTTTTTGACTTGATTACTAAAAAAATTTATAATACTATAATTTCTTGTATTAAAATAATTTTAGGTAGTTTATGCAACTCTCAATGATAGATTATAAGTCTTCAACTGAAGCTTTGTCCAGTTATGCTGCAGATAGGATAGCTCATGGAAAAAAAAGCTATATTCTCCTTAAAGGAAACGGTTTTGTAGCCAAAACACTAACCTTTTGGGAAAAAATCGACCTTTTTGTTCAAAAACTTTTTAACCTTGAAACTCCAGACAATCTTTTAGGCAAAATTAGAGACGGATTCGCCAAGCTTAAATCGTTAGTCTTACAATTTGGAATAAACATAGAAAAAAACAATCTTTGTGAAAAGGCTGTAGAAATTAGCGAGAAACTCTATGATCAACAGCAAAAAAATTTGAAAGATCAAATATTTGCAACAGAGCATGGGGCCAAAGTTGCAGCCATTTTTCTAACATCTAAAGGCTTTAATTTGCAAATTGCAAAAGATGGAGAGAAATTTCGTCTTATAGACTCTTATACTAACTTAGCTTCAAAATACAAATTGGAGCTCCATGCAGCTAATGTTAACGTTTCGGCAATAGCAGAACATTTAGATAATAAGTTTTTCGGTGGTGAAAGAGTCATATCGGGAACCAATATCGTTCAAACACTAAGAGAAGATTTAGAGGCCTACAAAGCTGAAATACAAGGCTGGGAAGATTCATCTTCAAAGGAAATAGCTCTGGAGGCGATCACCCAACAACTAGAAAAATTAGATGAAACAGACCTTAGCAGAGCCAGCACTCCAAAACAAGCGACAAATATTAAAAAATTTGAGAAAGAATTGAAAGAGGCAAATTTTCATTTGACTGAGGTTAAACTCTATCCTAAAAACTATTCTGAAGATGCCGCAGAAAAAGCTGTTGCTGATATCCTAAACGCAAGATTGAATCTACTTCAAAGCATGGGGTAGAAAAAGGGAACATTACAAGGGGGGGTACCCCCCTTTTTTTGTTCCACAATCTAGTAAGCTTTTGCTAAAAGCGCTTTTTGCCCTTGTTTATCGGTAAATATACAGGGACCCGTCTCCTCCTGGGTTTCCAGGGGGATACAACGGACAGTAACGCTATATTTTTCTTTCAGTTCTTTTTCGATAGAGGCATCCTGAGCGATAAAGCATTCTACAAAACCGACTCCGTTTTCCAAATACATAAACGCCTCTGCCTTGTTATGGGCAAAAAATGTATGCTTTTCTCGAAATTCTTTCGATTTCTGGTACATCCGAGACTGCATTTTATCTAAAAAGTCTGTGACGTGCTCGAGATAACTGCCTGTTTGTAGTGTCTCTTTTGAAGTATCCATGATATCCCTTTCTATAAGGGTAATCGTATTTTCGGTAACCTCTTTCATCCCTATTTGGATCAAATGAGGTATCCCCATTTTTTTGAAACGCCAGGCTTTTTCTGCAGCTCTTTCATCTGATAGGTCTACCTCTACTCTCAAAGGGGCTCCATGGTAGTTCATAGACTCTAACGAAATACGTAATCGGTCTATGTACCCCAAAATTAGACTGGAATCCCCATCCTTCATTAAAAAGGGGACAACCCCTATATGGATAGGGGCGATTTTTGGGGGTAGCACCGCTCCATCATCGTCGCCATGCACCATCATTAATGCCCCAATCAATCGAGTTGTCATCCCCCAGGAGGTCGTATGCGCAAACTGCATTTCCCCTGCCTGATCAGTAAAGCGAATCATCGAGGCTTTAGCAAAATTTTGCCCTAAATCGTGGGATGTCCCCGCTTGCAGGGCTTTAGTATCTTGCATCATCGCCTCGATTGTGTAGGTGATATTTGCCCCTGGAAATTTTTCTGATTCGGGTTTTTGCCCCTCAACAACGCTAATAGCAAGTGATTCCCTAACAAAGCGGGCATACTCATGGAGCATCTTCTTGCTAAAAGCATTCGCCTCCTCTTTTGTTGCGTGGGCCGTGTGCCCCTCTTGCCACAGAAACTCAGCGGTCCTTAAAAAGGGGCGGGTGCGCATTTCCCACCGAACAACATTAGCCCACTGGTTCAAAAGCAGGGGCAAGTCTCGGTAAGAATGGATCCACCGGGACATGGCATCTCCAAACAAAAGCTCTGAAGTGGGTCTAACTACGTAAGGCTCCTCCATTTTTGCCTCAGGATCGACCACAAGTTCCCCTTTTGGGTCTGTAATCAGACGATGGTGGGTCACCACGGCACATTCTTTGGCAAAACCTTCTATGTGATCCGCCTCTTTTTGAAGCTCTTTTACTGGAATAAAGAGAGGCATATAGACATTTTTTACCTTTAACTCTTTAAATCTTTTATCGAGCTGAGATTTAATCTCCTCCCAAAGAGCGCACCCATGGGGTTTAAAAATCATACATCCGCGAACCATAGAGGGCTCGGCAAGCTGGCTGATTTTTACACACTCCTGGAACCACTCGGGATAATTTTCTTGACGAGTTGGAGAGACGGCCCTTTTTTTATCCATTTTTTGTGACATGCTCCTGTATCCTTTCTCTTAATTGGTTCCAGTCGGAGCCAATAGCATAGGTGTTTTCGAGGATCTTTTCAACTAAAGCATCGCCTCTTTTCAAAAAGGGGGCAAGCTCATCGGCTTTGGGCAGGTCTAAAGCTATAGAGCAATGATATAAAATACGCCCCTTTTTACGCCTTATGGCACAACCCAATACCTTCTTTTTTTGAACTGTCAAATCAAATTTTGTCGCTTTAGACATGCAAAAAGTGTGTTGAAAAGAAAATTCTTTTTCGGGTTCAAACGCAATCTCACATCGATGTACGTCTAAAATTGCTTTCAACATTAAATGGTTCAATTTTCTATACATCTCCATAGTGTCAAAATTTGCTAGCGGGTGGCTATCGGGAAAACAAAGGGCTAACGAGAGGTCTTTGCCATGGTAGAGTATCCCCCCGCCAGTCACCCTTTTTGCGACGTCAATTTGATCACTAAAAATAAACTCTTCGTTAGGGTCGATGAAAAAACCATGGGTGAAACTCGGTTTTTCCCATCGGTGAAATTCCAAATAAGAACCCTGCTTCTGCTCAAGAAGCTCTTGATCCAACTGCATATTCTGTTTTGCGCTTAAAAGGGGTCTTAGAGTGACTTGCATGTCCACGAAAAATTTGCTTTAAACTGTTTTGCCTACTACAATAAATCCCCGTAATCGTCGTTGTCAAACGAATTCAAGAAAAGAAAATTTGTTATGAAAATGGCGATTTAGCCAAACCAATTAAACCCTCTTTTTTAAAGAGATATATGCCAAAAGCCATGGGGTTAAATAGGTGTCAGCGGATTTTCAAAAAAGATTTCTGCAGATTTCTTGTGAAAAACTCTGAAAAAAGTTAAGTAGGAGCTTAAACCCCCTAGAAGAGTTTGGAAAACCGAAAAGATAGTTAATTATACAATAGGATAATTTAACTAAAATACGGCCAATCTCCTCAGGTAAGTCATGGTCTTCAACACGACGAGGAAGGATGTCATTTTTTGAGTTTTTTACCAATCGCGCCAAAAGCTGCGTGACCCTTGCAAAAAAGCTCGCGATGCGCATGAAGCATAATTACGTGGGCACAGAGCATATTTTGTTGGCACTCGCACAATTGGAGCACGGAATCGCCAGTAACATCCTCAAGCTTTACAAGCTCGATTTTGACGGCCTAATGAAGGAAGTTGAACGGTTTACCGGCTACGGTTCTGATCTTTACGTTGCAGGCGAGCCCGCCTTGACCAGCATGGTGAAGAAGCTTTTTGAGTATGCGCATGAAGAGGCGCAAAACTTGGGCCACAGCTACGTAGGCACCGAGCACGTCCTATTGGGGCTGCTCAGACTGAATGAGGGTGTCGCCATTCAAATTCTTGAGGCTTTCGGTGTTGATCCAAAAGAGATGCGTAAGGACATACTCAAGGAACTAGACAGCTTCAATCTGAATATCCCTCCGCAAGCTCCACCAATCTCCCAGGCACCCAAAGAGCCCCATTCTTTCTCCACACCCCCAAAAGGTCCCCCACTTGCCGATTCTTCCAAAGCAGCGAGCACTAAAACCCCTGCCCTTTCCGCTTATGGGTATGACCTTACCGAAATGGCTAAAAACATGGAGCTCGACCCGGTCGTAGGA
>CAYFOX010000078.1:4164-4915 GCA_964344875.1 uncultured bacterium
GCATGAGATCGAGTGGCTCACAATGATTCTTTGTCGTCGACGAAAGAACAATGCAGCCCTCATCGGAGATGCCGGCGTAGGGAAGACTGCCGTTGTCGAGGGGCTTGCACTCATGATCGCTCGAGGACAAGTACCTGAGCTTTTACAAAATAAACGGATCATCTCCTTAGATCTCTCTTTGATGGTGGCAGGCACGAAGTATCGTGGCCAGTTTGAGGAGCGGATCAAAGCTGTGATGGACGAGGTGAAAAAAAATCCGAATATCATCCTATTCATCGATGAGCTCCATACGATTGTTGGCGCCGGAGCAGCTGAAGGGGCAATCGATGCCTCCAACATCTTGAAGCCAGCTTTGGCACGCGGAGAAATCCAGTGCATTGGGGCTACAACATTTAGCGAATACCGCAAACACATCGAAAAGGATCCAGCACTGGAAAGACGTTTTCAACGTTTAACCGTAAAACCACCCTCTATCGAAGAGACCATTTTGATCTTGAATGGACTCAAAGATAAATACGAGCGACATCATAAGGTTCGCTACTCTGCTGAGTCATTGCATGCGGCTGCAGCCCTCTCCGAGCGCTACATCCATAGCCGATTTTTGCCAGATAAAGCGATCGATTTGATCGATGAAGCCGGCGCACGTCAAAGAATGATCTCTTTGCGTCAGCCAAAAACGATCAAAGATTTAGATGAATCGATTGTGAAGGCGAAAAAAGATAAAGAGGTTGCGATCGCCCAGCAGGATTAC
>CAYFOX010000078.1:4925-5780 GCA_964344875.1 uncultured bacterium
AAAAGCTGCGCGACTACGTGACAATGAAAAAAACCTCATTGACGAGCAGAAAAAAGTTATTACTGACTGGCAAAAATCGAAAGATGAGGCTCGTATTGAGATCATGGAAGAGCACATTCTTGAGGTATTAGCAACCACAACAGGGATACCGCTCAAAAAATTATCCGAGTCTGAGCATGAAAGGATGATCTTGATGGAAAACACCCTAAGAAAATGGGTGATTGGCCAAGACAAAGCGATTGAGCGGTGCTGTAAAGCGCTCATCCGCAGCAAGGCAGACATCAAGGATATCCACCGTCCTATCGGCTCCTATCTTTTCTTAGGTCCGACAGGCGTTGGAAAAACCCATTTAGCCAAATCGATAGCAAACTACATGTTTGGCTCTAGCGATGCGTTGATCCACGTCGACATGTCCGAGTACATGGAAAAGCACACCGTTGCCCGGATGATCGGTTCACCTCCAGGTTATGTAGGGCATGAAGAGTGTGGTCAACTCACTGAGAGAGTGCGTCAGCGTCCCCACTGTGTTGTCCTTTTTGACGAGATTGAAAAAGCGCATCACGATGTAGCAAATATCCTTTTGCAGATTTTAGAGGATGGTCAGCTTACAGACTCTTTAGGTCGAAAAGTCGATTTTAGAAATACTATCATCATCTTGACCTCCAATCTCGGTTCTGAGCAATTTGCTAATCGCTCGAATCTAGGTTTTGGCGCGGGAGATGTAGAGGTTCCTGAAGCGGCGATTCGGGATGGGATCCTTAAAGCGGCA
This sequence comes from uncultured bacterium, assembly GCA_964344875.1. Classification (GTDB taxonomy): domain Bacteria; phylum Chlamydiota; class Chlamydiia; order Chlamydiales; family RGXB01; genus RGXB01. Next base: position 5,695 of record CAYFOX010000078.1, read on the forward strand.
AGCAAATTCTTCCGCCCAGAGTTGATCAACCGTCTAGATGACCAGATCATTTTCCTCCCCTTCAAAAAGGAAGATCTACGGAAAAT
>CAYFOX010000079.1:0-5770 GCA_964344875.1 uncultured bacterium
TCCCTAAACTGATTGCTTTATAAAGAGGGTAACGTGCTTTCAAACGCTGCACATCAGCCCTTATTTTGGCAGGATCTTCCCCTTTTAGGCAACGAACAATAAAATTTGCCACATCGAGCATCTCATTTACCCCCATTTCCAAAGTCGTGATAGCGGGGGTTCCTATTCGGATACCGGAGGTCTGTATTACACCTCTAGAGTCGTTAGGGATCGCATTTTTGTTCACGATAATTCCCCCTTTATACAATAGCTCCTCAGCCTCTCTACCCGTCAAACCAAAAGAAGAAAACACATCGAGAACCATTAAATGGTTTTCGGTGCCGCCTGTGATTACCCTTACCCCCTCATCCATAAAATGGCGAGCTAAAGTTTCGGCATTTTCCACAATCCGGTGCGCATATTTTTGGAAATCTGTTGTGAGGGCCTCCTCAAAAGCTACCGCTTTTGCAGCGATTACATGCTCGAGCGGACCCCCTTGGGCCAAAGGACAGACCCTTTTTAGACCCTCCTCAAACCTTTTTTTGGAAAGAATGATCCCCCCCCTGGGCCCCCGTAAAGTTTTGTGCGTTGTGCTTGTGACCACATCGGCATAAGGGATCGGATCATACACTCCTGTGAACACCTTCCCTGCGACAAGGCCGGAAAAATGGGCCATATCTACTAAAAGAACCGCCCCCACCTCATCTGCAATAGAGCGCATGATCGAAAAATCGACTTTTCTAGAGTAGGAGGAGTAGCCGGCTACAAGAATATGGGGTTGGATTTCTTTTGCTAGGTCCCGAATCTCTTCATAATTCAAACGTTCTGTTGCAGGATCAACTCCGTAGCTAGAGGCATCAAAAAGTTTTCCGGAAAAATTATTTCTAAATCCGTGGGTTAAATGGCCTCCATCTTTCAAAGACATTCCGAGAATACGTGCTTTGGTGAACTCCTGACGGACAACCTCATACTCCTTATGGGTCATCTGCATCAAAGATTTTCCCATCTCCTTGACTTTGGAACTTTCGACAACCTCCGACAAAATAGCGAGGTAAGCGGCCAGATTTGCATCACAGCCCGAGTGGGGTTGCACAGTACAACTTTCGGCATTAAAAAGTTTTTTAGCCAATTCTTGGGCGTAACTTTCTACGTCATCGACATTTTGACATCCCGCGTAATAGCGCTGAAATGGGATACCCTCGGCATATTTATCGGTCAACCAGTTTCCCATGGTCATCTGCACGCGCAAAGAGGAATAGTTTTCCGATGCAATTAACTTCAAAGAATTTCTTTGATCTAAGAGCTCCTGCTCGATCGCTCGAGCTACCCTCGGCGAGCCCTTTTCGATGAAATCAAGAGAGGCAAGCATGGCGATTGTATCTAAATGATTTTCAGGGTTTGCCCCGGACTCTAAAAATTCCTTTAACCTCGTCAAAGGTCCTCCTTCGAGATTTTTGCTTGATCTATATGAATATAGGATGTATTCTATTTTCAGACCATTTCTTTTAGTCAAACGGAAGCTATGCCCGAGACACTTAGTGATACTCTTAAAAATATCCTCGAGATCCAAACACTCGATATGCAAATGATCCGGCTCGTCCGCGTTCGTAAAGATCGAGAAAAAGAGCTCGAGCAGATCCGCCTTTTGCGCGTAGAGCTCAAAAATCAATTAGGCGAAAGGGTTCAACTCTCTAACCAAAGAGATTACCTCTTCTGAGCGGGAAAAAGCGCAACTGAGCCAAACGTTACAACAATTGGAAGAGCGCCGCATTCAAGAGGAAGAGCTTTTTGCCAAAACAAAACTCAGCCTTGAAGACTCAACAAACAATTCTAAAGAGTTAGAACAAGAGATTGTGAAAACAATTTTGGAGATCAACCAGGAGGGTTCTCAGCTGAAAGCTGAAAGAGCTCGCTTAGCAGAAGATGCAGATCCCCATGTTCTCTCTGTTTATGAGCGCCTTTTATCGAACAAAAAAGATGAAGTTGTTGTAGCTTTAATGAACCGCGTATGCAGCGGCTGCCATATCAGCCTTACAGCGCAGCATGAGAATCTTGTACGTCGTGCAGACAAGCTTATTTTCTGTGAACACTGCTCAAGAATCCACTATCTCCCCGAAACCGAAGCCGAAGGAGAGGCTGCAACTACAAAACGTAGACGCCGTCGCGCTTTAAAAACATAAATATTCGTCCTTTTTGAGGGGGCGACTCGTCGCTGACGCGTTATTGCGCGTCAGAGGAAAGTCTGGACTTCGTAGACGAAAGATGCCAGTGAAAGACTGGGGGCCGCAAGGCTACGGAAAGTGCAACAGAAAGCAAACCGCGTATAGTGTAGCAATACATTTAACGATAGGATGAAACGGTGATTTCAGGAGTCACCCCTCACCAAGTAATTGGTGCATGAGGCAAACCCCATCAGAAGCAAGAGAGAAGGGATCAACGGTTTTCGTCGACCGTCCTTTCGCTAATTCGCTTGAGTTTACTGGCGACAGTAGACCTAGAGGAATGACGAGTAGGGGCTAAACACCTCTTACAGAATCCGGCTTATAGCCCCCTCAAATTTTTTCTCCTATTCTCCCTTTTATTCGCTTTTAACTTTACCCAGGACCAGAGGGTGACTTTTGTTGTAAACCTCCTCTTTTTTAGTCTTCGAAACTTTTGTGTAAATTTGGGTAGTGCCTAAGCTTTCGTGTCCTAGAATCTCCTGAATCGATTTTAAATCCATTCCCCTATCCAGCCAGTGTGTTGCAATGGAGTGTCTAAGGACGTGGGGTGTAATCAAGGGGGAAAGCCCCGCTTTTTGCACAACACTCTTGCACATTCTGTCCACCGAACGACAGGTGATCCTTTTTTGAAACTTGTTTAAAAACACCACTCCAGGTTCACCCAGACCGTTTTGGGGGTGCTCTTTATACAGCTGCAGCCAATTTTTCACTGTATGAGTAAAAGGGACTATACGAGATTTATTCCCTTTTCCTCGCACTAAAACAAGCCTCTCTTCAAAAGAGATATCGTTCCAATTAAGGGCTACAACCTCGCTTAAACGGAGCCCTGAGCCATAAAAAAGCTCAAGAATACACCGATCACGTAGACCTGAAAAACTGCTGGGGTCAACACAGTTTAAAAGAATCTCTATCTCTTCTTTAGTTACAGCGCGTGGTATACAAGCCTCTTGTTTAATCGGATCAATGAGATCCATGGGATTTCTTTCAAGGTTTTCATGCAACACCAAGTAACGAAAAAAACTTCTTAACGAAGCGGCTTTCCTTGCCACCGTTTTTTTTGAAATATTTTCTTTATGTAATGCCATCAGAAAAGAGCGAATTTCGTATTTAGAGATGCTCTCTATGGGTTTTTGCAACACAAAATCATGAAAAGAGCGTAGATCAGACTCATAAGCTCTCAACGTATGGGGGCTTACTCTCTTTACCCCCTTCATAAACTCTAAAAAACGTGAAATTTGCACCTTGAAAACCCTTTTCTCACCTGTTATAGTCTTGTATTGATTATGATTACACTATCTAAAATTACCAAACGTGTGGGGACGCGGACCCTTTTTGAGGATGTTACCATTACTTTCAATAAAGGGCACCGTTATGCCATAACGGGACCAAATGGGGCGGGCAAATCGACCCTTTTAAAAATTATTATGGGGCTTGAAGAGGCCACCTCCGGGACAGTAGCCCTTCCCAAAAAAACGGGATATCTTCGGCAAAACATCCATGACTATAAGGATTTTTCTTTAAGGCAAGTGGTCATCATGGGCAATAAGCGCCTATGGGGAGCATTTGAGGAGCGGGACCGCCTCTATGAGGTAGAAATGACCGATATGGTGGGTATGCGCCTGGGGAGTTTGGAGGAAATCATCGCTGAGGAGGACGGATACATGGCTGATAGCGATGCCGAAAAACTTCTTAGCGGTATGGGAATTCCAGAGGAGCTGTTTGATCATTTAATGGGGAATGTCCCCTCTGATCTCCAATTTAGAGCCCTAATATGCCAAGCCCTTTTCGGAAACCCCGATGCCCTTATGCTCGACGAACCGACCAACCACTTGGATCTCGATTCTATCACCTGGCTTGAAGAGTTTTTGAAAGACTACAAAGGGACTTTGATTGTAGTCTCTCATGATCGCTATTTTCTCAATTCGGTGGCAACAGACATTGCTGACATCGACTACGAGACAATCATCCTCTACCCGGGGAACTACGACCAGATGGTGCAGACCAAAATGGAGGTGCGTGAAAGAGCGCAGCAGGACGCCAAATCCAGAGAGAAAAAGATTGCACAACTCCAGGACTTCATCCAGCGTTTCGGAGCGGGAACTCGTTCGAGTCAGGCAACCTCAAGAAAAAAAGAGGTTTTAAGACTTCAGCCTCAGGAGATGAAAAGAACAAACATCACCCGCCCGTTTATTATGTTTGATGAACCCGATCGAGCGGCAAGTTTGGTATTTAAGGCAAATGACTTGAAAAAGGCTTATAATGACCAAACGGTTTTTGAGAAACTACAGTTTTCTATCTCCAGAGGGGACAAAGTAGGGGTGATTGGAGCTAACGGAATGGGCAAATCGACCCTTTTGAAGCTTTTAGCGCAACTTATTGCACCTTCTCACGGATCGCTCGAAGTGGGGCAAAATGTGAAGATCGGCTATTTCCCTCAGGAGCATCATGATATCGTAGATAAAAAAGAGCGTGTCTCCATGTTTGACTGGCTGAGAGCGCGTAACCAAAGCGCTTATGACCAAGAGATTCGGGGAAGCCTGGGTAAGCTTCTTTTCTCGGGTGATGATGTTTTCAAAGAGACCTACAAGTTATCGGGGGGAGAAACAGCCCGTCTGATTCTGTCCTACCTGATTTTAAGTAAACCGAATGTTTTGGTTTTAGACGAGCCTAATAACCATTTAGACCTTGAATCTGTATCAGCACTAGGGGATGGCTTGGAAAAGTTTACGGGGACCGTTTTGATCGCATCCCACGATAGAGACCTGATCGATAGGGTAGCGACGTCGATAATCTCCATCGAACCTGACGGTGTACATTTTTTCAAAGGAACCCTTGAGGAGTATTTTGAAAGACGATCTAAGGCAACTCGGTAAATTCCAATTCCTCTCGTTGCATGCGGGGGCCAAAAAAAGGGTTTTGGCTAAGCTGATTAGGCGTGTGTATCTCAACGCAGCGGATTTTGAGGCTATAGAGCATTACGAGCGTCTAAGAGGCTACGATGAGACTTTCCCTTTACTTCCAAATGGGGCTGAGGGGCTTTCTGCGCTATATCACCAACTGATGGAATCGATAAAACCAGACGGAAGTACCCCCCAGATATTGCCCCAAATTCGCAGACTGGATCACGTAGAAAAACTGACCCCCTTTTTGCCCTACTGCATCTACTTAGATCAGATCCGTTCCGCTTACAATCTAGGTAGCATCATTCGCACGTGCGAAGCCTTTCGGCTCGGGTCTATACATCTTTCTCCGTTTTGCCCATCGAAAGGGCACAAGGAGATTGCAAAAACAGCCTTAGGGGCAGAGCACCATGTGGAGATTTTTGAAAACGCCCGCTTAGAAGATCTCCCGCGCCCCTGGATCGCGCTTGAGACAGGCAACAACGCATATAATTATGCCTCTTTCCCCTTTCCCCAAACGGGCGGAACCCTAATTTTTGGAAACGAAGAGTTTGGCGTTTCCAATACGATTCTTGCCAAAGCCGACTACCTGGTTGAAATCCCTCTGCAAGGGGTAAAAAACTCTCTCAACGTAGCCAACGCCTTTTCCATTATCGCAAGCTCCATAAG
>CAYFOX010000080.1:0-5755 GCA_964344875.1 uncultured bacterium
AAAGGCCAAGGGATTTTAAGTCCCTAGTGTCTACCATTCCACCACCTGCGCAAAGAGGGGTATCCGGTTTTTCGAGATATTATACCTCTTTAGAAGATTCTAGTGAAGTATTTTCATCTCCTCTCGCCGAGGTGCCACCAGATAAAGAGTGGATCTCTTCAGAGGGATTGAGGTGTATCTCTTGCAAAGGCGTTTCCGTGGCCTCTAAGGGAGAGGTGGGTAAAAGAGGTTCCTGATGAACTGTCTCGCTTTTGCGATGGGAGAGTGCGCTGATGATGAGTGCTGGGGGTGGTGTAATAAATTTGGGAGAGCTGCTCGTAGGAGATGAAACAAGAGTTTCATCCTTGGTATCTCCTCCTTTGTCACCTTCAGTAGAGACTTCCTCCTGCGTTTCAACGGCTGGTGCAAAACGCTGCTGCTTTTGTCGGTCACGCTTACGCCTATTACGTTTGGATTTTTTATCATCGCGTTGTGAAGTTGAAGAGGAATCCTCGGTTGATTCTTCTTTTGGCTCCTCAAGTATCTCCTCTTCCTCAGCAAAGATCTCGTCTTCAGGAACCTCTTTTGCCGTTTTATGCAAATGTTCCTTAGAGCTTTGAATTTTGACCGATTTTTCCGGTGTAGAATTTTTTAAAATAAAGCGGGTCTCTTTAACTTCGCTGACTTCGTAATCACCAACAGGAAAAAAGAAAGGTTTTGGTTTTTCTTGGCTGCGGAAAAAGTGGGAATTACCGAAAGATACAATCTCAACAGCATCTACGAGAATCTCACGGTTGTCCTGGATTTTGGTAGAGCGTATCGATAATTTAAATCCATCTCTTGCGGATATTATCGATTCTATAATGGGTTCTCTAGTAAAGTTCACAGATTATTTATCCATTTTTTTCTAAGCATCGCATGACAACATCACATACGCGGGAAGAGTATCCCCACTCGTTGTCATACCAAGCTATTAATTTATAAAAAGATTCGTTTAGTTGCACGCAGGAGGTTGCATCCACAATACAGGAGTGGGCATTACCTTTAAAATCGGAGGATACTCCCTCCTCTTTTGAAACGGCTAAAATCCCCTTTAATCTTGTATTTTCCTCCTCAAGCAGGTGATTAAGAATCTGCTCAAGGGATGTTTTGCGTTCAAAACGAACAGTTAAATCTACGACCGAAACGGTCGCGACAGGGACTCTAAAAGCGATACCTGTCAATTTGCCTTTAAGTGCCGGATACACTAAACCAACCGCTTTAGCTGCGCCAGTTGTGGAGGGCACGATATTTTGAAATGCAGAGCGACCATCACGCAAATCTTCGCGATAGCCATCTACTAATAATTGACTCTGAGTGCAAGCATGCACAGTTGTCATCAAAGCCTCTATAATCTGAAACTTTTCATGGACAGACCTGGCAAGAGGAGCTAAACAGTTTGTGGTGCAGGATGCGATAGAAATCTCGCGATGATTTTCGCTCAATATACTATCATTTACTCCAAGGACAACCATGGGTATGTCTTTAGAGGGTCCGGTAACAATGACGCTGTTCTTCGCCCGATGTTTTCGAGCTTTATCAATTGTTGTAAAACGGCCTGTTGACTCTATTACGATATCCACATCCCAGGGTATATTTTCTGGAGAAGTCTCCTTGAAAATGGGGATAATGGAAGATCCAACCTGTACTGATGAATCCGTAGAAACAACAGGATAGTGGAAATGCCCGTAATTTGTATCGAACAAAAGGGAATAGCGGATTTGATTCGGTGTGGCTAAGTCATTGATAAAAAACTGAACGTCTTTGTTTTTGAGCCGTTCAAAGAGTTGTCTAAATACAATTTTGCCGATTCGACCGAAACCGTTGATTCCTATTTTGACTGTCACAACTGATTTCTCCCAGAATAAATTATTCCCCCATCATAGAAATGAAAGGGGAATAATTTAAAGAATTTTATGCATCAAGGTATTGAATAACGCACATTTGTGCATCATCACCAATCCTATTGGCGGTCTTGATGATACGTGTATAGCCACCATTTCTTTCTTTAAAGCGGGGGCCAAGTACGTTCATTAATTTTTCAATCACGAAACGATCGTCGTTAAAAGAGGATTTATCCCCGTTTTTTGCAGCACGTGCCTCTTTAGTCGTCAATTCGTTAAAACGGACTCTTAATTTAGCTACTAGTGATCTTCTGCTTGAAAGGGTGTTCTCTTTTGCCAAAGTTATCGCTCTATCGGCGTAACGACGAAGAACTTTTGCCTTTGGAAGTGTTGTTTCAATCGATTCTTTCATAACCAAAGCCTTGGTCATGTTAGCAAGCATGGCTTCCCTATGAGAAGAAGTTTTGCCAAGTCTTTCGCTACGTTTTCTATGCCTCATCTTCGTCCTCTTCGGTCTCAGGTTCTTCTTCTATTAAAGAATCTTCTTCGTATACTTCGTCTTCGTAATCCTCTTCATCCTCTTCGAAATCAGAAAGATCTGCTCCACCGAAATACTCCTTCACGTGCTCTGGGTCAATACCATATTTGGTAAGATCCATCCCAAGTGAAAGACCCATCTCTTCGAGTTTAGCCTTGATTTCATTCAAGGATTTCTTGCCGAAGTTTCTAAATTTAAGCATCTCTTGCTCTGTTTTTGAAACTAGCTCAGCAATAGTGGAGATATTCGCACCATGCAAACAGTTTGTTGAACGGACAGAAAGCTCAATTTCTGATATTTTCAATGCAAGCTTTGACAATATCGCGTCACGATCTGAAGAGTCTTCTTTCTCAGCGTTATCAAAAGTGATCTGTTGCATCTTGAGAGGGTCAAAAACATTCAGGTGCAACGATAAAATTTGCACTGCATGTGTCATCGCTTCATCTGGGGTGATACGTCCGTCGGTTGTCACTTCGACAACAAGACGATCCAAATCGGTTTCACCACCTACACGGCAGCCCTCGATAAAATAGTTTACATGACGAACAGGTGAAAAAGCTGCATCCAAAACGATTTCACTAAAAGAGGGGTCGTTGAGCTGAATACGCTCAGACGGACAATACCCTCTACCAAGTGCAATCTTGAAGTCGATTGTACGAGTCATCGGTTTTGTTACAGTGAATAACTTGTGGTGAGGATTAATCACCTCAAATTCTGACTCTTGAAAAAGGTCTTTCACTTGAACAGTGTAGTTTCCATTTCCTTCTTGAATCATTTCATTGGTTACATTCAATTGGAATGAATACCGCTTGATTCCACGTGGGGAAACTTGACCCTCTACAGGAACTTTTCGGAGAAGTACCCCTTTGAAGTTGATGATGATAGAGGTCATATCCTCAATTACACCGTCAATACCAGTATACTCATGTGGTACACCCTCCATTCGGAGAGCGACTATAGCATAGGACTCAATCGAAGTGAGCAATACTCTACGAAGAGCGTTTCCTACAGTATGGCCAAAACCTTTCTCAAAAGGCTCTGCGATATAAACAGATTTATTATGGTCAATAGATTGACTCTTAATCTGCTTGGGAAGTCTAAACTCCGCATAAACTACTTGCATAATTTAAACCCTTCTTCTTTTACGTGCTCTGCATCCGTTGTGTGGTATGGGAGTAATATCAACAATCGAAGTAATCAATACAGGGTAATTAGCGATAATACGTACCGCAGAGTCCCGACCAGGTCCTGGACCATTAAGACGAACCTCTACCTCTTGAATTGAAAACGGAGAAAGTTTTTCCATCACAATCTGAGTTGCGCAGCTAGCTGCGTATGGTGTAGATTTTTTTGAACCTTTAAAACCGGCAGCTGCAGCGGAGCTCCAAGCAAGGGTATTCCCCTGCAAGTCGGTCGCTGTAACAATCGTGTTGTTAAAGGATGCATTGATGTGAAGAATAATATTGGGAACAGAACGCTTTTCTTTGCGTGTGCTAGTTCCAGATTTTTTAGCTACAGTAACCAAAGCTCAACCCCTATGCCTTCTTATTAGCAACAGTTTTGCGTTTTCCCTTTCTTGTGCGAGAATTTGTACGAGTACGCTGTCCTCGACAAGGGAGATTTAATTTGTGACGTGAACCTCTATACGACTTAATCGTGATATGTCGGCGGATGTCGTTTTGCACCTTACGTTTCAAATCCCCTTCCACAAGATATTGCGCTTGAAGAAGTTGGTTAATTCGAGAAAGGTCGTTTTCACCTAGTGAGTGAGCACGCACTTGTGGATCCAAGCTTAGTTCTTCACAAATTTTTAGAGCCAAAGTGGGTCCAATTCCATAGATATAACGAAGGCTGATGTGTAAGGGCTTGTTATCGGGAATGTCGACACCTAAAATACGAGGCATACATTTCTACCTTTTAGAGTTTCAAAAAAGTTAATACTTTCCTTTTGACATGAAGCCGTCATACCGCTTCATGATCAGGTGGGATTCAATTTGTTTCATAGTGTCCAATACGACACCTACCAAGATTAACAACGAGGTCCCACCAAAAAAGTTGCTAATATTTGCGTCAACGGACAAAAGTTTGCTTACCACAGTTGGAAGAATCGCAATCAGAGCCAAGGAAAAGGCTCCAGCCATAACAATCTTATTCATCGATTGTTCCAGGTAATCCTGTGTAGGCTTACCTTGACGAACACCGGGAATAAAAGCTCCGTTCTTTTTTAACTCGGAGGCGATTTGCTCTGGGTGAAACTGCGTAGTCGTCCAAAAATAGGTAAAAAATATAATCAATATGGATAAAACAATCAAGTAGCTTATCGAGCCAGGTGAGAGGAGACCGGCTATCCAGTCAAAAAACCCCTCTTTTCCAACAAGTTGCGCTACGAAAGCTAAGGACATCAAAAAAGTGTTTGCAAAGATAACAGGCACCACACCAGCATAGTTCAATTTTAAGGGAATATTTGCAGATCCACCTTGAACTTCCTGACGCCCAACCATCCTGCGTGCATATTGCACCGGAATATTCCTTTGACCTTGAACTAGATATATCGTACCCACGAGAATAGCCACAAAAAATGAGGCTAGTACTGCGAGGGAGACAAATGTCAATTGTCCAGATTCCTGGGAGTCTAGGTTGAGTTGTTTAATAATATTTCCTAAAACTGATGGGAAAGAGGAGAGGATACCGAGAGTGATGATAAGGGAAACACCGTTACCAATTCCTCTTTCTGTAATCATCTCGCCGAGCCACATCAAAAGAAGTGTACCTGTTGTCATTGTTAGCACAACAAGTAATATAAACAACCATGGGTATCCAGCAATTTCAAAGTTCAAGAGTTCTTGAACAATGATTCCTGGATTAGAGTTGTTTATTTTGACTGCGTAGAGGGCATATACAGTGGATTGCACCACTGCAAGTAGCAAAGTAATAAACCTTGTCGCCTTACCGATTTTCCTTTTTCCTGCCTCATGGTTTTCCCGAATCTCTCTTTGTAAGGAGGGAATCAGGGTAACCAAGATTTGCATCAAGATTGAGGAAGAAATGTAAGGCATAACACCTAGAGCAATCACTGTCATTTGTGCAAAAGCTCCACCCGAAAAAATATCTACCAGTTGGAAGAGGTTCTGGCCTCCTCCTGCTGTAAACTTGAATAATCTTACGACCTCCTCAGCATTTACACCAGGAACGGTAATATAGGCACCTACACGACAAAGAGCTAGTAGCACAATGGTAAAAATGAGCTTCTCTTTGAGCTGTGGTATGGAGAACATCTTTTTAAAGGCAGATATCATAGGGCTTCGCTTAAATTTTTTGATTAGACGATTTTATACTCTATCCGATTCTTTTCAAG